>NZ_JBEXYS010000005.1:0-447244 GCF_040631045.1 Streptomyces sp. NPDC005706 | reverse complement strand
AAGAGCACGTACTTCATTGTCCCATGGCGGCCGCCCCGTCACGCCCCCACAGAACCTCCAGGCCCGTCGGAAGGGGTCCGGTTTCACGTGAAACACCCACCAACGGCCGCATCGTTCAGTCAGTCCGCGATCCCTCGCCAGCCCGCCGGATCCACTCCGCCGGGCACACCGGCGCCCTCCTCGTAGGGCTGTCGTGTGAACACGAACGACCCGAGGTCCAGATGGCGCACGGAGCCGTCCGGGCGCCGCTCGGCACGCAGGACCTCTCCCGCGTAGTAGCCCTCCAGTCCGGTCCAGGTGCCGTCACTGTTGGACCGGAAACGCGCCCGGCGCCCGGCGCCGGACATCGGCCCCAGGGAGATGAGGCCGTCCGCCGTCACGCGCAGGGCGAAGGCATGGGTTCCCCAGTACCACTGTCCGGCCAACTCCAGGACGGCCGGTTCCACTTCGCTCAGCGGACGCCAAGGGGCGGGAATCCGGGGCTCGGCCTCCGCGACGATGCGGACGAGATCGGCGCCCACCGCTGACACCACCGGGCCGGACGTGCAGTTGGTCAGCACCACGGCCGCCACACCGTCTTCCACGCTGATACTGAGGTTCGCGAGGAACCCCGGCAGCGAGCCGGAGTGACCCACGATCAGCCGGCCGTCGCGCTGCTGGATCTGCATGCCGAGGCCGTAGGCGGCACCGTCGACGACGTCCGACGTCTCCGCCGGGGCCGCCGGTGTGCGCATCTCCCGGACCGATTCCGCGCTCAGTACCCGGTCGTCTCCCCCGGCCAGGAAAACGGCGAAACGCGAGAGATCAGCGGTGGTGGACCAGAGCTGTCCGGCCGGCGCCATCCGGCCCAGGTCCTCCAATGGCTCGGGCAGCAGCGCGTCGGCCCACGGATGAACGGCCCAGCCACCCGCGTGCGGCGCCTGCGGCTGGGCACTGGTGCGGGTCAGCCCCAGGGGCTCCAGCACCTCCCTGCCGAGCACATCCGTCCAGGCAGCGCCGCGCAGTCGTTCCACCAGAGCACCGAGCAGGGTGTAGCCGGGGTTGGAGTAGTGGTGCCGTCGGCCAACGGGATGCAGCACCGGCCGCTCTCCCAGGACATCGCCCAGCTCGGGACGGAGCGAACCAGGTGTCCGCTCCCACCAGGGGGCGGGTGACTCCGCCGCAAGGCCGCCGGTGTGCGCGAGCAGTTGGGCGATGGTCGCCTCCCCCGCGCCGGTACCCGGCAGGTGTTTCTCCAGGGGGTCATCGAGGTCGAGCAATCCCTCGTCACGCAGTCGCAGCACCAGGACAGCGGTGAACGTCTTGGTGATCGAGCCGATCCTGTACTGCACGTTCTCGTCCGGCGCGTGCCCGTCGACCGAGGACCGCGCACCGTGCCACACGGTCCGCCCGTCCCGAACGACCGCGGCGACCAGTGAGGGTGTCCGCCCTTCGGCCTGAGCGACGGCGATGCGATGCAGCAACGCCCGCCGCGTGCCGGGGAGCAGCTCTTCCTGGGATGTCGTCATGCCCCCAGTTCAGCGGCTGTGCCGACGCACGTCGAGTCCATTTACCCGGCCCCGCGCGTGACGGCCACGATCTCTGAGCCGACGGTCAGGTCTGGGCCATGTCCACGAAGCGTGAGTAGTGGCCCTGGAAGGCGACCGTGATCGTCGCCGTAGGGCCGTTTCGGTGCTTGGCCACGATCAAGTCGGCCTCGCCCGCGCGCGGTGACTCCTTCTCGTACGCGTCCTCACGGTGCAGCAGGATGACCATGTCGGCGTCCTGCTCGATGGAGCCGGACTCACGCAGGTCGGAGACCATCGGCTTCTTGTCGGTGCGCTGCTCGGGGCCACGGTTGAGCTGGGAGAGCGCGATGACCGGGACCTCCAGCTCCTTGGCGAGCAGCTTGAGGTTACGGGACATGTCCGAGACCTCCTGCTGACGGCTCTCGGCACGCTTGGAGCCACCGGACTGCATCAGCTGGAGATAGTCGATGACCACCAGCTTCAGGTCGTTGCGCTGCTTCAGTCGCCGGCACTTCGCGCGGATCTCCATCATCGACAGGTTCGGGGAGTCGTCGATGTAGAGCGGTGCGGCGGACACGTCCGGCATGCGCCGGGCGAGCCGGGTCCAGTCCTCGTCCGTCATCGTGCCGGACCGCATGTGGTGCAGAGCGACGCGGGCCTCCGCCGACAGCAGGCGCATCGCGATCTCGTTGCGTCCCATTTCGAGCGAGAAGATGACACTGGGCAGATTGTTCTTGATCGAGGCGGCCCGGGCGAAGTCCAGCGCGAGAGTGGACTTACCCATGGCGGGACGGGCCGCGATGACGATCATCTGGCCCGGGTGCAGGCCGTTCGTCAGCGAGTCGAAGTCCGTGAACCCGGTCGGTACACCGGTCATCTCGCCGCTGCGTGAGCCGATCGCCTCGATCTCGTCGAGGGCACCCTCCATGATGTCCCCCAGCGGGAGGTAGTCCTCGCTGGTGCGCTGCTCGGTGACGGCGTAGATCTCGGCCTGGGCGCGGTTGACGATCTCGTCGACGTCGTCGTCGGCCGCGTATCCCATCTGCGTGATGCGGGTGCCGGCTTCGACCAGACGGCGCAGCACCGCGCGCTCGTGCACGATCTCCGCGTAGTACTCGGCGTTCGCCGCCGTCGGCACGGTCTGCACGAGGGTGTGCAGGTACGACGCCCCGCCCACCTTGTTGATCTCGCCACGCTTGGTGAGTTCGGCGGCGATAGTGATCGGGTCGGCCGGCTCGCCCTTGGCGTAGATGTCGAGGATCGCCTGGTAGATCGTCTCGTGCGCGGGCTTGTAGAAGTCGTGGCCCTTGAGGACCTCCACGACGTCCGCGATGGCGTCCTTGGACAGGAGCATGCCGCCGAGGACGGACTGCTCGGCGTCCAGGTCCTGCGGAGGCAACCGTTCGAAGGAGGAGCCCCCGCCGTCCCAGCCACCGCTCTCCCGGCCCCGGTCGTGCTGCTCGTCACGACCCCGGCCGCCGTCGCTCCTTCGACGGGAGGCCGGCAGACGATCACTGGGCCCGGCCTCGGCCCACGGATCGTCCAAGGGCTCGGAAATGCTCACCGAGCCACCTCCTCCCGTCCGCACGGCGGACCTAGCCGTGCCCTCTGTTCTACGGCACGACACTGACAAATGAGAGGCCCAACTCCGGTTCTCGCGGGTCTGTTTTGCGAGGTTTCCCGGGTCGCAGGAAGGAGCGGGCGCCGGACAACGTTAGGCCTGTCGGCAGCGTCAGCCAATCTGGTTATCCACAGGCCATGTGGACGACGGCCCAGATGCTGTGGAGAACTTCACCAAACCTGTGCACGACCCGGTGGACAGCCCTGTGAACAAGGCCTCCCTGTGGTGCAGGCCACCCCACTGAGCTGCGGGTTTGCCGTCCACCGGCTGTGCAGAAGAAAAACTTTCCCAGTCGGATCAAGATCGCTTCGGACGGTACGCACGACCGCATGATCGAGGACTGCCAGTAAGGGGCAGTGGACCATTGCATCTCTTACCTGTGGACGATTAGATTGGTGCTCATGACACAGGCTCCCGCGATCCCCAAGGCCACCCGCCGTCGGCACGACCAGGAGATCATCGCGCTGGCCGTCCCGGCCTTCGGTGCGCTGGTCGCCGAGCCCCTGTTCGTGATGGCCGACAGCGCGATCGTCGGCCACCTTGGAACGGCCCAGCTCGCCGGCCTGGGAGTGGCGTCGGCCCTCCTCACAACCGCCGTGAGCGTCTTCGTCTTCCTCGCGTACGCCACCACGGCCGCCGTGGCCCGGAGGGTCGGCGCCGGCGATCTCCAGGCGGCCATCCGCCAGGGCATGGACGGCATCTGGCTCGCGCTGCTCCTCGGTGCGGCGGTCATCGCCGCCGTCCTCCCCCTGGCCCCCGGCATCGTGGACCTGTTCGGCGCCTCCGCCACCGCGGCGCCCTACGGCACGACATACCTGCGCATCTCCGCACTCGGTATCCCGGCCATGCTGATCGTCCTGGCCGCCACCGGTGTGCTGCGAGGCCTGCAGGACACCAGGACACCCCTCTACGTCGCCATCGCGGGTTTCGTGGCCAACGCCGCGCTCAACGTGGGTCTCGTCTACGGCGCCGGACTGGGCATCGCCGGGTCCGCCTGGGGCACCGTGATCGCCCAGTGCGGCATGGCGGCGGCCTATCTGATCGTGGTCGTTCGCGGAGCACGGCGGCACGGGGCCTCGCTGCGACCGGACACGGCCGGTATCCGGGCTTCGGCCCAGGCTGGAGCACCTCTGCTCGTCCGTACCCTGTCGCTGCGGGCGATTCTCATGATCGCCACTGCGGTCGCCGCACGCCTCGGCGACGCGGATATCGCCGCCCATCAGATCATCCTGTCCCTGTGGAGCCTGCTGGCGTTCGCCCTCGATGCGATCGCCATTGCCGGGCAGGCCATCATCGGCCGCTATCTCGGAGCGAACGATTCCGAGGGCGCCCGGCTGGCCTGCCGTCGCATGGTCCAGTGGGGCATCGCCACCGGAGCCGGGCTCGGGCTGCTCGTGGTGGCTGCCCGCCCCCTGTTCCTGCCGCTGTTCACCAGCGACTCCGTGGTCAAGGACACGGCGCTTCCCGCGCTGCTGATGGTGGCCCTCTCACAGCCCATCTGCGGGATCGTGTTCGTCCTGGACGGTGTCCTGATGGGCGCCGGCGACGGCCCGTATCTGGCCGGGGCGATGGTCGTGACCCTGGCGGTCTTCACACCGGTGGCGCTGCTCGTTCCCGCGCTCGGCGGTGGCCTCACCGCCCTCTGGGGGGCCATGACCCTGATGATGACGGTCCGCCTGATCACTCTGTGGCTACGGACGCGCTCGGGCCGCTGGATCGTGACAGGCGCGACCCGCTGAGTGGATCAGCCCGGCTCGCCTTGGCCCGGTTTCACGTGAAACAGACAGCGCCACGGCAATCCGCGCCCCATACGAAAAGGGGCCACCCCACTGGGGTGGCCCCTTTCTCAGCTGTTCAAGCCGAGCACGGCGTTACGCCGAGACGACCTCGATGTTGACCTTGGCGGCAACCTCGGGGTGCAGACGCACGGACGTCTCGTGGGCGCCCAGCGTCTTGATCGGCGCACCCAGCTCGATGCGGCGCTTGTCGACCTCGGGGCCACCGGAAGCCTTGATCGCCGAAGCGACGTCGGCCGGGGTGACGGAACCGAAGAGACGACCGGCGTCGCCCGAGCGGACGGCCAGACGGACCTTGACGCCCTCGAGCTGGGCCTTCACAGCGTTGGCCTGCTCGATGGTCTGGATCTCGTGGATCTTGCGAGCGCGACGGATCTGCTCGACGTCCTTCTCGCCACCCTTGGTCCAGCGGATAGCGAACTTCCGCGGGATCAGGTAGTTGCGAGCGTAACCGTCCTTGACGTCGACGACGTCGCCCGCGGCACCGAGGCCGGAGACCTCGTGGGTGAGGATGATCTTCATGTGTCGGTCACCCTTCCCTTATCGCGCGGTGGACGTGTAGGGCAGCAGCGCCATCTCACGGCTGTTCTTCACGGCCGTGGCGACGTCACGCTGGTGCTGCGTGCAGTTGCCGGTCACGCGGCGGGCACGGATCTTGCCGCGGTCGGAAATGAACTTCCGCAGCATGTTCGTGTCCTTGTAGTCCACGTACGTGACCTTGTCCTTGCAGAAAGCGCAGACCTTCTTCTTAGGCTTGCGCACAGGCGGCTTCGCCATGGTGTTTCTCCTGTGTGATCAAGAAGTGTGGATACGAGCCCTAGAAGGGGGGCTCGTCCGAGTAGCCGCCACCGCCGCCGGAGCCGCCGGAGCCGCCGCCCCAGCCGCCGCCGCCCTGGTTGCCACCGGCGGGAGCGCCGGTCGCCCACGGGTCGTCGGCAGGAGCGCCGCTCTGCTGGCCGCCCTGCTGGCCGCCGCCGGAGCCGCCGCCCCAGCCGCCGCCACCCTGGCCGCCACCGCCGCCGTAACCGCCCTGGCCACCGCGGGCGCCACCGGAGGTCTTGGTGACCTTCGCCGTGGCGTTGCGCAGGCTGGCGCCGACTTCCTCGACGTCCAGTTCGTAGACCGTGCGCTTGACGCCCTCACGGTCCTCGTAGGACCGCTGCTTCAGCCGGCCCTGCACGATGACGCGCATGCCTCGCTGGAGCGACTCGGCGACGTTCTCCGCCGCCTGACGCCAGACCGAGCAGGTCAGGAACAGGCTCTCGCCGTCCTTCCACTCGTTCGTCTGGCGGTCGAAGGTGCGGGGAGTGGACGCGACGCGGAACTTCGCGACCGCCGCACCGGACGGGGTGAAGCGCAGCTCGGGGTCGTCGACAAGATTGCCGACGACCGTGATGACGGTCTCGCCTGCCATGGGGAACCTCTCGGCGGGTTTGCTGCTGGCTGCTTGCTGCTACTCGAATCCCGAGATCAGCTGAGCGGGAGGCTCAGTGGGTCTCGGGACGGAGGACCTTGGTCCGGAGGACCGACTCGTTCAGGTTCATCTGGCGGTCGAGCTCCTTGACGACCGCAGGCTCGGCCTGCAGGTCGATGACCGAGTAGATGCCCTCGGGCTTCTTCTTGATCTCGTACGAGAGACGACGACGGCCCCAGGTGTCGACCTTCTCAACCTTGCCGCCGCCATCACGGACGACAGACAGGAAGTTCTCGATCAGCGGGGAGACAGCGCGCTCCTCGAGATCGGGGTCGAGGATGACCATCACCTCGTAGTGACGCATGTGGAACCCACCTCCTTTGGACTCAGCGGCCACGGTCGTTCCGTGGCAGGAGGGTCGTGATGCGTAGGCAACGGTATCGGCCACCACTGACAATCGAAGGGGTTCCACTGGGGATCCCGCAGTGCGGCCGCAGATATTTCTGGCAGGCCTGGGCAGACACCGGTGCAGACGCTACAGACTACCTGCACACCGGCTTCCGGTTGAAATCCGGCGGTGGGCACCGTCAGTCTGTACACATCGGGTGTGTATGGCGCTACAGTGCGCCGCGATCCGCAGGAGGTGCCTCATGGCACAGCAGGCATTGCGACCCAACACCGCCGGATCCCTCTTCGCCACGGACGGCAAGCCCCATCCGCTCCAGGACGCCCTCATGGCCGTGACACTGGTCCTGGGTGTGCTGGCCTTCATCACGTCCTTCTTCTCCGGTCTCCACCTGATCGCTTCCTGGGCCGGCCTCGTGGGACTCGTGATCGGGGCTTACGGCCAGTGGATCTCGGTGACGACGCGTGAACGGTTCGGCCTGATCCTGGGTCTGGGCGCCTCCGGCGTCGGCTTCATGCTCGGCATGGCGAACGGCGGGCTGTTCGGCGGCCTCATCGGCTGAGCCCGCCGACCCTCCTTCGACGCCCCCACTGAACACAGCGCGGACGCCCCGGCAGGCGACAGGCCGGGGCGAAGGTGCCGTGCGCCCAGTCGGGGTGGTCGCAAGGCGCAGTAGGCTTCGGCGCGTGAGCCGGAGCCCCTGAACCCATGGGGACACACCAGCCCGAGGAGCGCCCCGACATGAGCCTGACCCTGAGGACCATCAGCCGCGAGCAACATCTGGCCTACATCCAGAGCCTGCCGTCGGCGAGCCACATGCAGGTCCCGGCCTGGGCCGACGTGAAGGCGGAATGGCGCTCGGAGCACCTCGGCTGGTTCGACGAGCGCACCGGCGACATGGTCGGCGCGGGCCTGGTGCTGTACCGCCAGCTGCCCAAGATCAAGCGCTACCTCGCCTACCTCCCCGAGGGCCCGGTCATCAACTGGTTCGCGCCGAACCTGGACGACTGGATCCAGCCGATGCTGGCCCACCTCAAGCAGCAGGGCGCCTTCTCTGTGAAGATGGGCCCGCCGGTGATCATCCGTCGCTGGAACGCGGAGACGATCAAGAAGGGCATCCAGAGCCCGGACGTGAAGCGCCTGCGCGACATGGAGGCCGACTTCATCGAGCCGCGTGCCTTCGAGGTGGCCGACAAGCTGCGCCGCATGGGCTGGCAGCAGGGCGAGGACGGCGGCGCCGGCTTCGGCGACGTCCAGCCCCGTTACGTCTTCCAGGTGCCGCTGGCGAATCGTTCCCTGGAAGAGGTGCACAAGAACTTCAACCAGCTGTGGCGCCGCAACATCAAGAAGGCCGAGAAGGCCGGCGTCGAGGTCGTCCAGGGCGGCTACCAGGACCTCGCCGAGTGGCAGCGGCTGTACGAGATCACAGCCGTGCGCGACCACTTCCGGCCCCGCCCGCTGTCGTACTTCCAGCGCATGTGGACGGCCCTCAACACCGAGGACCCCAACCGCATGCGGCTGTACTTCGCGCGTCACAACGGCGTGAACCTCTCGGCCGCGACCATGCTGATCGTCGGTGGCCACGTCTGGTACTCCTACGGCGCCTCCGACAACATCGGCCGTGAGGTCCGGCCCTCGAACGCGATGCAGTGGCGGATGCTGTGCGACGCCTACGCGCTGGGCGCCACCGTCTACGACCTGCGCGGTATCTCGGACTCGCTGGACGAGACGGACCACCTGTTCGGCCTGATCCAGTTCAAGGTCGGCACCGGCGGCCAGGCCGCCGAATACCTCGGCGAGTGGGACTTCCCGCTGAACAAGCTGCTCCACAAGGCGCTCGACATCTACATGTCGCGCCGCTGAGCGCGGGACGTTTGATTCCATAGCCTTCACAGTTCTCCACCCCACTGACACACGGCAGCCACGAGAAAGGGTCCGGGTCCGGCCATGGCGCTCACGCTCTACGTCGACACCGCGCGCTGGCGGGCGCACCACAAGCACGTGCAGGAGCAGTTTCCGGGCCTCGTCCCGGTCTGCAAGGGCAACGGCTACGGCTTCGGACACGAACGGCTGGCGGAGGAGGCCACCCGGCTCGGCTCGGACGTCCTCGCCGTCGGCACCACGTACGAGGCCGCGCGCATCAAGGACTTCTTCGGCGGCGACCTGCTGGTGCTGACGCCGTACCGGCGGGGCGAGGAGCCCGTTCCGCTGCCGGACCGGGTGATCCGTTCGGTGTCGTCGATCGACGGCGTGTACGGCCTCGTGGGCGCGCGCGTCGTCATCGAGGTGATGTCCTCGATGAAGCGGCACGGCATCAGCGAGCAGGACCTGCCGCAGTTGCACGCCGCCATAGAGAACGTCCGGCTGGAGGGCTTCGCCATCCACCTGCCGCTGGACCGCACCGACGGCTCGGACGCCGTCGAGGAGGTCATCGGCTGGATGGACCGGCTTCGCGCGGCCCGGCTGCCGCTGCACACGATGTTCGTCAGCCATCTGAAGGCCGATGAACTCGCCCGGCTGCAGCAGCAGTTCCCGCAGACCCGGTTCCGTGCCCGCATCGGCACGCGGCTCTGGCTCGGGGACCACGACGCCACCGAGTACCGTGGCGCCGTCCTGGACGTCACCCGGGTGACCAAGGGCGACCGCTTCGGCTACCGGCAGCAGAAGGCGGCCTCGGACGGCTTCCTGGTGGTCGTGGCGGGCGGTACGTCGCACGGGGTGGGCCTGGAGGCCCCGAAGGCGCTGCACGGCGTCATGCCGCGCGCCAAGGGCGTCGCACGGGCCGGCCTGGCCACGGTCAACCGGAACCTGTCCCCGTTCGTCTGGGGCGGCAAGCAGCGCTGGTTCGCCGAGCCACCGCACATGCAGGTGTCGATCCTTTTCGTGCCCTCGGACGCTCCCGAGCCGAAGGTGGGCGACGAGCTGGTGGCCCATCTGCGGCACACCACGACGCAGTTCGACCGGATCGTGGACCGGTAGTCCGGACCGCCGGACAGCGAGGTCCCCGAACCGGGAAGGCCGTACACGCGCGATGCGTGTACGGCCTTCCTCATGTGCGCCAAGGCGCTCGTTCGCTCAGAGCGAACGCTCCCCGTTCGACGGCATGCCGGACCTTCCCCAGTCCACCTGAGGCGCGTCGAAGTGGACGGCGTGGCGCGGCGGATGAGCCGCGGCGCCCAGTACGAAGACGTCCTCGGCGCCGTCGAGCACTCCTCCCGAGGGGTCGTCGTCACCGGACCGACGCACCACGTCCCGCTCGGGCATCAGGATGTCCCGCACGACGACGGCGCACAGGTAGAGCGTGCCGAGCAGATGCACCGCGATCACCCAGTCGTACCCCAGCGTGGGCAGTCCCTTGTGGGCGTCCCCGCTGGTCGTGTAGGCGAGGTAGAACCAGATGCCCAGGAAGTACGCCACCTCGCAGGCCTGCCAGATCAGGAAGTCCCGCCACTTGGGCCGGGCGAGGACGGCCAGCGGCACCAGCCACAGGACGTACTGCGGGGAGTAGACCTTGTTGGTCAGGATGAAGACCGCGACGATCAGGAAGGCCAGCTGGGCGAAGCGCGGCCGGCGCGGTGCGGTGAGCGTCAGCGCGGCGATACCCAGCGAGCACAGTGCCACCAGCACGACGGCGGCGTTGTTCACGAAATCGGTGGAGGGCGGGTTACTCGAGTTCTGCGCCCAGATCAGCCAGAGCGACCCGAAGTCGACGCCCCGGTCATGGCTGAACGTGTAGAACTTCGACCATCCCTCGTAGGCGAAGAGCATCACCGGCAGGTTCACCACCAGCCAGGCGACGGCCGCGCCGCCCACGGCCCGGAAGAACTCCCGCCACTTTCCGGCGCGCCAGCACAGCACCAGCAGCGGGCCGAGCAGCAGGACCGGGTAGAGCTTCGCGGCGGTGGCGAGCCCCAGGAGGACGCCGAAGGCCAGTGACCGGCCCCGCGACCACATCAGCATCGCGGCGGCCGTCAGGGCCACCGCGAGCAGGTCCCAGTTGATGGTGGCGGTCAGGGCGGCAGCGGGCGCCAGCGCGACCAGCAGACCGTCCCAGGGGCGCCGGGCATGGGTGCGGGTAACGCAGACGGCGACGACGGCCGCGCACGCCATCAGCATTCCGGCGTTGACGAACCAGTACCACTGCTCCTGGTGCTGGATGCCGCCGCTGCCCGGCGTGAGCCACGCGGCCACCTCCATGAACACGCCGGTCAGCACCGGGTATTCGAGGTACTCCATGTCGCCCGGGAGCCGGTCGAAGTACGGCACCAGTCCGTCGGCGAATCCGCGTCCCTGGAAGAGGTGAGGGATGTCCGAGTAACAGGCGTGGGTGTACTGCGAGCTCGCGCCGAAGAACCAGGCGCTCTGGTAGCAGGGCGCCTTCTGCACCAGGCCGAGAGCGAACATGGCGATCGCCACGAGCACGATGACCCGTAGCGGTGTCCACCAGGTCGTCCCGAGCAGGGCGCGCCGGCCGATCGGTCCGCCGATCAGCTCGCTCCCGGCCTTGGCGACCTCGTCCTCACGGGTCGGCCGCACCGGATCCGCGCCGACGGGCCGTACGGGCTCGGGCTCGTGCACGCCTGCGGGCGTCATCTCTGCACTGGGCATGGGGCACATCCTGCCGTACCAGTCTGGGAATACGCCGAGGGCCGCCGCACCTGGTGAGTGCGACGGCCCCATGTTTCACGTGAAACGTGCTTGGCGGGCGAAATGGCCACCAAACGGTCAGAACGGTGAGCTAGCCGTTCTGGCCCGAGAAAAGGCCTCCGTTGCCATTGCCTCTGGTGTTGCCGGTCCCGGTCGTGTCCGTGACTGAGGGCGAGGGGGTCGTGCCTCCGTCTGTTCCGCCCGTGTCCGTGCCACCGTTGTTGCCGTTGCAGTTGTTGCCCCAACCCCACTGGCAGGTGTCGCTGGGCGAGGGGGAGGGGGACGGGGACGTCAGGCTCGGCGACGGGCTGGGCGAGTCGCTGGGCGTCTGACTCGGCGTGATGGTGACCGACGGAGTCGGGGACGGCGCACCGGCTTCGTCATGGACCTTGCCCATCTTGATCGCGTCCGGGAAACCGGGGTCGTTCGCGTTCTTCAGCGCGGCCTTCATGTACTCGGTCCACACCTGCGTCGGGATGTCACCACCGTGGATGGAGTCCTTGCCCGCGGTGCCGTTCATGGAGAGCAGCTTGTGGTTCTTGGGGTTCTCTCGGAACATCGCCACCGAGGTCGACAGCTGCTGGGTGTAGCCGACGAACCAGGCCGACTTGTTCTTGTCGGTGGTACCGGTCTTGCCCGCCGCCGTACGGCCCAGGGCCTTGGCGTTCTGAGCCGTACCGTTCTGGATGACGTTCTGCAGGACGTCCGTGACGTTGTTGGCGATGTTCGACTCCATCGCCTGCTTGACCTTGGGCTTGGTGAAGCCGGGCTGGTCCACGCCGTCCTTCTTGACGGCGGTGACCGAGTACGGGTCCGCCTGCTTGCCGGACGCGGCGAAGGTCGCGTAGGCGTCGGCCATGCGGATCGCGCTGGGGGTGGAGGTACCGATGGCGAAGGACGGGTTCAGGTCCACCGACATGCTGTCGTTGAGAATGCCGGCCGAGCGGGCGACGTCACGGACGTGCGACATGCCGACATCGACGCCCAGCTGAACGAAGGGCGTGTTGATGGACTGCTCCATCGCCTTGCGCAGGGTGATGTATCCCCACGGGTGAGGGCTCTCGTTCTTCTGGAAGAAGAACGAGTTGTCCTTGTTGAGGTAGTACGACCCGTCCGGCTTCTTGACCTTGAGGTGGTCGTTGCCGTTGTACTTGCTCAGCGGCGAGATCCCCTGGCCATCGGAGTCGTACGTGCCGTACTGCATGGCCGCTGCCAGCACGAACGGCTTCCACGTCGAACCGACGGGGACACCCTGGGTGTCGGCGTTGTTTGTGAAGTGGCCCTTTTCGTAACCGTCACCGCCGTACAGAGCGACGATCGCACCGTCGTTGGGGCGCACGGACGCAGCACCGAACTGGACGTACTTGTCGAGGTCGCGCTTCGGATTCAGCCGCTCCTTCTGGATCTTCTTCACAGCGGCGCTCAGGGCGTTGACCTTGTCCTTCTTGAAGGTCGTGTAGATCTGGTAGCCGCCCCGGTCGAAGTCCTTCTCAGAGATGTTCGAGTGGTTCAGGACGTACTTCTTCGCCGTGTCGGCCAGGTAGCTGATCTGGCCGGTCATGCCCTTGGTCGCCTTGCGGTCCTGCGGCATGGGGTACTTCGCGATGGCTTCCTGGTACTGGGCGTCGGTGAGGTGCTTGTCCTTGTGCATCTCGCCGAGGATCCAGGACCACCGCGACTTCGACCGCTGGAGGTTGGCATCGGCCGTCGCGGCCTTGTCGAGGTTCTCGTTGCCCGCCGGGTCGTAGTACGTGGCTCCCTTGAGCAGTGCCGCGAGGACGGCACACTCGCTGGGCTTGAGGTCGACGGCGTCCTTGTTGTAGTAGGTCCGCGCGGCTGCCTGGATGCCATAGGCGCCACGGCCGTAGTACGAGGTGTTGAGGTAGCCCTGCAGGATCTGCGGCTTCTTGAGCTTCGTCCCCACCTTGATGGAGATGAACATCTCCTTGAACTTACGGGTGACGGTCTGGTCCTGACTGAGGTACGTGTTCTTGACGTACTGCTGGGTGATCGTCGAGCCACCCTGCGTCTGACCGCCTCGGGCCATGTTGCCCAGGGCGCGCGCGATACCCATGGGGTCGACGCCCGAGTCCTGGTAGAAGCTCTTGTTCTCGGCCGAGATCACCGCGTACTGCATGGCCTCGGGGATCTTGTCGATGGTGACGTTCTGACGGTTCACACCCGTGCCCGTCGCGACCATCTGCGAGCCGTCGGCCCAGTAGTAGACGTTGTTCTGAGACTTGGCCGCGTCGTTCTCATTGGGGATGGAGACCATCGCGTAGCCCACACCGACCATGACCACGAGGCTGCCGACGAAGCTGATGAACAGCCCGGTGACAAGCTTCCAGGAAGGCACCCAGCGGTGCCATCCGTCCTTGTTGTGGCGCGGGTAGTCGATGAAACGCTTCTTGGCCGGCGCGCCCGCACGGCCGCGTCCGGGGCCGGTCGGTTCGCCGGTCCTGCGTCGGCCGCCGCCTCTCTGCGCCGCCCGGCGGGCCTCGGCACGGCCGCCGTAGGAGCGCTCTTCACCCCCTGAACCATAGGAGTCCGACCCATAGGAAGAGGACCCATAGGAGTCGGCTGAGGACCCGGTGGCGCCTCGCGGTGCCGCGCGGCGGCCGGAGGCCGGGCCGGACTGGCCGCGTCGGGCCGCGGCACGTCCGCCTCCCTGCGGCTGCGGCGGTTTGCGACGGTGCTCGCTCATCGAACGACTACTCCTCGGGCAGGCGCACCCTTGCGCGCCTGGAAACGGCGGCTGGTTTCCGGTCCCCCCGAAGTACGGATGTGGTCGGTCCCGCATTCACCCGTACTGCTCCAGGGACGAGGACGCCCCCGGGCGTCACTCGGTTCCCGGTGATGTGCATGCCGCACAGACTACGCACCGCCAAAACCCGCCGAGTCCCGAAGTTCACCCCAAATCAGGCAACTTGCCTCCTACGAATCGGTGATGTGATCCCGTTCACCATCCACCCCCTTGTCGCGCACGGAAGGCCGTTCTATCGTCGTGATGTATCGAGTCGATACATCAGTGTGAGATAAAGACGTGGCGGACAGAGGGGAGGCGATCATGAGCCGGCGCTCCGGCATCCTTGAGTTCGCCGTCCTCGGCCTGCTGCGCGAGTCCCCGATGCACGGCTATGAGCTGCGCAAACGACTCAACACGTCACTGGGCGTGTTCCGGGCGTTCAGCTACGGGACCCTGTACCCCTGTCTCAAGACGCTGGTCACCAACGGCTGGTTGATCGAGGAACCGGGCAGTACCCATGAGGACGCCCTGGCCGCTCCCCTCACCGGGCGCCGCGCCAAAATCGTCTACCGGTTGACGGCAGAAGGTAAGGAGCACTTCGAGGAGCTGCTCTCGCAGACCGGTCCTGACGCGTACGAGGACGAGCACTTCGCCGCACGGTTCGCCTTCTTCGGGCAGACCTCGCGGGACGTGCGCATGCGCGTGCTGGAGGGCCGGCGCAGCCGCCTGGAGGAGCGTCTGGAGAAGATGCGCGCCTCCCTGGCGCGCACCCGAGAGCGTCTCGACGACTACACGCTTGAGCTCCAGCGCCACGGAATGGAGTCCGTGGAGCGCGAAGTGCGCTGGCTGAACGAGCTCATCGAGAGCGAGCGGGCCGGGCGGGACCTGAAGGGTCCCGCGTCCGGGGGCGCCGCTCAGCAGGACACCACCACTGGATCGACGGGCGGCCTGCCCCGTACCGGAAAGCACTTCGGTTCGGATACGCCCGGCGACACCGCCACGTGAGCCCCACTCAGGGCCTCACTCGTACACACAGGGAGCAACCGGAATGGGTTCGGTTCGCGTAGCCATCGTCGGCGTGGGCAACTGCGCCGCGTCGCTGGTGCAGGGCGTCGAGTACTACAAGGACGCCGACCCGGCGTCCAAGGTCCCCGGCCTGATGCACGTGCAGTTCGGCGACTACCACGTCGGTGACGTCGAGTTCGTCGCCGCGTTCGACGTCGACGCGAAGAAGGTCGGCCTCGACCTCTCGGACGCCATCGGTGCCAGCGAGAACAACACCATCAAGATCTGCGACGTCCCGAACACGGGCGTCACGGTCCAGCGCGGCCACACCCTCGACGGTCTCGGCAAGTACTACCGACTGACCATCGAGGAGTCCGCCGAGGAGCCCGTGGACGTCGTCCAGGTCCTCAAGGACAAGCAGGTCGACGTTCTCGTCTGCTACCTGCCCGTGGGCTCCGAGGACGCGGCGAAGTTCTACGCCCAGTGCGCCATCGACGCCAAGGTCGCCTTCGTCAACGCCCTCCCGGTCTTCATCGCCGGCACCAAGGAGTGGGCGGACAAGTTCACCGAGGCGGGTGTGCCGATCGTCGGTGACGACATCAAGTCCCAGGTCGGCGCCACCATCACGCACCGCGTGATGGCGAAGCTGTTCGAAGACCGCGGTGTCCGCCTCGAGCGCACGATGCAGCTCAACGTCGGCGGCAACATGGACTTCAAGAACATGCTCGAGCGTGACCGCCTCGAGTCGAAGAAGATCTCCAAGACGCAGGCCGTCACCTCCCAGATCCCCGACCGGGACCTCGGCGAGAAGAACGTCCACATCGGCCCGTCCGACTACGTGGCCTGGCTGGACGACCGCAAGTGGGCCTACGTCCGTCTCGAGGGCCGCGCTTTCGGTGACGTTCCGCTGAACCTGGAGTACAAGCTCGAGGTCTGGGACTCCCCGAACTCCGCGGGTGTCATCATCGACGCCCTGCGCGCCGCGAAGATCGCCAAGGACCGCGGTATCGGGGGCCCGATCCTGTCCGCGTCCTCGTACTTCATGAAGTCCCCGCCGGTCCAGTACTTCGACGACGAGGCCTACGAGAACGTCGAGAAGTTCATCCGCGGCGAGGTCGAGCGCTAAGCACGCCGGTCCGGCCGCCCAGCGCGCCGAAGAGAACGCTCCTGCCAGGGCTGCGAAGGGTCCCCGGGTCTCCCGACCCGGGGACCCTTCGCATATGTGAGGGTGGGGCCATGCCCGTCGTCCGTGACCTGCGCGTCCTGCTGCGTCTGCGGGACTTCCGCCGCCTTCTGACCGTGCGCCTGCTGTCCCAGGGAGCCGACGGCGTCTACCAGATCGCACTGGCCGCGTACGTCGTCTTCTCCCCGGAGAAGCAGACCTCGGCGGCGGCGATCGCCTCGGCGATGGCGGTCCTGCTGCTGCCCTACTCGCTGGTCGGCCCCTTCGCCGGCGTCCTGCTGGACCGCTGGCGGCGCCGCCAGGTCTTCGTGTACGGCAATCTGCTGCGCGCCCTGCTGGCGGGAGCCACCGCCGTGCTGATGGTCAGCCAAGTGCCGGACTGGCTGTTCTACGCCTCCGCGCTGTGCGTCACGGCCGTCAACCGTTTCGTCCTCGCCGGGCTGTCGGCCGCCCTGCCGCGTGTGGTCGATACCGAACGCCTGGTGATCGCCAACTCCTTGTCGCCCACGGCAGGAACGCTCGCCGCGACGGCCGGGGGCGGCCTCGCCTTCGTGGTCCGGCTCGCGGCATCGGATTCCGATGCCGCGGTGGTACTGCTGGGGGCTTTCCTCTATCTGTGTGCGGCGCTGACCGCCCTGAGCATGGCTCCCGCTCTACTCGGTCCCGACCGTGAGCCCGCACAGCCTCATCTGAGGACGGCGCTTCTCGACACCGCACGGGACCTGCTATCGGCCGTCCGGCACCTGGCCGCGCCCGGCCGCCGGGAGGCGGCCTGGGCGCTGGCCGCCATGACGCTGATGCGCTTCTGCTACGGAGCGCTCCTCGTGCTGCTGCTCATGCTGTGCCGCTACGCCCTCTCCACGACTCCCGAGGAAGGACTGCGGCTCCTCGGACTCGGTCTGGCCGTGTCCGGTGCGGGCTTCTTCACGGCCGCCGTGGTGACGCCCTGGGCAGTGGGACGGCTCGGGCCGGGCCGCTGGATCGCGGTGTGCGCCGGCACAGCCACCGTGCTGGAGCCCGCACTCGGCCTGCCGTTCGCCACCGGCCCCCTCCTGGTGGCCGCGTTCGTCCTGGGCCTGATCACCCAGGGAGCCAAGATCGCCACGGACACCGTCGTCCAGACGTCGGTGGAGGACGCCTTCAGGGGCCGGATCTTCGCGGTGTACGACGTCCTCTTCAACATCGCCTTCGTCGGTGCCGCCGGAGTCGCCGCGCTGATGCTCCCGCCCGATGGACGCTCAGTCCTGTTGGTGGTTCTCGTCGCGCTGATCTATGGCGGGGTGGCTGTGGGCATGGCCCACTGCGAGCGACACCGCGGCAGAGACAGTCGAGGGGGCGATGTTTCACGTGAAACATCGCCCCCTCGATAGACCGTGGGGTCGTGTTTCACGTGAAACACGACCCCACCGCCCCGCCGCATCTCAGCTTTGTCCGGCCCACCATTCCTTGAGGGCCGCCATCGCCTCGTCATACGCCATCGGGCCGTTCTCCAGGCGAAGCTCCAGCATGTGCTTGTACGCCTTGCCGATGACGGGGCCGGGGCTCACGCCCAGGATCTCCATGATCTGGTTGCCATCAAGATCCGGGCGGATCGAGTCCAGCTCCTCCTGCTCCTGGAGCTGGGCGATGCGCTCCTCCAGACCGTCATAGGCCCGCGACAGCGCGACCGCCTTCCGCTTGTTCCGCGTCGTGCAGTCGGACCGAGTCAGCTTGTGCAGGCGATCCAGCAGCGGGCCGGCGTCACGGACGTAGCGCCGTACCGCCGAGTCCGTCCACTCGCCGGTGCCGTACCCGTGGAAGCGCAGGTGGAGCTCAACGAGTCGTGAGACATCCTTCACCAGCTCGTTCGAGTACTTCAGAGCCGCCATTCGCTTCTTGGTCATCTTCGCGCCGACCACCTCATGGTGATGGAACGAGACGCGGCCGTCCTTCTCGAAGCGCCGGGTACGCGGCTTGCCGATGTCATGGAGCAGCGCGGCCAGGCGGAGTGTGAGGTCCGGCCCTTCCTGCTCCAGCGCGATCGCCTGTTCCAGCACGATCAGCGTGTGCTCGTAGACATCCTTGTGCCGGTGGTGCTCGTCACTCTCCAGGCGCAGCGCCGGCAGCTCGGGCAGGACATGGTCGGCCAGCCCGGTGTCGACCAGAAGGGTCAGGCCCTTGCGCGGCTGCTCGGAGAGGATCAGCTTGTTCAGCTCGTCCCGGACCCGCTCGGCCGAGACGATCTCGAGTCGCCCGGACATCTCCGTCATCGCGGTGACGACCTCGGGAGCGACCTGGAAGTCCAGCTGGGCGGCGAACCGGGCGGCCCGCATCATCCGCAGCGGATCGTCCGAGAACGACTCCTCGGGTGTACCGGGGGTGCGCAGCACCTGGGTCGCGAGGTCCTGAAGACCACCGTGCGGGTCGATGAACTCCTTCTCCGGCAGCGCCACGGCCATCGCGTTGACCGTGAAGTCGCGACGAACGAGGTCCTCCTCGATCGAGTCGCCGTAGGAGACCTCGGGCTTGCGTGAGGTGCGGTCGTACGCCTCCGACCGATAGGTGGTGATCTCGATCTGGAACTGCCAGTCGGTGTCCGCGACGCGGGCGCTCTTCTGCGCGCCGACCGTCCCGAAGGCGATCCCCACCTCCCAGACGGCGTCAGCCCACGGCCGCACGATCTTCAGTACGTCCTCGGGACGCGCGTCGGTGGTGAAGTCCAGGTCGTTGCCGAGCCGGCCGAGCAGCGCGTCCCGGACCGAGCCGCCCACCAGGGCGAGCGAGAACCCGGCCGCCTGGAAACGGCGGGCGAGGTCGTCGGCGACGGGGGCCACCCGCAGCAGCTCGCTGACCGCGCGGTGCTGCGCCTGGCTCAGGGCAGAGGGAGTGTCTTCGTTGGCGTTCGGCACAACAGAAGAGGGTACGTGTCCCCGGCGGCCCGGGTCGCCTCCATTGAGCGGCGCGGACACCTCCCGGCATACCCGCACAAGCGCTGTGCTTACGGCGTACAAGCGCTCTCCCCTCGATACTGGATATAGAGGACGTGGCGCCACCGCTTCCCGGTCTTGCGGAGCAGACCGCGGCACTTCCACTCAGCGCGCCTCGTTACCATGCGTGGACGCACATTCCGACGACCACTGACGACGACGAGGGACGGGCGAGCGCGTGGCCGAGGCGGCTGACTTCCAGGGGACCAGTGCCTCACCTGCCCGCCGGTGGCTGCGGCGCACCGGAGCACTGCTCGCCGGTGTGCCGCTGCTGGCGGGACTCCTGCAGCTGCCCGCAGCGGCGCCCGCACAGGCCGCCTCCTCCAGCCCGGTGTCCGTCTCCCTGGACTCGCTCAGCCCGGGCGCCCCCACGGACGGGGACACGGTGACCGTGTCCGGCACGGTGACGAACACCGGCAAGCAGAACGTCACCGGCGCCCATGTGGGCCTGCGGGTGGGCCCCCTGCTGAACACCCGCTCGGCGATCGACGCCGTCTCCCGGCACTCGGACGACCTCCGTACCCGCACCGGCCCCGAGGTCGGCGGCAAGTACGTGGAGAAGTTCGCCAAGCTCGCGCCCGGCGTCGCCCAGCACTTCAGCATCTCCGTCCCGGTGGATCAGCTCGACCTCGGCCAGGACGGCGTGTACGAGTTCGGTGTGGCCCTGTCCGGGCAGACCTCCGCCCAGCCCTGGGACCAGGTACTCGGCATCCAGCGGACGTTCCTGCCGTGGCAGCCGTCCGAGGCGGACACGAGGACCAGGACCACCTTCCTGTGGCCGTTGATCTCCACCTCCCACCTGACGGCGAGGACGGGCCCCGGTGAGCTGCAGACGCCGGTCTTCCGCAACGACGACCTGGCCAAGGAGATCGCACCGGGGGGCCGGCTGGCGCAGATGCTGGACCTGGGCAAGGACCTGGACGTCACCTGGGTGATCGACCCGGACCTGCTGGCCTCGGTGGACGCCATGGCGGGCAGCTACCGGCTCCAGGGCGAGGACGGCACCACCACGGCCGGCCCGCACCAGGCGGTCGCCAAGCAGTGGCTGGCGAAGCTCCAGAAGGCCGTCGTGGGCAAGGAGGTCGTCGCCCTGCCCTTCGCAGACCCGGACCTGGCCTCCCTGGCACACAGCGGTACCAGCGTCACCGGCTCGCTCAGCCACCTGAAGGACGCCACCGACGTCGCCGCCACCACCGTGAAGACCGTGCTTCACGTCACACCGACGACCGACTTCGCCTGGCCCGTGGAGGGCGCCGTCGACCCGTCGATCATGAAGGTCGCCACCTCCGCCGGAGCGGACCGTGTGATCGCGCGCAGCGACAGCCTCCAGGAGACCGCCGGACTGCCGTACACCCCGTCCGCGGCTCGCCCGGTCGGCGGCGGTACCACGGCGGTGGTCTCCGACACACGGCTGTCCACGGCCTTCGAGGACGACCTCACCAAGGCCGGCTCGGCGACACTCGCCGTCCAGCAGTTCCTGGCGCAGAGCCTGGAAGTGAACGCGCAGACGGACGCGCAGCGCAGCATCGTGGTCGCCCCGCAGCGCATGCCGTCGGCGAGCCAGGCGCAGGCGATGGCGAAGGCCGTGAAGGAGCTACAGGGCGGTACCTGGTCCCAGGCCCAGAACCTCACCGCGGCCGCCAAGGCCAAGCCGGACCCCGACGCCACCACCCGCATCCCGTCGACGTCCGCCTACCCCTCCTCGCTGCGCAAGCGGGAGCTCCCGAGGACGGCCTTCGAGCAGATCGCGCGCACCCAGGACAAGCTCGACAACTTCAAGGTGATTCTCAGCGACCAGTCCCGGGTGATCACCCCGTTCGGGCGGGCCATAAACCGTGAGATGTCCACGTCGTGGCGCGGCCGCGGTACCGAGGCGGACAGCTTCCGGGGCGACGTCGAGGCCTGGCTCGACGATCTGGCCGACCAGGTCAAGCTGATCGACAAGTCCGAGACGAAGCTCTCCGGACGCAGCGCCACCATCCCGGTGACCGTCCAGAACAACCTCGTGCAGCCCGTGAGCCACCTGGTCCTGCGGCTCACCTCGACGATGCCGACCCGCCTGAAGATCCACGGCAAGGGCTACGACGAGCAGCCCGTCGAGGTCTCCGGCGGCCACAGTCAGACCGTGAAGTTCACCACCGCGGCCAACGCCAACGGCCGCGTGACGGTCTTCGCCCAGCTCTACACCCAGGACGGCCAGGAGTACGGCGACCCGGTCAGCTTCGACGTGAAGGTCACCGAGGTCACCCCCACCGTCATGCTGGTCATCGGCGGCGGTGTGCTCCTGCTCGTCCTGGCCGGGTTCCGGATGTACACCCAGCGCAAGCGCGCGGTGGCCCGCCAGACGGACGACGACGGTCCCGGCACGGAGGGTGGGAAGACCGACGACGATCCCGGGAACCCCGACGCACCCGGAGACCGTCTCTCCGACGAGTCCGGCGCGGAGGACCCGGAGCAGCCGAGTGACCCTGCGCCGGACACCGCTCCGGAAAACACCGACCCGTCCGGGACGGGTGAGAGAGTGGACCGTTGAGCGATGTCGTGGCCGGTGTGGCCCGGGACGATGAGGTGGGGTAACCATGAACGCGCCGTACGACGGTGATCGCGGCCAGGGCGCGGCCGGCTCGGGCCACCCCGAGCCGTCGCCCGAGCCCGGCCAGGTGCCGCCGCAGCACGCGGCGGACATGTACCTCCAGGACGCCTACGACCAGGACCCCTACCGGGCGCGGGACCTCGCCGCCCAGGACCCGGTCGCCGAGGCGTTGTACGACCGTGCCGCGCACCCGCCGCCACCCCCGGGCACGTACGAGCAGCAGCAGCCGCTGTACGCCCCGCCGGCCCAGTCTCCGCACGCGCCGGACCCACGGGTCTGGGCGCAGACCCCGGCGCCGGAGCCCGACGGCGCCACCCCGTACCTGCCCTACGGCGACGATCCCCGCACGACCCAGTTCGTGGGCGTGGACGACCTGGTCACGCACTCCGGTGAGGAGTACCACGAGCCGGACGCCTTCGCGCACCTCTTCCGGGACCAGCAACAGGGCGGCGGGCCCGCGCCGATGGATCCCCCGGCCGTTCCCGGCCCCGTGGGGCCGGGCAGCGGTCAGGGTCCCGCGGGCCCCTACCCTGCGCCACCGCACGCACAGAGCCCGCAGCACCCGAACCGGTACGCGGACGCCTCGTACCAGTCCGGACCCACCGCTCCCGGCGGCCCCACGCCGCCGTCGGTGCCGGCCCCCGCCGCGGCTCCCGCGTCCGCCGGTGCGGCCGCCACCGCGACGGCCGCCCCGCCCGTCCCGAAGAAGGGCGGGAAGGCAGCGGGGCTGCTGAAGTCCAGCGCGGTCATGGCGGCGGGCACGATGGTCTCCCGGCTCACCGGGTTCGTCCGCTCCGCGCTGATCGCCGCCGCACTGGGTCTCGGCCTGCTCGCCGACTCGTTCCAGGTGGCCTACCAGCTGCCCACGATGATCTACATCCTCACCGTCGGCGGTGGCCTCAACTCCGTCTTCGTGCCGCAGCTGGTGCGCTCCATGAAGGAGGACGAGGACGGCGGCGAGGCCTTCGCCAACCGCCTGCTGACCCTCGTGATGGTGGCCCTGGCCGCGCTGACCGGTCTCGCCATGTTCGCGGCGCCGTTGCTGGTGCGGCTGCTGTCACCCACCATCGCGGACGATCCGGCGGCCAACGAGGTCGCGGTCACCTTCACCCGTTACTTCCTGCCCTCGATCTTCTTCATGGGCATCCACGTGGTGATGGGTCAGATCCTGAACGCACGCGGCAAGTTCGGCGCGATGATGTGGACCCCGGTCCTGAACAACATCGTCATCATCATCTCGCTCGGCATGTTCATCTGGGTCTACGGCACCGCGGCCAACTCCCACCTGGCCGTCGAGAGCATCCCGCCCCAGGGCCAGCGGCTGCTCGGCGCCGGTGTGCTGCTCGGTCTTGTGGTGCAGTCGCTCGCGATGATCCCGTACCTGCGGGAAACCGGGTTCCGGATCCGGCTGCGCTTCGACTGGAGGGGCCAAGGCCTCGGCAAGGCCGCGATGCTCGCCAAGTGGACGGTCCTGTTCGTGCTCGCCAACCAGCTGGGCGCCATGGTCGTGACCCAGCTGTCCACCGCCGCGGGTGACGACTCCGGTGTCAAGGGAACCGGCTTCGCCGCCTACGCCAACGCCCAGCTGATCTGGGGTCTGCCGCAGGCCATCATCACGGTGTCCCTGATGGCGGCGCTGCTGCCGCGCATCTCGCGCTCGGCCGCCGAGGGCGACGGCGGAGCCGTCCGCGACGACATCTCCCAGGGGCTGCGCACCACCGCGGTCGCCATCGTGCCCATCGCCTTCGGCTTCCTCGCGCTCGGCATCCCGATGTGCACGCTGATCTTCGGCTCGGCGGGCATCAGCTCGGCCACCAACATGGGTTACATGCTGATGGCCTTCGGCCTCGGCCTGATCCCGTACTCGGTGCAGTACGTCGTCCTGCGTGCCTTCTACGCGTACGAGGACACCCGCACCCCCTTCTACAACACCGTCATCGTGGCGGCGGTCAACGCCGCTGTCTCGGGGCTCTGCTACTTCCTGCTGCCGTCCCGCTGGGCGGTGGCGGGCATGGCCGCCGCGTACGGCCTCGCCTACGCGATCGGGGTGGGTGTCGCCTGGCGGCGGCTGCGCAAGCGGCTCGGCGGTGACCTGGACGGCGCCCGGGTGCTGCGGACCTACGCCCGGCTCGGCATCGCCTCGGTGCCGGCGGCTCTGCTCAGCGGTGCGGCCTGCTACGGCATCGGGCACACCCTCGGCCAGGGCGTCGTCGGTTCGTTCGCCGCGCTGATCGCCGGTGGCGCGGTCCTGCTCGGCGTCTTCTTCGTCGCCGCCCGCAAGATGCGGATCGAGGAACTCAACTCGCTCGTGGGTATGGTCCGCGGGCGTCTGGGGCGCTGAGGCGGGGGTAGGCGCACAACCATCGTCCGCGGCTGTGTGTCGTGCATAGCGCCGGACTGTGGGCACAATTGGATTCGGCGTCGGACAGCGTGCAACGGATGGGGAGGCAGGGACGACGGTGGCGGAACGGAGCACGGCTGCCGTCGACGTGGCAGACAACAGCGGTGACGAGCCGCTGACCGCGAAGGCGGACCAGTCCACGGCCGACGGGGTGGCCCATGACCCGGAGCGGGATACGGACAGCGACGAGGCACAGGGGAGCGGCGGGACGGAGGGCCCCGGCAAGAAGGCTTCACCGCCCGAACTGCACAGCGGTCACAAGCTCGCCAGACGCTACCGCCTCGAGGAGTGCGTCACCCGTCTGGACGGATTCAGCAGTTGGCGTGCGGTCGACGAGAAACTCCGTCGTGCCGTGGGCGTCCACATCCTGCCCGCCGATCATGTGCGGGCACGGTCGGTACTGGCCGCCGCCCGGTCCTCGGCGCTGCTCGGTGACCCGCGCTTCGTCCAGGTCCTCGATGCCGTCGAGGAGAACGACCTCGTCTACGTCGTGCACGAATGGCTGCCCGACGCCACCGAACTGACCTCGCTGCTCGCGGCCGGCCCACTGGAGCCGCACGACGCCTACCAGATGGTCAGTCAGGTCGCCTCCGCCATGGCCGCCGCTCACCGCGAAGGCCTCGCCCATCTTCGGCTGAACCCGAACGCCGTCCTGCGCGCCTCCACCGGCCAGTGGCGCATCCGCGGTCTGGCCGTGAACGCGGCGCTGCGCGGCATCAGCTCCGACACCCCGCAGCGCACGGACACCGAATCCATCGGCGCCCTGCTGTACGCGGCCCTCACCCAGCGCTGGCCGTACGAGAACGACGCCTACGGCCTGTCAGGGCTGCCCAAGGACATCGGCCTGATCGCACCGGACCAGGTACGGGCCGGTGTGCACCGCGGCCTGTCCGAGCTCGCCATGCGAGCCCTGGTCAACGACGGCGCCACCGCCTCGCGTCACGAGGCCGCGTGCACCACGCCGGAGGAACTGGTCAAGGCGATCGGTGAGATGCCCCGCATCCGCCCGCCGGAGCCGGCCTTCACCGCGCCGCCGGAGTACCAGCGCACCACGTACCAGCAGGGCACCTACGGCCGCCCCGCTCCGCACCCCGGCGTCACCCAGCCGCTCACGCCCCCGCCGCCCCCGCTGCAGAGCCGCACCGGCAAGGTCCTGAAGTGGGCCGTCTCCGCCCTGCTCATCGCCGCTCTGGGCCTGGGCAGCTGGCAGCTCGCGGACGCCCTGATGGACCGGAGCGACAACCCCAACGACACCAACAACACCCAGACGCAGGACGGCGGCGACAAGAGCCCGAAGAAGCCCACGGACGGCAAGCCCATCGCCATCAAGGGCGCCCGGGAGTTTATGCCGAGCGGTTCTGGCATAAAGGAGGATCAGGTTCCCTTGGCTATCGACGGGGACCCTGATACTGCATGGGTAACGCCTCAATACCGGGGATACGCGAATTTCGGCAACCTTCCAGCCCGGAAGGAAGGTAGCGGACTGATCGTCGATCTCGGAGAGGTGAAGAACGTGGCGTCCATCGATACTCTTATGTACAGAAGCGGACAAACCATCGAGATTTTGGCCGCCGACGCCAATACTGATAACCCTTCGTCATTGAGCGATTTTCCACAGCAGGTCGCGGCGTCGAAAAAAGCTGATCTTGAAACGAAGGTCACGCCGTCCAAGCCGATCCGCACTCGGTATCTACTCATTCACATCACCGAACTACCCACGGACGGATCACCGGGACTTTTCAGGGGTGGGGTTTCAGAGATCAAGCTCACGGGCTAGAGGGCAGACAGTAACGTGGGGAAGAAAGGAACGCCTCTTCCCCACGTTGACCGCTTTACGGCTCAGAGGTTAGCGGTAAGAAGTCCAGTCCGCTCGGCAGAAGGCAAGCGCCTGGTCCCCCTCAAAAATGCCGACGTCTACGGTCGCTCCCTCGATTCCCTTAGGGTCAGAGGCATAGGTGTTCCAGTATCCCGAGTCGCCCTTGCCGCCATATATGTGATGCCAAGGCCAGTAAACAGTGGCCCCAGTTCCATTCTTGGTTACCAGTCGTATGGCAGCATGGTGGCCGTCCGCAGCCGTGTCCGAAAGGTGCAGCTCAAGGGGATCCAGCTTGGTGTAGCTGGCCCAGCTTCCATACCACCAACCCTCAGAGCCGTCGGAATGGCAATATGCGCTTGATGCAGCCGAGGCCGACGATACCGATGTGGACAGCACGGCAGCAGCCATGACCATCACAGTGGCCATAGATCGAAACCTAAACAAAACATACCCCCCAATTGGTTGACATGGACATACTATAGCTACTCCGGGGTGGCCGAAGTGATTCGAGCGAGGGGAATGCGAATAGAATGACCTAATCCTCCTCTCATGTAGAATCGCAGCCTGCTCCCTTTGTCAAATCCCATCACAGGGGGAGGTAAGTGATCGAAGAGAACATTACGGACGCCGAACTGCTCGCCCGACACGTGGAAGGCGACCCCGATTGCTTCGCTGAGATCGTCCGACGGCATCGGGACCGGCTCTGGGCCGTGGCGCTTAGGACGCTGGGCGACCGGGAGGAGGCCGCTGACGCCGTCCAGGACGCCCTGGTGTCCGCCTATCGGGCCGCGCACACCTTTCGGGGTCAATCGGCCGTCACGACCTGGCTGCACCGGATCACCGTGAACGCCTGTCTCGACCGCGCGCGGAAGGCCGCCACCCGGAAGACCGCCCCGGTCGACGACACCGAGCGGCTGGAGCAGTTGCTGGAGCCGCATGAGTCCGCCTCGGCTCCCGCCGAGCGGAACGATCTGCACCGGCAGCTCCTGGAGGCGCTCGGCACGCTTCCCTACGAGCAGCGCGCTGCTCTGGTCCTGGTGGACATGCAGGGCTACCCCGTCGCCGAGGCCGCCCGGATCCTCGATGTGCCGCCCGGGACGGTGAAGAGCCGGTGCGCCCGGGGCAGAGCCAGGCTTCTTCCATTGCTCGGCCATCTGCGGCCCGGAAACACCAGTGACGAAAAAGAACCCGCTCCCGGACGGAACCGGATGCAGGGGACATCCGTCCCACCTGCAACGGGCCTTCACGGCAGAGATGCCGGAGGTACGGGTCCGAGTGATTCAGCAGTGGCGAAGGGCGGAGGTGGGCGAGCGTGACTTCCACGACAGACACGGCCGGGCACCCGGACGTCGCGGAGATCTCCGACCTCACTGAGGGCCTGCTCCCGCCGGACCGGGGCGTCGAGGTGCGGCGGCACCTGGAAGCGTGCGAGCCGTGTGCGGACGTCCTCGCCTCCCTGGAGGAGATCCGAGGGTTGTTGGGCACGCTCGAGGACGTCCCCCGCATGCCCGCGGACATCGTCGGCCGCCTCGACGCCGCCCTCGCCGCGGAGGCAGCCGACACCGCCTCTGACGCCAGTCACGCGTCGGTTCTGGTTTTCGGGACGGAGGCACCGACGGACGAGGAGAGCGGTGGCCGTGTTTCACGTGAAACATCGAACCCGTCGGGCCGCCCTGCTGGACGGTCCACCGCAGCGACTGGCCCGGGACGCAAGGGTGCCAGGCGTGGGCGTCGCCGGAGGACGGTAGTCCTGGGTTCCCTTCTCACGGCCGCGGTCCTGGGCGCCGGATCCCTGGTCCTGCAGTCCCTGAACAGTGGAGGATCCGGTACGACGGCTCACGGCACTGCAGCGCCGTCCGCCGGCAGCTTCTCAGGGGACAGCGTCCAGAGTCAGGTCAAGGATCTGCTGGCCGCGGGGAAATCCAGGCAGCATCGCTCCAGTGAGCCGCGGTCGGGGGTCGAGACCGAGCAAACCGGCCCCGGGTCCACTCAGAGCGCCAACACGCTGCTTCAGTCCCAGCCCCCAGTCCCTGACTGCGTCCGTCAGGCGATCAACAGCCACGACGACGTCCTGGGCTCCAAGACCGGCATCTATGCCGGTAGGAGCGCCTACCTGGTCGTGGTGCCCGACGCCCGCGACAGCACCCGCGTCACCGCCTATGTCGTCGACGCGGAGTGCGTCCATCAGCAGCCGAACTCCGTCAGCAAGGTACTGATGAAGCAGTCGTTTCCCCGGTCCTGAGTTCGTCGGAGGATTCCTCGGCGCCTGTGCGGTCATCCGTACCCCATGCCATCCCCGTGTGCCCGGACACACCGGGAATGCGGACCCCCTAGGATCCGTTGGGTGGGTGAGAGCTCCGAAAGGGGCTCCACCGGTCGACTGACACAGACCAGAGACGAGGAATCAAGCCGTGAGCGACGTCCGTAACGTGATCATCATCGGCTCCGGGCCCGCAGGCTACACGGCGGCGCTCTACACCGCGCGCGCGTCGCTGAAGCCCCTGGTGTTCGAGGGTGCCGTCACCGCCGGCGGTGCCCTGATGAACACCACCGAGGTGGAGAACTTCCCGGGCTTCCGCGACGGCATCATGGGCCCCGACCTGATGGACAACATGCGGGCCCAGGCAGAGCGCTTCGGCGCCGAGCTGATCCCGGACGACATCGTCTCCGTCGATCTGACCGGTGAGATCAAGACCGTCACGGACACCGCCGGAACGGTCCACCAGGCCAAGGCCGTGATCGTCACGACCGGTTCCCAGCACCGCAAGCTCGGTCTGCCGAACGAGGACGCCCTCTCCGGCCGCGGTGTCTCCTGGTGCGCCACCTGTGACGGGTTCTTCTTCAAGGACCAGGACATCGCCGTGATCGGCGGCGGCGACACCGCGATGGAGGAGGCCACCTTCCTCTCCCGGTTCGCCAAGTCGGTCACGATCGTGCACCGCCGGGACACGCTGCGCGCCTCCAAGGCGATGCAGGAGCGTGCCTTCGGCGACCCGAAGATCAAGTTCGTCTGGGACAGCGAGGTCGCCGAGGTCCAGGGCGACCAGAAGCTCTCCGGGCTCAAGCTGCGCAACATCAAGACCGGCGAGCTGTCGGAGCTGCCGGTGACCGGTCTGTTCATCGCGATCGGCCACGACCCGCGCACCGAGCTCTTCAAGGGCCAGCTGGACCTCGACGAGGAGGGGTACCTGAAGGTCGACGCCCCCTCCACCCGCACTAACGTGACCGGCGTCTTCGGCGCCGGTGACGTGGTCGACCACACCTACCGGCAGGCGATCACCGCGGCCGGTACCGGCTGCTCCGCCGCTCTCGACGCCGAGCGCTTCCTCGCCGCCCTCGCCGACGAGGACAAGGCCGAGCCCGAGAAGACCGCCGCCGTCTGAACCGCCGCCGTCCGATCCTCGCCCACCTCCGCCTCACCGCACGACCAAGTTAAGGAGCCCGCCGTGGCCGGCACTCTGAAGAACGTGACCGACGACTCCTTCGATCAGGACGTCCTCAAGAACGACAAGCCCGTCCTGGTGGACTTCTGGGCCGCCTGGTGTGGTCCTTGCCGCCAGATCGCCCCGTCGCTGGAGGCGATCGCCGCCGAATACGGCGACAAGATCGAGATCGTCAAGCTCAACATCGACGAGAACCCGGGTACGGCCGCCAAGTACGGCGTCATGTCCATCCCGACCCTGAACGTCTACCAGCGTGGCGAGGTGGCCAAGACGATCGTGGGCGCCAAGCCGAAGGCCGCCATCGTGCGGGACCTCGAGGAGTTCATCGCCGAGTAGTCGGTCGATGCCGTCGAACCGGCGGCGCATGTTTCACGTGAAACACGAATGGGCCAACCCCAACGGGTTGGCCCATTCGCATGATCGGGCTCCGCTGACACCGCCCTCTACAGCGGCCGCAGTGCCGGTTCCTTCTGAACCGCCCCCAACAGCCGGTCCAGAGCCAGCTCCACGTCTTCCTTCCAGGAGAGGGCCGAGCGAAGATCCAGCCGCAGACGGGGATGCGCGGGATGCTGCCGGACCGTCTTGAACCCCACGGCCAGGAGATGGTCTGCGGGAAGCAGACAGGCGGGCTCCTTCCAGCGGGCATCACCGAACGCCTCGATCGCCTTGAAGCCGCGGCGAAGGAGATCCTTGGCAACCGTCTGAACCATCACCCTGCCCAGCCCCTGTCCCTGATAACGGGGCAGGATGAACGCCGTCATGAGCTGGACGGCATCCGGTGAGAGCGGACTCGTGGGAAAGGCCATGGAGCGCGGCACATAGGCAGGCGGCGCGTAGAGCACGAAGCCAACCGGGACATCGTCGACGTAGACCACCCGGCCGCACGATCCCCAGTCCAGCAGCACGGCGGAGATCCAGGATTCCTTCTCCAGCGCGGACGTACCGGCCTTTACCGCGGCCTCGCCGCTGACGGGATCCAGCTCCCAGAAGACACACGAACGGCAGCGCCCGGGGAGGTCTTCGAGGTTGTCCAGCGTGAGCGGTACGACCCGACGCCCCATGAAAGCTGTTCCTCGCTTCCTCCGCCCGCCGCATCGCGAGCTGCTGTCAGGACGCTCCATTGCCTGAGCAGGCTGCCGACGAATCCGCCGACGACCCCGATACCCAGGCCCGCGCTCACCAATCCGGTGCGGCTCATCGATCGCATGGCCCCTGTCTCCCCACTCAGAGATCCGCCAGGTGGATGCGCCATACCCACTCGCATCGTATCCACGAAGCGAGTGGGTCGATACCGCCTCAAAGCAAAGAGCGGACCGCCTTCCGGTACAACCGGATGCCGTCCGCTCTTCAGCTCACTGGGGCGTGACTGACAATCAGTCGTCGGCCTCGCCGGCCGCGCTCTCCTGCAGGCTCTGTTGGAGGGCCAGGCGCTCACCGGGAGCGAGCGTGTTCAGAATCCGCTCGAGGTCCTCCGGGGAGGCGAACTCCACGGTGATCTTGCCCTTCTTCTGGCCCAGCTCGACCTTCACCCGCGTCTCGAAGCGGTCCGACAGCCGCGTCGCCAGCTCATTGAACGCCGGAGAGACCCGCCCTCCGGCCCTGAGGCCCTTGGCCCGCGAAGCCTTCTGAGGCCGCGAGCCCATCAAGGTCACGATCTCCTCGACGGCCCGAACGGACAGCCCCTCCGCCACAATGCGGTGAGCAAGCCGATCCTGCTCCTCCGAGTCCTCGACGGACAGCAGCGCTCGGGCATGGCCCGCCGAGAGGACACCAGCGGCCACCCGCTTCTGCACGGCCGGTGAGAGCCTCAGCAGACGCAGAGTGTTGGAGACCTGCGGACGCGAGCGCCCGATCCGGTCGGCCAACTGGTCATGGGTGCAGTTGAAGTCCTTCAGGAGCTGGTCGTAGGCCGCTGCCTCTTCCAGCGGGTTGAGCTGCGCGCGGTGCAGGTTCTCCAGCAGGGCGTCAAGCAGGAGCTTCTCGTCATCGGTGGCCCGCACAATCGCCGGGATGGCCTCAAGACCGGCCTCACGGCAGGCCCGCCAGCGCCGCTCACCCATGATCAGCTCATAGCGGGCGGGGCCGATCTGCCGGACGACGACGGGCTGGAGGAGACCGACTTCCTGGATGGAGGTGATCAGCTCGTGGAGTGCGTCCTCGTCGAAGACCTCACGCGGCTGGCGCGGGTTCGGCGTGATGGAGTCGAGGGGGAGCTCAGCGAAATGAGCCCCCACCGGAGGCGCGGGCACCTCCACGGCTGGGACCGCCGGAGGCTCCTCGGTCCCCTGTGACACAGACGGCAGCGTGGCCACCTTCGCCGCGGCCACCCCACGGTCCGACATCATCGGCACCGCGGCCGGGGATGTGGAAGCCTGGCTCCCCATCCCGGCCTGAGCCGGTTCCTTCTCGGTCGGGGCAGCAGGGATCAGTGCGCCGAGCCCACGGCCCAGCCCCCTCCGTCGCTCACTCACTGGATGCCCTCCACCATGTTCGGATCGTTCTGGGCGCCGATGTGGGCCTGGCTCGCGTCATAGCTGATGCCAACGCCCCTCAGCGCGATTTCTCGGGCGGCCTCAAGGTAGGAGAGAGCGCCGCTCGATCCAGGATCGTAAGTCAGCACCGTCTGCCCGTAACTCGGCGCCTCGGAGATACGGACCGAGCGGGGAATGCTTGTCCGCAGCACCTCGTCACCGAAGTGGGTGCGCACCTCGTCCGCGACCTGCGAGGCGAGACGCGTGCGGCCGTCGTACATGGTGAGCAGGATGGTCGACACATGCAGAGTGGGATTGAGGTGGCCTCGCACCAGGTCGACGTTGCGCAGCAGTTGCCCCAGACCCTCCAGCGCGTAGTACTCGCACTGAATGGGGATGAGAACCTCCTGGCCGGCGACGAGAGCGTTGACCGTCAGCAGACCCAGCGACGGCGGGCAGTCGATGAGGACGTAGTCCAGCGGCTGCTCGTACGCCTGGATCGCCCGCTGCAGCCGGCTCTCCCGGGCCACGAGGGAAACCAGCTCGATCTCCGCACCGGCGAGATCGATGGTGGCCGGGGCGCAGAAGAGGCCTTCGACGTCCGGGACGGGCTGGACGACCTCCGCGAGAGGTTTGCTCTCCACCAGGACGTCGTAGATCGACGGAACCTCGGCGTGGTGATCGATCCCCAGCGCCGTCGAGGCGTTGCCCTGTGGGTCGAGGTCGATCACTAGGACGCGGCCGCCGTGCAGAGCCAGCGAAGCGGCAAGGTTGACGGTCGTCGTCGTCTTACCGACGCCGCCCTTCTGGTTGGCGACCACGATGACTCGGGTCTGCTCGGGTCGTGGCAGGCCCTCGCCTGCTCGCCCCAGAGCTTCCACCGCCAGCTGGGCAGCACGACCGATGGGAGTGTCGTCCATCGGAGGCGGTGTTTCACGTGAAACATCCGCCCCCATCGACTCGGTACGGGGACCGGGGACCGGATCGGTCATCGGTCCCGCGATGTTGGCGTCGGACCGCAAGGATTCACTCTCCTCGACTTCAGGCTCGCAATGAACAGAGCCTCCCATGTCTTCGGGGTCGTGAACCAGTGAGGCCTGTTGTTCTGTGGAGAAATCCACCTCTGTGGACAACTCCGCTGCCTTTCCGAGTGAACCGAGAGGCTTACGGTCACGAGGTTCGGCCGCAGCGCGGCCCCGACTGATGATGCCGTGCAGCAGTGAGCGACGTTTCACGTGAAACACGATGCACAGCTACAGCGACCGGATCTCCGCGACACTCCGGCTTGCATGGGTTTGGCAGCTTGTGTGGAGTACGCCTCGTTCACGATTCGGGCCCGAGACGTTGGGCCCACGGATCAGCGACGTCGTCGTGTCCGCCCCGTTCGAGCGGCCTTGGCCCGCTTGGCGGCGAACCGCACACCGCCCGGGCTCTCACCGACCTCCACCCGGACCACGGTGGACGCAGGATCCACCACACCGTCGCCGACATGAAGGATGGACGTCGACACCGCACCCAGCTTGCTGAGGGCGGTAGCGGCCGACTTCAGCTCCTCCTCGGCGGTGTCCCCCTTGAGCGCCAGCATCTCGCCGTAGGGACGCAGCAGAGGGATGCCCCAAGTGGCCAGCCGGTCCAGCGGAGCCACGGCACGGGCGGTCACCACATGGACCGGTGGGAGCTTCCCCATGACTTCCTCGGCCCGGCCACGCACCACGGTGACATGGTCCAGGCCCAGCAGCTCGACCACCTCGGTGAGGAAGTTGGTCCGCCGCAGCAGGGGCTCCAGCAGGGTGATGTTCAGGTCGTTCCGGACCAGGGCCAGCGGGATGCCCGGCAGGCCGGCTCCGGAGCCGACGTCGCACACCGTCACCCCCTCAGGAACCGCCTCCGAGAGGACCGCGCAGTTCAGCAGGTGCCGTTCCCACAGGCGGGGCACTTCGCGCGGGCCGATCAGGCCACGCTGCACTCCCGCCTCGGCGAGCAGCTCCGCATAGCGAACCGCATCGGCGAAACGCTCACCGAACACTTCCCGCGCCTGTTCGGGCGCGGGGGGAAGCTCCGCTGCCTCCGTCACGGGGACCGTCCTTCCGTACAGCGCCGGGCTTCGTGCACCGGCCACCAGAACTACCAGGCTGACAAAGTTCGGCCCCGTCTGCAGGCAGACGGGGCCGTGAAACGAGAGGAGCCGATCAGGCAGGCAGCACGACGACGAACCGCTGGGGCTCCTCGCCCTCGGACTCACTGCGCAGCCCCGCGGTCTTGACCGCGTCGTGCACGACCTTGCGCTCGAACGGCGTCATGGGCTCGAGCTTCACGGGCTCGCCGGTGCTCTTGACCTCGGCGGCGGCCTTGGCGCCCAGCTCCGACAGCTCGGCGCGCTTCTTGGCCCGGTAGCCCGCGATGTCCAGCATCAGCCGACTGCGGTCACCGGTCTCCCGGTGCACGGCCAGGCGCGTGAGCTCCTGGAGAGCCTCAAGCACCTCGCCGTCCCGGCCGACCAGCTTCTGCAGGTCACGGCCGCCGGCGTCGCTGATGATCGACACAGAGGCGCGATCGGCCTCGACGTCCATGTCGATGTCGCCGTCGAGGTCGGCGATGTCGAGCAGGCCCTCCAGGTAGTCCGCCGCGATCTCGCCCTCCTGCTCCAGGCGGGTGAGGGTGTCTGCACCCTCGGCAGCGGCGGAGGTGGTGCCTTCCGTCACGGGATGGGCTCCTTCTTACTTCTTGGACGGGGACTTGGGCCGCTGCGGGCCACCCTTGCGCTGCCCGGACTGGGCCTTGCTGCGGGTGCCGGAGCCGGGCTTCTGGGGCTGCTTGGCAGCGGCGGGCTTGACGTCGTCCTGCGGCTCGTCGTCGGACTTCTCCAGCGAGAGAGCGTCGCCCGCCTGCTTGGTCACGCCGGACTGACGCTGAGACTTGCTCTGGCGCTTGGGCTGCTGACGCCGCGCGGCGGTGGCGGTGGTCGTACCGTCCTCGGCCTGCGCCAAGGCCTGGCTCTCGCCCTTCACCACGGTGCCGTCGGTCTGAGCCGCGAGGCCCGCCTTGGTCAGGCCGTTGATGAACTTGCGCTCGAACTCGTTGCGGTCACGGCCCTTGGCGACGATCGCCTTGACGATGGTCTTCTCACTCCGCCGACGGACCTTGCCGTGCTGGGTCACGTGCTTGGTCAGGCGCTCGAGGTAGGCGGCCTGGGCCTTGGAGCCCGGGGTCGGGTTGTTGTGGATGACGTACATCTGCTGGCCCATGGTCCACACGTTGGTGGTCAGCCAGTAGATGAGGACACCGACCGGGAAGTTGATACCGAAGACGGCGAACATGATGGGGAAGACGTACATCAGCATCTTCTGCTGCTGCATGAACGGCGTCTTCACCGTGGTGTCGACGTTCTTCGTCATCAGCTGGCGCTGCGTGTAGAACTGCGACGCCGACATCATGACGATCATGACCACGGTCACGACGCGGACGTCGGTGACCGAGGCGCCCAGGGCCTCGATCGTACTGGCGCTGTCCTTGAACTTCGCGGCGAGCGGGGCACCGAAGATGTGCGCCTTACGGGCGCTCTCCAGCAGCGACGCGTTGATGACGCCGATGGTCTGGCCCGAGGCGATGCCGTTGAGCACGTGATACAGGGCGAAGAAGAACGGCGACTGCGCCAGGATGGGAAGGCACGAGGAGAGCGGGTTGGTACCCGACTCCTTGTACAGCTTCATCATCTCTTCGGACTGGCGCTGCTTGTCGTTCTTGTAGCGCTCCTGGATCTTCTTCATCTCGGGCTGGAGCGTCTGCATGGCCCGGGTCGCCTTGATCTGCTTCACGAAGAGCGGGATCAGGCAGATGCGGATCAGGATCACCAGGGACACGATGGACAGGCCCCAGGCCCATCCGGTGTCAGGGCCGAAGATGGCGCCGTACACCGTGTGGAACTGGACGATGACCCATGAGACGGGTGTCGTGATGAAGCTGAAAAGACTGGCAATCGTGTCCACTAATCATGCTCCTTGGGCATGGGACGAAGTCTCTGCGGCCGGGCTCGAAGAGAGCTCGGATCGAGTCCTCTCCTCGGTGGCCGGTTCGGCGGCGGAGGTTCCGCCCTTGCGTGCGCACCAAGCGTTGCGCAGCATTTCGTGCCACCGCGGGCGCTTGCGCGGCGGGACATGGTCCACACCGCCGAGCGACCACGGATTGCACCGGAGAATGCGCCAGGCGGTGAGTGCCGTTCCCTTGATCGCACCGTGCCGGTCGATGGCCGTGAAGCCATAGTGGGAGCACGACGGGTAGTACTTGCACACCGGCCCAAGGAGTGGACTGATCGTCCACTGGTACAGCTTGATCAGGGCCAGCAGTGGGTACTTCATCGCGCGCCCCCTCCCAGCAGCCGCTCCACGGCGGCGTCCAGGTCTCGGGCCAGCTGTGCGTGGTCTGCGTCGCCCGCTCCGGGCAGCGCTCGTACGACTACCAGGCTACCGGGGGGAAAAAGGGCGACTCGGTCACGCATCAGGTGGCGCAGTCTGCGCTTGACTTGGTTGCGCACGACCGCGCCACCCACTGCCTTGCTCACGACGAAACCCGCACGCGTCGGGGGAGCGCTCTCCCCAGGCGCGTGCGGGTCCGTGGCACCGCTACGAAGGTGGACGACGAGGAGCGGGCGACCGGCCCGGCGACCCCGTCGTACAGCGGTCGCGAAGTCCTCGCGCCGCCTCAGCCGATGCTCGGTAGGCAGCACGACGTCATGACCTGATCGAATCAGGCGGACAGGCTTGCGCGACCCTTGCTGCGGCGGTTCGCGAGAATCGCGCGGCCGGCACGGGTGCGCATCCGCAGGCGGAAGCCGTGGGTCTTCGCGCGACGACGGTTGTTCGGCTGGAAGGTGCGCTTGCTCACTCGGGGGCTCCAGAAGAAATCGGTAGTGGCGGGGTGCCGTCCTGGCTGTCACCGTGCGCCCACGAGTAGCTCGCGTCACGCCCGAGTGCACCGCTTCCCGATCACCTTCAGCGATCTGTGCCCATCGGAGGCAGGCGGCAGCAGCCATCGACAACTCGACCTGGTTACGGTACGCGGGGCTGCGCCATTCGGTCAAACCAGGGGTCAGGAGGGACACTGTCCACAGGCTGGGGACAACAACTTGAACCGTACCCGCCGCGCTGACTACCGTGGCTGGACTCCGATTCGTTCCCTTGCCCCGGCCCGAGCCGGACCGCCCCACCCGTCCACCGATCTTCACCCTGAACCCGTCCCCGGACCACACGTTCGTGGGACCTGCGAGAGAGCGTGCCCTGTGGCTGACGTACCTGCCGATCTTGCCGCAGTGTGGCCACGAGTACTGGAGCAGCTCCTCGGCGAGGGCCGCGGACAGGGTGTCGAGGCGAAGGACGAGCACTGGATCCGGCGCTGCCAGCCACTCGCGCTGGTCGCGGACACCGCCCTGCTCGCGGTGCCGAACGAATTCGCGAAGGGCGTACTGGAAGGCCGTCTCGCACCGATCGTGAGCGAGACCCTCAGCCGCGAGTGCGGCCGCCCCATCCGCATCGCGATCACCGTCGACGACTCCATGGGCGAGCCGCCGGCCCCGAAGGCGTCCACGCCCGAGCCGCAGCCGCGCTACGAGGAACCCGAACTGCCCTCCGGACCGTACGAGGGCTACGGCCGCCACCGCGCGCCCGATCCGCAGCAGGGCGGCGAACCGTCCCGCGGGGACCAGCTCCCCACCGCGCGGCCCGCCTACCCCTCCGAATACCAGCGGCCCGAACCCGGCGCCTGGCCGCGCCCCGCACGGGACGAGTACGGCGGCTGGCAGCAGCCGCGGCTCGGTTTCCCCGAACGCGACCCCTACGCCTCCCCGCCGCAGGACTCCTACGGCACTCCCTCCCAGGACAGCTACGGTCCGCCGTCGCAGGACTACCGTTCGCCGGGCCGTGAGCGTCCCGCGTACGAGCAGCAGCGCGGCGAGTACGACGGCCCCCGCTCCGAGTACGACCGCCCGGAGTACGACTCCCGGCAGGACTACGAGCGCAAGGACCGGCAGGCCTACGACCGCGGGGACGACCGCCGGGACCGGCAGGACTACGACCCGCCCCGCGCCGACTACGACCAGCGCGACCCGGTCCGCCGAGAGCTGCCCGATCAGCCGTCGGGCGCCGGTCCGGCGCGCCGCGGCGGCCCGGGCCGTCCGGACCTGCCGCCGGCCGGTACGGGCGGCGCCCCCGGCCCGCTGGCCGCGCAGCCCGCGCCCGCGAGCGGTCCCGGCGAGCCCACCGCGCGGCTGAACCCCAAGTACCTCTTCGACACCTTCGTCATCGGCGCCTCCAACCGGTTCGCGCACGCGGCCGCGGTGGCCGTCGCCGAAGCGCCGGCGAAGGCGTACAACCCCCTGTTCATCTACGGGGAGTCGGGGCTCGGCAAGACGCATCTGCTGCACGCCATCGGGCACTACGCGCGCAGCCTCTACCCGGGCACGCGGGTGCGGTACGTCAGCTCCGAGGAGTTCACCAACGAGTTCATCAACTCCATCCGCGACGGCAAGGGCGACAGCTTCCGCAAGCGCTACCGCGAGATGGACATCCTGCTCGTCGACGACATCCAGTTCCTGGCGGACAAGGAGTCGACGCAGGAGGAGTTCTTCCACACCTTCAACACGCTCCACAACGCCAACAAGCAGATCGTGCTCTCCTCCGACCGGCCGCCCAAGCAGCTGGTCACGCTGGAGGACCGGCTGCGGAACCGTTTCGAGTGGGGTCTGATCACCGACGTCCAGCCGCCCGAGCTGGAGACGCGCATCGCGATCCTGCGCAAGAAGGCGGTCCAGGAACAGCTCAACGCCCCGCCGGAGGTCCTGGAGTTCATCGCCTCCCGGATCTCGCGCAACATCCGTGAGCTGGAGGGCGCGCTGATCCGGGTGACGGCGTTCGCATCGCTCAACCGCCAGCCGGTGGACCTGGGGCTGACCGAGATCGTTTTGAAGGACCTGATCCCCGGCGGCGAGGACTCCGCACCGGAGATCACGGCGCCGGCCATCATGGCGGCCACCGCCGACTACTTCGGTCTGACGGTGGAGGACCTGTGCGGCACCTCGCGCGGCCGCGCGCTGGTCACCGCCCGGCAGATCGCCATGTACCTGTGCCGTGAGCTGACCGACCTGTCACTGCCGAAGATCGGCGCGCAGTTCGGCGGCCGCGACCACACGACCGTCATGCACGCCGACCGCAAGATCCGCGCGCTGATGGCCGAGCGGCGCTCGATCTACAACCAGGTGACCGAGCTGACCAACCGCATCAAGAACGGCTGACCCAGCCGCAGACCGCGTGGAGGGCGCCCCCGGGAGGAGATCCCGGGGGCGCCCTTCTGTGTCCCTCCGGTGCGTGCGGAGAGCCTCCTGCGCGGTCGCCGACACCTCCGCCGCGGACGTTCCCGGCCGGCTGCCGGCCGACTGTCGACGGGCTACGGACGGGCTGCCCACGGTCCTTCGACGGGCCGCCGTCGTTCGCCGAGGTTCTCCCCGGCCACCGGGTGTTCGAATATCTGCGTAGTTACGGCCACCCTCCACAGATTCGCCGACTTTCTTCCCTCCACATCCTGGGGACCGTGGAGTTGTCCCGAACCGCGTCCACAGGGACTCTGGGGAAGTGACGTCCGCGCAGCTCAACGGCCTGTGGAATCGTGGACGACGGATCTCCACAGCCTGTGGACGAGGCGGTGATCCACAGGCTGTGCACGGAGTTGTCCACGGGCGGCCCACAGGCTGGAGCAGGTTGTCCCCAGCGATCTCCGGCTTCTCCACATGGCTGTCCACTGTTCGGCAACGCGACGCACCAGATCACCGCGTCGAGTGAAAGCCGTCACACAAGGCTGCCGGATCGGGGTGTGGGAAACGTGGATGATCCTGGGGACGCAGCTGGGGAGAACCGGGCTCGAGCTGTGGGCGGTGTGTGCAGAACTTTCCGTTCTCCACAGAGACCCTGAGTTGTCCACTGGTCCCACCCACAGGGTCAGTGGACAAAATTGTGGGTCTGAGCTGGGAAAACGCGGTTATCCACGGTATCCACAGCCCCTACTACTACTCCCAACTAGAGAGAGCTGGGAATCCGTTTCGAAGCGGGGCCTGTGCACAACTCGCCGTCTCGAGCTCGGCTGCCCCTCGGAGCGACTTGACCCCGACAGGCACCTACTGTCAGTGCGGTGCGTCAGACTGGTCCCCGGTGTCCTTCCCGTCGCAGTGGGCGGTGACACCGAGTCGGAGGACTCAGTAGCAACAGCAGGAGGCGGCTTACGGTGAAGATCCGGGTGGAACGCGACGTACTCGCGGAGGCAGTGGCCTGGGCGGCACGCAGCCTCCCGGCCCGTCCGCCGGCGCCTGTCCTCGCCGGGCTGCTGCTGAAGGCCGAGGACGGCCAGCTGAGCCTGTCGAGCTTCGACTACGAGGTCTCCGCGAAGGTCAGCGTCGAGGCCGAGGTCGACGAGGACGGCACCGTCCTCGTCTCCGGCCGGCTGCTCGCCGACATCTCCCGCGCCCTCCCCAACCGGCCGGTGGAGATTTCCACAGACGGTGTACGGGCGACCGTGGTCTGCGGTTCCTCGCGGTTCACACTCCACACCCTGCCTGTGGAGGAGTACCCGGCGCTGCCGCAGATGCCGAACGCGACCGGCACCGTGCCCGGCGAGGTCTTCGCGGCGGCCGTGTCCCAGGTCGCCATCGCCGCCGGCCGTGACGACACGCTGCCCGTCCTCACCGGTGTGCGCATCGAGATCGAGGGCGACACCGTCACCCTGGCCTCCACCGACCGCTACCGCTTCGCGGTCCGCGAGTTCCTGTGGAAGCCGGAGAACCCGGACGTCTCCGCGGTCGCCCTGGTGCCCGCCAAGACGCTCCAGGACACCGCCAAGGCGCTGACCAGTGGTGACAGCGTCATCCTCGCGCTGTCGGGCTCGGGCGCCGGTGAGGGCCTGATCGGTTTCGAGGGCGCCGGCCGGCGGACGACGACCCGTCTCCTCGAGGGCGACCTGCCGAAGTACCGCACGCTGTTCCCGACCGAGTTCAACTCCATCGCGGTGATCGAGACCGCCCCCTTCGTGGAGGCCGTCAAGCGTGTGGCCCTGGTCGCCGAGCGGAACACCCCGGTGCGGCTGAGCTTCGAGCAGGGCGTGCTGATCCTGGAGGCCGGTTCCAGCGACGACGCACAGGCTGTGGAAAGGGTGGACGCCCAGCTGGACGGCGACGACATCTCGATCGCCTTCAACCCCACGTTCCTGCTGGACGGCCTGAGCGCGATCGACTCCCCGGTGGCGCAGCTGTCGTTCACGACGTCCACCAAGCCGGCGCTGCTCAGCGGCAAGCCCGCGCTGGACGCGGAGGCGGACGAGGCCTACAAGTACCTGATCATGCCGGTGCGGCTCAGCGGCTGAGGCCGTCCACAGCTGTGCACAGTCGCCGGGCACCGTCGCGGTGCCCGGCGCCGTGTCCGGGCGACGAGCCCCGCAGCCGGATGGGATTCCGCAGGTCAGGCCGTGCGTATGAGCGCGTATGCCCACAACTGTGCGCGCGCGTCCGGGTTTAGGCTCGGCTCGGCACTCCGGTGCCTGTCACGGCACACACCGACCTAAGGAACACAACTGATGGAGCTCGGTCTCGTCGGCCTCGGCAAGATGGGCGGCAACATGCGCGAGCGGATCCGCCGCGCGGGCCACACCGTCATCGGACACGACCACAACGCGGACCTCGCGGACGTCCACAGCCTGGAGGAGCTTGTGGGCAAGCTCTCCGCTCCCCGCGTGGTCTGGGTGATGGTCCCGGCCGGCGAGCCCACCCAGACCACCGTCGACCAGCTGGCCGAGCTCCTGGAGCCCGGTGACGTGGTCGTGGACGGCGGCAACTCCCGCTGGACGGACGACGAGAAGCACGCCGAGGAGCTGGCCGCCAAGGGCATAGGCTTCGTGGACTGCGGTGTCTCCGGCGGCGTCTGGGGCCTGGAGAACGGGTACGCGCTGATGTACGGCGGCGACGCCGAGAACGTCGCCAAGGTGCAGCCGGTCTTCGACGCGCTCAAGCCGGAGGGTGACTTCGGCTCGGTGCACGCCGGCAAGGTCGGCGCGGGCCACTTCGCGAAGATGGTCCACAACGGCATCGAGTACGCGATGATGCAGGCCTATGCCGAGGGCTGGGAGCTGCTGGAGAAGGTCGACTCCGTCACGGACGTGCGTGAGGTCTTCCGTTCCTGGCAGGAGGGCACGGTCATCCGTTCCTGGCTGCTCGACCTCGCGGTGAACGCGCTGGACGAGGACGAGCACCTCGACGGCCTGCGCGGTTACGCACAGGACTCCGGTGAGGGACGCTGGACCGTGGAGGCCGCCATCGACAACGCGGTGCCGCTTCCCGCGATCACCGCCTCGCTGTTCGCGCGGTTCGCCTCCCGGCAGGAGGACTCGCCGCAGATGAAGATGATCGCCGCGCTGCGCAACCAGTTCGGCGGCCACGCCGTAGAGAAGAAGTAATCCACAGGATCCCTCCGGGATCCACAACCCTGGGGGAGGTCGGCGGACGACCATGCACGTCACGCATCTTTCGCTGGCCGACTTCCGCTCGTACGCCCGGGTCGAGGTTCCGCTCGACCCGGGCGTCACCGCCTTCGTCGGCCCCAACGGGCAGGGCAAGACCAATCTCGTCGAGGCCGTCGGCTACCTCGCCACCCTCGGCAGCCACCGGGTCGCCTCGGACGCCCCCCTGGTCCGCATGGGCGCCGAGCGCGCGGTCGTCCGGGCGCAGGTCCGGCAGGGCGAGCGGCAGCAGCTGATCGAGTTGGAGCTGAACCCGGGCAAGGCGAACCGGGCCCGTATCAACCGTTCCTCGCAGGTCAGGCCGCGGGACGTGCTGGGGATCGTCCGGACGGTGCTGTTCGCGCCGGAGGATCTCGCGCTGGTCAAGGGCGATCCCGGGGAGCGGCGCAGGTTCCTGGACGAGCTGATCACCGCGCGTTCCCCGCGCATGGCGGGGGTGCGCTCCGACTACGAGCGGGTGCTCAAGCAGCGCAACACGCTGCTGAAGTCTGCCGCTCTCGCGCGCCGGCACGGCGGGCGTTCCATGGATCTGTCCACCCTGGACGTGTGGGACCAGCATCTGGCGCATGCGGGTGCCGAGTTGCTCGCCCGGCGGCTGGATCTGATCGCCGCGCTGCAGCCGCTCGCGGACAAGGCGTACGAGCAGCTGGCTCCCGGTGGCGGGCCGGTGGCGCTGGAGTACAAGCCGTCGGCGCCGGGTGAGGCCCACACGCGCGAGGATCTCCACGGTCAGCTGATGGCGGCCCTGGGTGAGGCGCGCAAGCAGGAGATCGAGCGGGGTGTGACCCTCGTGGGCCCCCACCGGGACGATCTGGTTCTCAAACTCGGTCAGCTGCCCGCCAAGGGGTACGCGTCGCACGGGGAGTCGTGGTCGTACGCCCTCGCGCTGCGGCTGGCCTCGTACGACCTGCTGCGCGCGGAGGGCAACGAGCCGGTGCTGGTCCTGGACGACGTCTTCGCCGAGCTGGACGCCCGTCGCCGGGAACGGCTGGCTGAGCTGGTCGCGCCCGGTGAGCAGGTGCTGGTCACCGCCGCTGTGGACGACGACGTACCTCATGTGCTGGCCGGTGCGCGGTACGCGGTGGCCGGCGGGACGGTGGAGCGCGTATGAGCACCGAGGAACCCACCCCGAAGAAGGACGAGCCGTCCGGTGTCGACCTCGCGCGGGTGGCGTTGCGCGCGGCGAAGGAGCAGGCACGCGCGCGCGGTGACGCGGCGCGGCAGAAGAAGCAGGCGCGGCGCGGCGGCGGTCTGCGTTCGGGTGCGCGGGCCGACGGCCGGGACCCGATGGCGCTCGGGGCGGCGATCAACCGGCTGCTCACCGAGCGGGGCTGGGAGACGCCGGCCGCGGTGGGCGGGGTCATGGGCCGCTGGCCGCAGATCGTGGGCGAGGACCTGGCGAAGCACTGTGTGCCGCAGCGGTACGACGAGGACGAGCGGGTGCTGTCGGTGAGCTGCGACTCGACGGCCTGGGCGACCCAGTTGCGGCTGCTCGCCCCGACGCTGGTGGCCCGGCTCAACGAGGACCTCGGGCACGGCACGGTCCGGCTGATCAAGGTGAACGGTCCGGGTGGTCCGGCCCGGCGTTACGGGCCGCTGCGGGCTCCGGGGAGCACCGGGCCCGGCGACACCTACGGGTGACGTACCTCACGTCCGGTGGTCGTCGCGCGGTGCCGTCGGAGCCCGTGCCGGGGCGCGGTGCACAGGTGTGGATCACGTGCTGACCCGCCAGTAGCCAAGGTTTGACGGCTCGAAGCGCTGAGTGCCGCTGTGAGCCCCTTGGAGCCCCCTTCCCTATATCGGTACCCGGCCGAGACCGGTTCAGGGCGGCACATGGGGACTCAGGTACCGGCAAACCCCCATCACTGTCGGCGCTACCGGTAGACTGGGAGACAATCCCGCCCCAGTCGTGGGGACGTCCGGGAAAAGCTGAGCAACGCTGATCAAGGCTTACCGACGCAACATGCCGCAGCCGCTCCGGTAACCCTCTCCAGGAGGGGCACCCACAGGAGCCTGGCTCGTGCTGTGCCAGAAAGGGCGCTTCGTGGCCGATTCCGGCAACCCCAACGAGAACATCCCGTCCATCGACGCCGGCGTGACCGGCGGGGCCGCGGCATCCGGCACGGCCTCCGCCTCCTACGACGCCAGCGCCATCACCGTGCTCGAAGGGCTGGACGCGGTCCGCAAGCGACCCGGCATGTACATCGGTTCGACCGGTGAGCGCGGTCTGCACCACCTGGTGTACGAGGTCGTCGACAACTCGGTCGACGAGGCGCTGGCTGGTTACGCGGACACCATCGACGTGACGATCCTCGCCGACGGCGGCGTGCGGGTCATCGACAACGGGCGTGGCATTCCGGTGGGCATCGTGCCCTCCGAGGGCAAGCCGGCTCTCGAGGTCGTGCTGACCGTGCTGCACGCGGGCGGCAAGTTCGGCGGCGGCGGCTACGCGGTCTCCGGCGGTCTGCACGGTGTCGGTGTCTCCGTCGTGAACGCCCTGTCGTCCAAGGTCTCCGTCGAGGTCAGGACCGACGGCCACCGCTGGACGCAGGACTACAAGATGGGCGTTCCGACCGCCCCGCTGGCCAAGCACGAGGCCATCGAGCGGACCGGCACGTCGGTCACGTTCTGGGCCGACCCGGAGATCTTCGAGACCACCGAGTACTCCTTCGAGACGCTGTCGCGGCGTTTCCAGGAGATGGCGTTCCTCAACAAGGGGCTGACGCTCAAGCTCACGGACGAGCGCGAGTCGGCGAAGGCCACCAGCGGTGCGGACGAGGCGGGCGCGGACGAGAAGGCCGAGGTCAAGTCGGTCACGTACCACTACGAGGGCGGCATCGTCGACTTCGTGAAGTACCTCAACTCCCGCAAGGGCGACGTGGTGCACCCCACCGTCATCGACCTGGAGGCGGAGGACAGGGACAAGAGCCTGTCCCTCGAGGTCGCGATGCAGTGGAACAGCGGCTACAGCGAGGGTGTGTACTCGTTCGCGAACATCATCCACACGCATGAGGGCGGTACGCACGAGGAGGGCTTCCGTGCGGCCCTCACGAGCCTGATCAACAAGTACGCGCGTGACAAGAAGCTGCTGCGCGAGAAGGACGACAACCTCACCGGTGACGACATCCGTGAGGGTCTGACCGCGATCATCTCGGTCAAGCTGAGCGAGCCGCAGTTCGAGGGCCAGACGAAGACCAAGCTGGGCAACACGGAGGCGAAGACCTTCGTGCAGCGGGCGGTCTACGAGCACCTCAACGACTGGCTGGACCGCAATCCGGTCGAGGCCGCGGACATCATCCGCAAGGGCATCCAGGCGGCCACCGCGCGCGTCGCGGCCCGCAAGGCCCGTGACCTGACCCGGCGCAAGGGTCTGCTGGAGTCGGCGTCCCTGCCGGGCAAGCTCTCCGACTGCCAGTCGAACGACCCCACCAAGTGCGAGATCTTCATCGTCGAGGGTGACTCCGCCGGCGGTTCGGCCAAGTCGGGCCGGAACCCGCAGTACCAGGCGATCCTCCCGATCCGCGGCAAGATCCTCAACGTCGAGAAGGCCAGGATCGACAAGATCCTGCAGAACCAGGAGATCCAGGCGCTGATCTCCGCGTTCGGCACGGGTGTGCACGAGGACTTCGACATCGAGAAGCTCCGCTATCACAAGATCATCCTGATGGCGGACGCCGACGTCGACGGCCAGCACATCAGCACCCTGCTGCTGACCTTCCTGTTCCGCTTCATGCGGCCGCTGGTCGAGGCCGGGCACGTGTACCTCTCCCGCCCGCCGCTGTACAAGATCAAGTGGGGCCGGGACGACACGGAGTACGCGTACTCGGACCGCGAGCGCGACGCGCTGATCGAGCTGGGGCGGCAGCGCGGCAAGCGTGTCCGCGAGGACTCGATCCAGCGCTTCAAGGGTCTCGGCGAGATGAACGCCGAGGAGCTGCGGGTGACCACCATGGACCAGGAGCACCGGGTCCTCGGCCAGGTCACGCTCGACGACGCCGCCCAGGCCGACGACCTGTTCTCGGTTCTGATGGGCGAGGACGTCGAGGCCCGACGCGCGTTCATCCAGCGCAACGCCAAGGACGTCCGCTTCCTCGACATCTGAGTCGGTCTCAGCTGACCGCACCAGGAAGGATCTTCACCAGCAATGGCCGACGAGAACACTCCTGTCACCCCTGAAGAGGGCGGCGAAATCGTGATGCGTGTCGAGCCCGTCGGGCTCGAGACGGAGATGCAGCGCTCGTATCTGGACTACGCGATGTCCGTCATCGTGTCCCGCGCGCTGCCCGACGTCCGTGACGGTCTCAAGCCCGTCCACCGCCGTGTGCTGTACGCGATGTACGACGGCGGCTACCGCCCCGAACGCGGCTTCTACAAGTGCGCCCGTGTCGTCGGCGACGTCATGGGCAACTACCACCCGCACGGCGACTCCTCGATCTACGACGCCCTGGTGCGCCTCGCCCAGCCGTGGTCGATGCGGATGCCGCTGGTGGACTCCAACGGCAACTTCGGCTCCCCGGGCAACGACCCGGCGGCGGCGATGCGCTACACCGAGTGCAAGATGGCGCCGCTGTCGATGGAGATGGTTCGTGACATCGACGAGGAGACCGTCGACTTCACGGACAACTACGACGGCCGCTCCCAGGAGCCGACCGTCCTGCCGGCCCGCTTCCCGAACCTGCTGATCAACGGCTCGGCCGGTATCGCGGTCGGTATGGCGACCAACATCCCGCCGCACAATCTGCGCGAGGTCGCGGCCGGCGCCCAGTGGTACCTGGAGAACCCCGAGGCCTCGCACGAGGAGCTGCTGGACGCGCTCATGGAGCGCATCAAGGGCCCGGACTTTCCGACCGGGGCGCTCGTCGTGGGCCGCAAGGGCATCGAGGAGGCGTACCGCACGGGCCGTGGCTCCATCACGATGCGCGCGGTGGTCGAGGTCGAGGAGATCCAGAACCGGCAGTGCCTGGTGGTGACCGAGCTGCCGTACCAGGTGAACCCGGACAACCTGGCGCAGAAGATCGCCGACCTGGTGAAGGACGGGAAGATCGGCGGCATCGCCGACGTCCGCGACGAGACCTCGTCCCGTACGGGCCAGCGCCTGGTCATCGTGCTGAAGCGGGACGCGGTCGCCAAGGTCGTCCTGAACAACCTGTACAAGCACACCGACCTGCAGACGAACTTCGGCGCCAACATGCTGGCGCTCGTCGACGGCGTGCCGCGCACGCTGTCCCTGGACGCGTTCATCCGCCACTGGGTGACGCACCAGATCGAGGTCATCGTCCGCCGGACCCGGTTCCGGCTGCGCAAGGCCGAGGAGCGGGCGCACATCCTGCGCGGTCTGCTGAAGGCCCTGGACGCCATCGACGAGGTCATCGCGCTGATCCGGCGCAGTGACACCGTCGAGATCGCGCGCGGCGGCCTGATGGGCCTCCTGGAGATCGACGAGATCCAGGCCAACGCGATCCTCGAGATGCAGCTGCGGCGGCTGGCCGCCCTGGAGCGCCAGAAGATCGTCCAGGAGCACGACGAGCTCCAGGCGAAGATCAACCAGTACAACGAGATCCTCGCCTCGCCGGTCCGTCAGCGCGGGATCGTCAGCGAGGAGCTGGCCGCGATCGTCGAGAAGTACGGCGACGACCGGCAGACGAAGCTGATCCCGTACGAGGGCGACATGTCCATCGAGGACCTGATCGCCGAGGAGGACATCGTCGTCACCGTCACGCGCGGTGGCTACGTCAAGCGGACCAAGACGGACGACTACCGGGCGCAGAAGCGCGGCGGCAAGGGCGTGCGCGGTACGAAGCTGAAGGAAGACGACATCGTCGACCACTTCTTCGTCTCCACCACGCACCACTGGCTGCTGTTCTTCACGAACAAGGGCCGGGTGTACCGGGCGAAGGCGTACGAGCTGCCGGAGGCCGGCCGGGAGGCCCGCGGGCAGCACGTGGCGAACCTGCTCGCCTTCCAGCCGGACGAGGCGATCGCCGAGATCCTCGCGATCCGCGACTATGAGGCGGCGCCGTACCTGGTCCTCGCCACGAAGTCCGGTCTGGTCAAGAAGACGCCTCTGAAGGATTACGATTCGCCCCGCGCCGGCGGTGTGATCGCGATCAATCTGCGTGAGCGGGAGGACGGAACCGACGACGAACTGATCGGTGCCGAACTCGTCTCGGCCGACGATGATCTCCTGCTGGTCAGCAAGAAGGCGCAGTCGATCAGGTTCACCGCCTCGGACGACACGCTGCGACCGATGGGCCGTGCCACCTCGGGCGTCAAGGGCATGAGTTTCCGTGAGGCGGACGAGCTTCTCTCGATGAATGTCGTTCGACCCGGTACGTTCGTGTTCACCGCTACGGACGGCGGGTACGCGAAGCGGACCGCCGTCGACGAGTACCGCGTCCAGGGTCGCGGCGGCCTCGGTATCAAGGCCGCCAAGATCGTGGAGGACCGCGGCTCGCTCGTCGGCGCGCTGATTGTCGAGGAGAGCGACGAGATCCTCGCCATCACCCTGTCCGGCGGTGTGATTCGTACGCGAGTCAGCGAGGTCAGGGAGACGGGCCGTGACACCATGGGCGTCCAACTGATCAACCTGGGCAAGCGCGATGCCGTGGTCGGTATCGCACGTAACGCCGAGGCGGGGCGCGAGGCGGAGGAGGTCGACGGCGGGGACGTCGTCGACGAGACCGACGAGGCTGCCGCGACCACCGGCACGGACGAGGGTGAGGCGCCCTCGGCGGAGTAGCACGAGGAGTGAGTCATCGTGAGCGGAGCCACGGGCGCCGGATCGGCCGGTACCCCCACGGGTACGGAAGCGGGCGGCGGCCGTGGCTCCGCCGCGCACGGGGCGGGTGCGGCGGACCCGCACACGACCCAGCTGAGGGCGGTCAGGTCCTCGGCGAAGGAATCGCCCTCCACCGATACGCCGGCATCCCAGGGGGGAACCGTGACGGACACCCGAGGCCCGCAGACCCAGCCCGCCGAGGGACAGTCGGCCTCTCCGCTCCCCGGTGAGCGGCGCTCCGAGCAGCACTCCGGGCCCTACCACCCGCCGCAGGCCTACCCGGCGCAGACGCCCACCGGCGCCGTGCGCCGGCCGCGTACCGGCGCGCGGACCGCGCCGCGCACCCGCAAGGCGCGGCTGCGGGTGGCCAAGGCGGACCCGTGGTCGGTGATGAAGGTCAGCTTCCTGCTCTCCATCGCGCTGGGCATCTGCACGGTCGTCGCCTCGGCGGTGCTGTGGATGGTCATGGACGCGATGGGCGTGTTCTCGACGGTCGGCGGCACGATCTCGGAGGCGACCGGCTCCAACGAGGCGAACGGCTTCGACCTGCAGTCCTTCCTCTCCCTGCCGCACGTGCTGACCTTCGCGTCGATCATCGCGGTCATCGACGTCGTCCTCGCCACGGCCCTCGCCACCTTGGGCGCCTTCATCTACAACCTGTCCGCGGGCTTCGTGGGCGGCATCGAACTGACGCTGGCCGAGGACGAGTGATCCGCCCGCCGGGCTCGCCCGGCAGCCCCCCGACAACCGATTTTGGGACTGCCGCCCTCGTGCGCTAATCTTCAGGAGTCAGCGCGCGGGACACACACCGCAGAGCGCGGCGGGGCTATAGCTCAGTTGGTTAGAGCGCATCCCTGATAAGGATGAGGCCACAGGTTCAAATCCTGTTAGCCCCACATGCGAGAAGACCCCCAGTCGATACCGGCTGGGGGTCTTCGGCATTCACCGCGAACGCGGAACATGCCTTCTATGCTTCGGAGCTGCTGGGGGTGTCATGACCGATCGGGACTGGTACGACGACAGGGACTACGAGAGCGCGGTCGAGAAGGCTGAGCGGATGACCCGGATCGGCTGGGGAGCGATCGCCGGTGTGACGGGACTGCTGGGCATCGGCGTGATCGCCGTCGTCGTTGCCTGCTTGGCCGCCGTCATCGGCATGGCGTACGTCGTGGTTGCCGTGCCATAGCGCGTGAGCGGATCCGGCAAGGGCGGCCAGGGTGACCAGTCGTGGTTCGTCATGGCGGACCACGGAGGCAACGAGTTCTGTCTCCTGGACCGACGGCCTCGGTGAGAACCCCTGAGAGCCGGGTTCGCCGGTTCCGGGCACGCGGAAGACCCGACCGCTGGCGACGGGGGATGCACCAGCGATCGGGCCATGGCCAAGGGTAACAAGGTTGAGGTGGTTGTGGGAGGCAACCGGCTTGTTGGAAGGGGGAGTTGGCCGATCTTGATCGGTCAGTGGCACGGGGGGTCGTAGGACAGGCGGGGCAGGTACTCGTGCCACTTCTGCGGGGTCAGCACGCCCCGGGTGACCGCGCAGATGTGCCGGATGGCAGCGTCGGCGTCCAGGCGCCACAGGCGGACCGTGTCCGCGCCGCTGGACACGCCGAGCACATGACTGTTGGGGCTGAACGCCAGGAAGTTGCCGGTCTTGGCGTAGGGGCTCATCGACTGGCCGATGGCGCTGGCCGACGAGGGCCGGGTGACGTTCCACAGCCGTACGGTGTTGTCGTTGCCGCCGCTCGCCAGGATGTGGCCGGACTCGCCGAACGTCAGCGACGTGACCGCCTCGGTGTGTCCGGTGAGCGGCCGGCCCGGCCCGGTCGCCGCGCGTGGGTCGGTGACGTCCCAGAGCCGCACGGTGTCGTCGTCGCTGCCGCTGGCCAGGGTATGGCCGTCGGGGCTGTAGGCGAGCGTGTTGACGGGACCCGAGTGCCTGGTGAGCGGGTTGCCGAGCGGCACGGCACGGGCCGGGTCGGTGACGTCCCACAGCCGGACGGTGCTGTCCGCGCTGCCGCTGGCGAGGGTGCGTCCGTCGGGGCTGAAGGCGAGCGCGTTGACGAAGCCCCGGTGCCCGGTGAGCGGCTTGCCGAGCGGCACCGCGCGGGCGGGGTCGGTGACGTTCCACAGCCGGATGGTGCGGTCGTCGTAGGCGGTGGCCAGGGTGTGCCCGTCGGGGCTGTACGCCAGCGCGTCCGGGCCCATGAACCGGGTCCGCAGGACCAGCGGCGGCCCGGCGGAGACGGGGCGGGCCGGGTCGGTGACGTTCCACAGGCGCACCACGCGGCTCCCGGTCAGCACCGCGAGGGTGCGGCCGTCGGGCGAGAACACCAGGGACCGCTGGTCGCCGTTCGTCCGCATGAAGGGCTTGCCCAAGGCCACGGGCCGGCCGGGAGCGGTCACGTTCCACAGCCGGATCGCGCCGTCGCGCGCGGCCGTGGCGAGCACCTTGCCGTCCGGGCGGAACGCCCCGCCGCGGCCGGTCATGTCCGACGTCGGCACCGACCACAGGCGGACCTTGCCGTCGCCGTTGCCGGTGGCGAGGGTCCGGCCGTCCGGGCTGAACCCCAGGGCGTACATCTCGCCGCTGCCGCCCGCCAGCGGCTCGCCGACCTGTGACGCCGATGCCGGATCACCGACGTTCCACAGGCTCGCCGTGCTGTCCGCGCTGGCCGCGGCGAGCCGGTTGCCGTCGGGGCTGAAGGCCACGGACCAGATGGGGCCCGTGTGACCGGTGAGGGGTGAGCCGACCGGTGCCGCGCGCGCGGGGTCGGCCGTGTTCCACAGCCGGATGGTGTCGTCCGCGCTGCCGCTGGCCAGGGTGCGCCCGTCGGGGCTGAACGCCACCGAGTGCACCAGGTCCGTGTGGCCGGTGAGCACCTTTGGCAGCGGACGCGGGTGGCGCGGGTCGGCCGTGTTCCACAGCCTGATCGTGCCGTCGTCACCGCCGGCCGCGAGGGTGCGTCCGTCGGGGCTGAACGTCACACAGCGCACCGCGGCCGTGTGACCGTCGAGTGCGCCGAGCGGCCGGGGCCGGCTCGGGGCGGAGACGTTCCACAGGCGTACGGTGCGGTCCTCGCCCGCGGAGGCCAGGGTGCGTCCGTCGGGACTGAAGGCGACCAGGTAGATCGTGCCCTCGTGGCCGGCGAGGGGCTTGCCGAGGGGGACCGGGTGGGCTGGGTCGGTGACGTCCCACAGCCGGATCGTGCCGTCGTCCCCGGCGCTGGCAAGGGTGTGGCCGTCCGGGCTGAAGACGGCGCTGCTCACCCAGCTGGTGTGACCGGTGAGGGGCTTGCCCAGCGGCTCGGGACGGCCCCGGTCGGCCACGTTCCACAGGCGGACCGTCCGGTCGTAGCCGGCCGTGGCGAGGAGCTTGCCGTCGGGGCTGAACGAGGTGAGGTAGACGGCGCCGTGGTGGCCGAGCAGAGGGGTGGCCAGGGGTGCGTTGACGATCGAGATGAGCCTGCTGTACGTCCCCTCGTCGTCGGGGCGCAGGTCGTGGGCCACCAGGTCGAGCTGGGCGGCCAGCGACGGGTCGGTGTGCTGGACCCGGTCCGCCTCCGCGATCACCTGTTCGAAGACCGCGTCGTCCCGCTGCTGCCAGGCGACCACCGCCGAACCGGCCGCGAGCAGGGCGAGCACGACCAGTGCCGCCACCGCGGCGCGGCTGATCAGGACGGTGCGCCTGCGCAGCCGGACCGAGGCGGCGAGGAACTGCACCGCGCCGCGGGTCAGATAGGTGTCCCCGGCCGACTTCGCCCAGCCCCGGGCCTGTTCGAGGCGGGAGCCCCGGTAGAGCAGCGCGCTGTCCCGGTCGGAGGCCTCCCAGGCGCGGCCGTCCTCCTCCAGCCGCTGGCGCAGCAGATGGTCGCCCCGGTCCTCGTCGATCCAGTGGCGCAGCCGTGGCCAGGCGTGCAGCAGCGCCTCGTGGGTGATCTCCACGGTCTCCGCGTCGAGCGTGACCAGCCGGGCGCGCACCAGCGCCTCGAGCGACTCCTCCGTCTTGCCGGGGTCCACCGACTCCTGCGCCAGCTGGCGCCGGGTGCCGCGCCTGCGGGTGGCCTGGGTGTCCTCGCCCAGCCGGACCAGACGCAGCAGGAGCAGTCGGGCCGCGGTACGGGCGGCCGGGTCGAGGCTGGTCCAGGCGCGTTCGGCGGTCGCCGCAACCGCGCCCTGGATGCCGCCCGCCGCGCGGTAGCCGGCCAGGGTCAGCCGGCCCGCCTTGCGGCGCTGCCAGGTGGCGAGCAGGGCGTGCGAGAGGAGCGGGAGCACTCCGGCGTCGTGCGCCCCGCGCGGGCCGTCCGCGCTCACCTCCCGCACGATCAGTTCGGCCAGCCCCGGTTCCAGCTCCAGGCCGACGGCCTTGGCGGGGCCGGTCACCGCCTCGCGCAGTTCCGCCGTGGTGAGCGGCCCGAGCACCATGTGCCGGTGCTGCAGCGCGTCGGCCAGCTCCGGGTGGCCGAGGCACTGCTCGTAGAAGTCGGCGCGGATGCCGAGGACCACGAGGACGGGGGCGGGTCCGGGCAGGTCCGGGGGCGGGGCGCAGGCCGCGTGCAGCAGCCGGACGAAGGCGCGGCGGGCCGCCTCGTCGGGGCAGAGGGTGAAGGTCTCCTCGAACTGGTCGACGATGATCACCGCTCGCGGCTGCCCGGCGGAGGCGGCCGGCGGGGTGGGGCCGGCCGGGGGCGGGGAAGGCGAGCCGGTGGCGTCGTCCGGGGGGAGCAGCGGGGCGCCGGACTGGTGGGGAATCGGGAGGGTGCCCTCGGAGCCGGAGCCGGAGCCGGAGCCGGAATCGGATTCGGCCGAGGAGGCCGGGCGCGTGCCCTTCTCGTCGAGGAGCGTGACCTGGGAGTCGCTGCCGTCCACTTGCCTGCCGGCCGCGTCGTTCCGGGGCGCGCGTGTGTCCGGTGTGCCGGTTCCGGCCGGGCGCGGGTCCGGAGCCGTGTCGCCGGGCGGTTCCTCGTCGGGGGCGGACGTCTCCCGGAGCGCCCATGCGGTGACCGCCTCGCGTACCGCGCGGGCGAAGCGCGGGGTGTCGGAGCCCACGGCGGCCGGGTGGTGGTCCGCCTCCGCCTCGGCCATGCGTGCGTCGGCGGCGAGGGCGGCCAGTTCCGGGACCCGGCGGGTCAGCTCGCCCAGCGGATCGGCGCCCGGCACCAGCTGGAGCACGGCCGTCGGCCGGCCGTCGCCGTCCCCGAGCGCGCCGTTCCGCACCGCGGGTACCAGGCCGGCGTTCAGCAGGGACGACTTCCCGGCACCGGAGGCGCCGACGATCATGATCAGTCCGCCGGTCCGCTCCGCGGCGCGCAGCTGGGCCACCAGGGACTCGGTGCTCCGCTCCCGGCCGAAGAACCACCGGGCGTCCTCCTGGCGGTAGGGAGCCAGGCCCCGGTACGGGCACACGCCGCCGGCTACGGGCGGATCCTGGGCCGGAGGCCGCCGGTTCTCCTGCGCGGGGACGGCGGGACGGTCGCCGGCCGGGTCGGCCAGCGCGCGCTCCCACAGGCGCTGCCACTGGGGCAGGTCGTACAGGCCGCTGGAGACCGGGACCGGCCGTGCGCGGCGCGCCTCCGGGATCAGGATCTGCAGGACGGCCGCGAGGGCGGCGAACTGGGCCGGTACGTTCTTGGCCCGCCGCCAGTCGCTGATCCGCTGGGCGGACACCCGCACCGGTCGTCCCCGCTCGTCCACCCGCTGCAGCCGTACGACCGCCTCGGAGACGCTCTTCAGGGGTGGATTGCCGGCCTCCTTGTACAGCAGTGCGAGGCGCTCGGCGAAGGCCGTGCGTGTCCCTGAGTCGGAACTCAAGGTCCCACCCCTTAACTCCCCCCGCATCAGGACGTCCGGACCGGAAAACTCACCCTATACGGCTGACCTGCGACTACACCCTGGTCCGGAGACAGGGACCTCCTCGGGCGGGGCTGTAAATGGCAGGATCACGACGCGGTAGCGGCATCGTCACAATCGGTCCGGACAGGCCACCGGCCAAGTACCCGGGCGGACGGCCCGAGGTGCCGATCGATCTCGGCCAATGTGCCCGCCGGGCGTGGTGGACATCGACGGCACGAGGGACGTCGCGGTCCCGGACACACAGCTCCCGCGCCGACACGCCGACACGGTGCGGGCGACGCCACCCGGCCCGTCCGGTACCGGTCCCCACGAGGGGAGGGACCGGTGCCGGACGGGCCGGGTACCAAGCGGCGGTTCGCCGGGCGGCCGAAGCGGGCAGTGACGTCCTGGTAGTCGGTCACCGACCGCCGGCCGGCCCGGGAGGCCGCCGGGGTCCCGTACGGCTGGAGGACGTATGAAGGTCTCCGTGGACCGGGCCGTTTGCTACGGCTCCGCCGAGTGCGCGCACCGTGCGCCGTCCGTGTTCGCGTTCGAGGACGGGTACGGCGTGGTCCGGCCCGGTCAGGAGGGCGCCGGGGAAGACGCGCGGGTGCGTGAGGCGGCCGAGAAGTGTCCCTCCCAGGCCGTCGTGCTCACCGAATGACGCGGGTGAGCGCCGATCACCGGTCGGCGGGGAAGGTCCAGCCGAGGTCGGCCAGCGCACGTGCCCTGGCCTCCACCACCGCCATGCGGGCGTCCCGCTCGGCCGGGTCGGTGTGCGCGGCCTGACCGGTCACCTGTCCCTCCCACTTCCGGTACAGCAGCCCGGCCTCTCCGGTGAACCAGCCGGGGCTGACCGCGTTCAGCGCCAGCAGCAGGCCGGTGTCCTCGGAGGCGGGCAGGGCCATCCAGCCGCCCAGGGCCGTCAGCAGGTCCCGGCGGACGCAGAGCGACGCCGGATGGACCTGGGCCCGGAAACCGTGTTCCTTCCAGAAGCGCAGTACGGCACCGCGCTCGACGGGGCCGTCGTCCGGATCGCCGGGGAAACCGGCCGTGGAGCCGTCGGGGAGCAGGTCCAGGGCCCGGGAGGTGGTCCAGCCGATCGTGCGGTCGGCCTCCAGGACGGCCAGGTCACGGGCGAGCGCACCGGGCGTGAGCCGGTCGTCGGCGTCCAGGACCTTCACATACGTGCCGTCCGCGCGCGCCAGCGCGATCGTGCGGGCGACGCCCGGCCCGCCCGGCCGCCCCTGCCGGAAACTCACCCGCTCGTCGTCCGGGACGTACGGGCGCACCTCGTCGGTCCGGCCGTCCTCCTGGATCAGCCACTGCCACTCCCAGCCGTCCGGGAGCCACTGCTCGCGCAGGGACTTGTGGGCGTCCGGCAGGAAGCGGGCGGACGGGGCGTGGACAGCGGTGACAACGGTGACGCGCCGGGGCACGGCGGCATCCACCACCTTTCCGGGCACGTGGTGAGGAGCGGTTCCGTACGGTCGCCGGGCAGCACGAGGTCCGAGACCCTGGGCATCCGCCCAGGCTACGACCTCGAGGGGGACCTGACGACCCGGTACCGACGTCCCTGAACAGCGCGAGACCCCCGGCCGAGCCCGGCCGGGGGTCTGTCCGTGTCGACTGATGCGTACGCAAGTCGCCCTGATGTCGAAACGTCTGCGTTCTCAGTACTGCGGAGGCTTCAGCAGTTAAGCGGGTCCGTGGACTGAAGGCCCGGGTCCGTCTCCGCTTCCGTCTCGGTGAGGGGGCTGTGCCGGCAACTGGGGGACTTTCCGTGGGCCTCGGCCCGGATCCGCTGCTTCATCGTGGGGGGCAGGGCCCTGGCATGGGACCGGGTCCAGAGATTCGCCATGGGGCTCGTCGGGACGATCCGTTGCGCGACGCTGTCCTGCGGCGTCTCGGTCTGGGGTGCGGCCGCCGCTGCGGTGGCGGTGGTCGCGGTGACGAGTCCGAGCGCCGTGCACAGCGCGAGGAAGGCGGTGACGATGGCGGTCCACAGCTGCACGACCTTGTTGTTCCCGGTCATGGCCCCTCACTTTCAGGTTGGGCGGTTTGCGTACTTTCCTCATGATGTGTATGAGCGTCGCGATGTGGTGGACCTGAAGCCGTGGCGCGTCGATGTTCTGATCAACACCACTCGGATGGACGTAATAGCTCCGGAAATCTCCTGGAACCGGGCGAGGTCGAGCGAAACACCGGCAAAAGTGACGGCCCGTGGGGGTGTGATCACCCTCCGGCCATGGCGGTGCCGGCCTGCCCTATCGCGCGTCCGGGGACGGGAGTTGGGGCCCGACGCAGATCACCGATCGATATCGGCCGGTGTGTATAGTCGGGCGCCAGAGGTCCCCTACGTCAAGGAAAGACGAGGTCGCGCGGTGAAGAAGCTGCTCCTGGTCGCACTGGCCGCCATCGGCGGGCTCCTCGTGTACCGCCAGATCCAGGCGGATCGCGCCGAGCAGGACCTGTGGACGGAGGCGACCGACTCCGTGCCCACGGGTTCCTGAGTACCGATTCAGAATCTGATCAGACCCCGGCCGCCTTGCGGTCGGGGTTTTGTGTTGTCCGGGTCGGCGCGGGCCTCGGCGGCCCTCACGTCCTCTTCTTCGACCATCCGGTCCTCTTAACCGATTGTCCGGTGGTCCTATGGCTCGTGTTGCGGGTTCGTGAGACGTGGTGTACGCCTCGCCGGACGGGCCGGAGGCACCGGAGCCGCCGGCACCGGAGACTCGGACGGCCGTGCGGATTCCCCGGATGGCCCAGGGGTGCCCGGGGCAGGATGAGCCACGGCCGGATGCGCGGCGCGGAACGAGAGGGAGCGGCACGTGCGGGGGCGAGAGCGTAGGACGTGGTGGCGGCGGGGCGACGGACGGCCGATGGGCCCCGCGGCCCGGACGGGCATCGTGACGGCCGCACTGTGCGCCGTGGCCGCGCTGCCGGGCGGGTTCGCCGCGGCGGCCGGGGCCCAGGACCCGTACGCCTTCGACCCGGCCGGCCGGGCCGTCACGGGAGCCACCGGCACCGCCGGCGCGCCGCGGCTGGAGCCGGGCCGTACCTACCGCGACTCCCTTGCGGGGAGCGGCTCGCTCACCTACCGCCTCGACCTCACCGCCGCCGAGTCGGCGTACGCCCCGGTCACCGCCGTCCCTCCGGCGGGCACCACCGGCAACGCCACCGACGGCATCCGGGTGTCCCTGGAGGACGCGCGCGGCACCCGCTGCTCCACCGCCTCCGCGCTCTTCGGGGCAGGCCTCAGCGCCCGCCCCGTGACCGCACTCGGACAACGGCAGGCCGGGCGCTCACTGTGCCAGGGAGCCGGAACCTACTACCTGCGTGTCGAACGCCTGAGTGCCGGCGGCTCCGCGGACGACACGGCGTCCCCGGCACCGCGCTGGGACCTGGAGATCGCACCCGTCACCGAACCCGGTCTCGCCGCCGCCGGGCCCACCACCGCTCCCCCGGACCAGGACTCCGCCTCCCCCGAGCCCCTCACCGGCGCCCCCCGGGACCGCACCGGCGGCGCCGGATTCACCTCCGCCCGCCCCCTGGGCCAGGGCGTCTGGCGGACCGGCATCACACCCGGCGCCACCCTCTTCTACAAGGTCCCGGTCGACTGGGGCCGCCGGATGCACGCCGTCGCCGACCTCGACGCCTCCACGAGCGGCCACGGCTATGTCGGCGGCGCCCTCAACCTCTCGCTGTACAGCCCCGTGCGCGGATACGTCGACGGCGCCTCCCTCGGTTACACCGGCACCCACAGGTCCACGGTCCTCGACCCGCTGCCGCCCGTGGAGTACGCCAACCGGTACGCCGTCCTCACCGGGCAGAACACGGTGCGCTTCGCCGGCGACTACTACCTCGTGCTGCACCTCAGCGAGAAGATGGCCGACACCTTCGGGACGGGGCCGTTCCACGTGACGCTGCGGGTGCGGGTCGGCGGACAGGCCCACCCCGGGCCGCGGTACGCCGGGCGACCGGAACCGGGGGACGTCTTCACGGTCACCGAACAGGACCGCCGGGCCGCGGCGACCGGCGACACCGGGGGCGGCGGCACCGCGATGAAGGCCCTCGCGGCCGGCGGCATCGGCACCGGGACCGCGCTGCTGCTGGTGCTGGGCGGGTGGACCCTGGCGGCCCGGCGGGCTCAGACGCGGGCCAGCGCCCAGAACCCCACGGCGTAGCAGGCCAGCGCCAGCAGCAGGATCGGGATCGCCGCCTTCGCCGGGGGCCCGGGACGCCGGATCGCCCGGCGGGCCCGGCGGCCGCGCCCCGACGCGCGCCTGGCCGGTGAACCGGCGGGAGGCACGGCTGTGGCACCGGCCGGCCGGCCGAGTGGGGGGACACGCGGGTCCTGGGCGGTGTACGCGGCGGTGGAGGCATCGGTGCGCGTCCACGGGACCGGGGGCGCGGAGGCCGCCGGGACCGCCGGGGCCTTCGGGGCCACAGGGGTCTCCGGCGCGGGGTGCGGCCCGGCGTGGAACCCGGGGGAGGGCTCAGGACGGTGTGCCGGGGTGTGCGGGGCGCGGGCGGCGGGCTTGGTGACGGGCGTCGGCGCCTGCCCGGCCGGATGCCCGTCGTGCCGGGCCACCGGGGGCGCCGCCTGCTCCGCATACCGGGCGTACGGCTGCGGGCTCGGCGTCGGCTGCGGGGGCGGAAGGTGGAAGCTGCCGGTGTCCGACATCGAGCCGGTGACGGAGTGTTCCGCCCCTGCACTCCCCGTGCCGACACCATCGGCACCGGTACGGGTGTCCGTGGCCGTGGGCGCTGGCCGGCCTCGTACCCCGGAGGCCGGTTTCAGCGGACCCTCGGGCCCGAACCCGGACGGCAAAGGCCCCAGTTGATCGAATATCTCGATCAACTCGTCGTCCACGCCCGGCTCCGGGAGAAGCTCCACGGCGGAGGCGAGCGCCTTGCGCGCTCCCGTGGCCGTGCGGAAACGGGCCGCCGGATCGGGCTGGAGCAGAGTGGCGACGATCTGCCAGACCGGCTCCGGAACTCCCCTGGGCGCGCCGGGCGTTCCATGTTCCGCGAAGTACCGCACCAGCGCCTTGGCATCCGGCTTGGCACCCTCGAGCAGATACAGGGCGACCAGACCCACCGCGAACAGATCGGCGGGGAAATCCGGTTCGGAGCCCAGCAGTTGCTCGGGCGCCAGATAACCCGGCGTACCCACCACGAGATTGGTCTCCGTCAGGCGCGGCTCGCCGAACCGCATGGCGATGCCGAAGTCGGACAGCCGCAGCCGTGGCCGGCCGGTTCCGGTCGCCTCGAGCAGCACGTTGGCGGGCTTGATGTCGCGGTGCACGACGCCTTCCGCGTGCACCGCGGCGAGCCCCGACAGAAGCTGGTCCAGCAGGGTGCACACGAAGCCCGGCGGAAGCGGGCCGTAGTCACCGACAAGATGGACCAGCGAGCCGCCCCCGACCAGATCCATGGTGAACAGGACCTTGTCGTCGTCGGCCGCCCAGCTGGCCGGAGCGAGGACATGCGGATGGTCGATACGCAGGGCCTGCTCGCGTACGAAGCGCAGCAGTGAGTGGGCGTCGCTCTGCTGGAGCACCTTGGCGGCCACATAGCGCCGGCGCCGGTGGTCCCAGGCACGCCAGACGGCACCCACACCGCCACGCCCGATCGGGTCGGCCAGTTCGTACCGGCCGGCGAAGACCTCACCCATGACAGTCCGCCGCTCCTCCCCCCAGCCCCCTCGATGAAAGACACCACCCCGGCCCCCACCGGAAAACGGTCATTCCCGCACCCCCCCGAACACACCCCTGGCCCGGTCCCGGACCCCCTCCGAGGACCGGGCCGCGGGATCAGTTCTGGTGGGACTGGTAGTGCGCGACCGCGTCGGAAGTGCGGCCCGCCCCGTAGACCCGGAGGAACTCTGCCAGCTCCGGGTGGGTCCGGGCGAGGCTGTCGGCGGCCTCGATTATGTCGCCGGCGGCGGCCACCGAGCGCAGCAGCGACTGGATCTCCCGCACCACGCGCTTCACCGTCGGCGCACCGGAACTGTTCGTCGTATGCGTGGTGTTGCTCAGCACCGAACCCCCCTGGGACTTCTTGATCTGGTCCATCCGCTCGGTCGCCTCGGCCGCGCTGACGCTGCCGTCCGCGACCTGGGCCGCCAGCTCCTGCAGCAGCTGCACCCGCTGGACCACGGCGGGATTGCCGATCTTCGCGCGCTGGCCGCTCATCAGCTGCGACAGCATCGGAGCCGACAGCCCCAGCACCGCCGCGAGCCGGGCCTGGTTGAGCCCGAGATCGTCGATGAGCTTACGGAACAGCGCCCCCAACGGCTCTCCGTACCAGTTCCGCTGCAGCTCCCGCGCTCTCGCGGTGGCTTCCTGCTGTGCGGCGTCCATTGCGTCTCCCCATCGCTTCCCCTGAAACCGCGGTTCGCTGTAGCGAACCACGTCGAGCATCTTACGGAGAGTGGTCATTCGCCGGGACCCCCAATCTTTTTGCGGAATACGGGGGGTGACCCGGTACTCTGGTCCCCGGCGCCCGCCCGGGACGTGGTTCCTCCGGCCGGACGCTTCCTTTCCGGGGCCTTAGCTCAGTTGGTAGAGCGCCGTCTTTGCATGGCGGATGTCAGGGGTTCGACTCCCCTAGGCTCCACCTGGAAAAGCCCTCCGAACTGCGAGAACGCAGCTACGGAGGGCTTCTTCGTCGGCTTCTTCGGCCGTTTCACGTGAAACGGACCAGGGGCGGACGACCATCGCGTCGTCCGCCCCGCATCCGTGGCCAGGAGGGTGAGATACCCCGGCCTCAATCCTTGTCGTCGCGGTCGGCGGCCTCGTCCTGCTTCGCCCGGACCTCGGGATCCAGAACCGCGGAGCCACTGCCGTCCACCGAGCCCAGGCCCGACTCCGGCACCTCGGTCGCGGCGGGCGGCTCCACCAGCCAGTCGGGGTTGGCCTGCTTGTCCCACCACTTCCAGGCCGCGAACGCACCCCCCGCCACCAGGCCGGCCAGCGCCAGCACCTTCATGGCACGGCCGGCCCTGTGACGGCGCTCGTTCTTGCGCGCGAGCTTCCGGATCTCCTCGGCCGTGACCTGGCCGCGCAGCGCGGCCAGCGCGGCGGCACCCCGCGTGGCGGCCTCGTCGGCCACCGGCGCGGCCGCGGCCACCGCCTGCTCGATCCTCGGACGTGAGTACTCGGCCGCCTGCCGGGCAGCCTTACGGGTGCGGACGGCGGCCTCGTGTGCGGCCATGTCCACCTTCGGCGGGACATGCGCACGGGCCTGCTCCAGACGTGGGGCGAGCCGGGCGTCGTACTGCTCGCGGGCCTGTTCGGCGGCCTGCGACACCACGGGCGCCAGCCGTACGCGTGCCTCTTGCGCGTAATACGCGGCACGCTCCTTGGCCGTGTCGGCGTAGGGCGCCACCACTTCCGCGGCGTGCAGCACGCTGTCCTTCGCCGAGCCGGTCGCGGCGCGCACGCTTTCAATGCGGGTCACGGGTTCCTCCTCCTCGGTGGCGTACGGTAATTCGACTTTCCACCCTTTTACGGATCATGCCTCCCGGGAGCCGGTGCGGCATGCGAGGGCGGGCATATGGGTGCAACAGGGGCTTGTCGACGACACTGCCACGAATCGTCGCCGCGCGCTCCCTCTCCGCGGAACTCGCCACGGCCGGGCGCCGCCCGACCCCGACCGTGCGAGGATCGGGGGGTTACACGAGGACAACGGAAGGCACACCGTGGCCGAGCAGCTCTACGCCACCCTGAAGACCAACCACGGCGACATCGAGGTACGGCTGTTCCCGAACCACGCGCCGAAGACCGTCAGGAACTTCGTCGAACTCGCACAGGGCGAGCGTGAGTGGACGCACCCGGGCACCGGCACCGTGAGCACCGACCGGCTCTACGACGGCACGGTCTTCCACCGGGTGATCAGCGGCTTCATGATCCAGGGCGGCGACCCGCTGGGCAGCGGCATCGGCGGCCCCGGCTACGAGTTCGAGGACGAGTTCCACCCGGACCTCTCCTTCAACAAGCCCTACCTGCTCGCCATGGCCAACGCCGGCCCGGGCACCAACGGCTCGCAGTTCTTCATCACCGTCTCCCCGACGACCTGGCTGAACCGCAAGCACACCATCTTCGGCGAGGTCAGCGGCCCGGCCGGCCAGAAGGTGGTGGACGCCATCGCCGCCCTGCCCACCACCAAGCCGAACGACCGGCCCGTCAACGACGTCGTCATCGAGTCGGTCGTCGTCGAGATGCGCGAAAGCTGAGCGCGGGCGCGCTCATGCCCCCCGAGCCGTCGCAGGGAACCAAACGCCCCGCTCGTCCGTAAGGAAAAGCGGGGCGGGGTAGTGCCCGGGGGAAGGCCCACGATCAGCAAGGGGTTGCTCATGGACCACGCCGCAGACCGCACGCACGACGCCCGGAGCGTGCCCGTGTGCTACCGGCACCCGGACCGCGAGACCGGCGTGCACTGCACCCGCTGCGAGCGCCCCATCTGCCCCGAGTGCATGGTCAGCGCCTCGGTCGGCTTCCAGTGCCCCGAATGCGTCCGCGCCGGCTCGGGCACCGGCCACTCCCCGGCTGCCTCCCGCCCGCGCACCGTCGCGGGGGGCTCGGTGACGGTGGACCCCCGACTGGTCACCAAGATCCTCATCGGGATCAACCTGGCGCTCTACCTGGTCCAGATGGCGGTGGGCGACAGCTTCACCGACCGGTTCGACCTGGTCGCCCGTGTCCAGTTCGCCCCGTTCGGCGCCCTCGAGGGGGTGGCCGAAGGACAGTACTACCGCCTGCTGACCTCGATGTTCCTGCACGGCGGCTATGTGCACATCCTGTTCAACATGCTCAGCCTGTGGTGGATCGGCGGCCCCCTGGAGGCCGCCCTCGGCCGCGCCCGGTACCTGGCCCTGTACTTCGTCTCGGGCCTGGCCGGAAGCGCGCTCAGCTACCTCATCGCCGCTCCCAACCAGCCCTCGCTCGGCGCCTCGGGCGCGATCTTCGGGCTCTTCGGGGCCACGGCGGTGCTGATGCGCCGGCTCAACTACGACATGCGCCCGGTCATCGCCCTGCTGGTGATCAACCTGATCATCACCTTCGGCTGGGGCGGCATCGCCTGGCAGGCGCACATCGGCGGCCTGATCGCCGGTGTCGTCACCGGGTACGCCATGGTGCACGCCCCGCGTGAGCGGCGGTCGCTGATCCAGTACGGCACGTGTGCGCTCGTACTGGCCGTGGTGGTGGTCCTCGTGCTGGTCAGAACCGCTCAGCTCACCTGACGTCGAACCGTTGTCCACAGTGTGTGCCGAATCTTGTGCATACTGTGCGGCCACAGCTGCGCCCCCTGCCACTCGGATGTGTTTCCGCAGGTGGGGCAGGGGGCGAACGGTTGTCCGGGGACCAGTAGGGCAGTCACACCGGCGTCAACGGCCGATGGGTTATCCACAGATCGTAGTCTTTTCCCCAGGGAGGGTGTGGACGACGACGGATTCTGTGGATAACTCAGTGAACAGCCCTGGGCAGAGCCGGCCTGGAGCAGGCTACTTCCACTGCGTGGAGACACCGAAACCGGCGGCGATGAAGCCGAAACCGACCACGATGTTCCAGTTGTCCAGACTGTCGATCGGCAGCGAGCCGTCCGTGACGTAGAAGACGACGATCCATGCCAGGCCGATGAGGAACATGGCCAGCATGACCGGCGCGACCCAGGCGCGGTTGGTGAGCTTGATGGCCTGCCCCTGCTTCGCGGGCGGGGGCGTGTAGTCGGCCTTCTTGCGGATACGTGACTTCGGCACGAGGGTCTCTCCTGTCGATGCGCTGCGTGGCCGCGCAGGTAACTGGGTCGGTCCGGGGCAGCGTACAAGGGGACACTTAGCGCTCCCCCGGGCGTCCGTTAGCGTAGTGCTTCCGCGGCGCCGAAGGAGATAAGGGTACGTTGAGCAATTCTGCCGACTCCCCCGGGACGGGATCAACGGGTTCCGGCCCAGTTCGTTCGTTGCGCCTGCGTCCGGCGCGGATTCTCACGGTGGCCGTGTTCGCGCTGGCCGGCCTGATCTTCTTCACCAGCTTCAACACGGCCAAGGGCACCGACATCCGGCAGGACGCATCCCTGCTCAAGCTGTCCGACCTGATCCAGGAGCGCAGCCACAAGAACAAGCAGCTGGACGAGTCCAACGCGGCCCTGCGGGGCAACGTGGAGTCGCTCGCCGAGGGTGACGACGGCAGCACCAGGGCTCAGGACGAGAAGCTGAGCGGCCTGGAGAGGAGCGCGGGCACCCAGCAGGTCAAGGGCAGCGCGATCACCGTCACCCTCAACGACGCCCCGCCGAACGCCACCGCCAAGCTCCCCGGCTACCCCGAGCCGCAGCCCGACTACCTGGTCATCCACCAGCAGGACCTGCAGGCCGTGGTGAACGCGCTGTGGCAGGGCGGGGCCAAGGGCATCAAGGTCATGGACCAGCGGCTGATCTCCACCAGCGCGGTGCGCTGCGTCGGCAACACCCTGATCCTCCAGGGCCGCGTCTACTCACCGCCGTACAAGATCACCGCGGTGGGCGACCCGGAGCGGCTGCAGCAGTCGCTCGCCGCGAGCAAGGCGATCCAGACGTACATGGTGTACGTCAACGTCTACGGTCTCGGCTGGAAGGTCACGCAGGACGGGACGGTGACGCTGCCGGGCTACTCGGGCACCGTGGATCTGCACTACGCGAAGCCGGTGCAGTAGCCACCCACTGGCGGGCCGCCGGGGCGCGGCCCCCGTGAAACCGCCACGGCCGGCGTTGAGGTGATCGGCCCCCGGTCACGTACGTCCGGGTACACGCGTCCGGACGGGTCCCCCGCACTGACCACGCAGCCCGCCGAGTCAGGCCGACCAAGGGCTCCACGCCGTTAGTCTGGTGCCGTACGGCGTGGGTTACCGATGCCGTGGCGAGACGGGAAGGGACGGCATGTACGGCTGGATCTGGCGGCATCTGCCGGGGAACGTGTGGGTGAGGGCGCTGGTCTCGCTCGTCCTGGTCATGGCCGTGGTCTATGTCCTCTTCCAGTACGTCTTCCCCTGGGCCGAACCGCTGCTGCCCTTCAACGATGTGACGGTGGACAACCAGTGAGCGCGCGGATTCTCGTCGTCGACAACTACGACAGCTTCGTCTTCAACCTGGTCCAGTACCTGTACCAGCTGGGTGCCGAGTGCGAGGTGCTGCGCAACGACGAGGTCTCGACCGCGCACGCTCAGGACGGCTTCGACGGCGTGCTGCTCTCGCCGGGACCGGGCACCCCGGAGCAGGCGGGCGTGTGCGTGGACATGGTCCGGCACTGCGCGGCGACCGGTGTCCCCGTCTTCGGGGTGTGCCTGGGCATGCAGTCGATGCAGGTGGCGTACGGCGGAGTGGTGGACCGGGCGCCGGAGCTGCTGCACGGCAAGACCTCGCTGGTGGAGCACAGGGGCCGGGGCGTCTTCGCCGGGCTGCCCTCGCCGTTCACGGCGACCCGCTACCACTCGCTGGCGGCGGAGCCCGCGACAGTCCCGGACGAGCTGGAGGTCACGGCCCGCACCCACGACGGCATCATCATGGGCCTGCGGCACCGTGAACTCCCGGTGGAGGGTGTGCAGTTCCATCCCGAGTCGGTGCTGACCGAGCACGGGCACCGGATGCTGGCCAACTGGCTGGTGGAGTGCGGCGACGAGGGCGCGGTGGCGAGGTCGGCGGGGCTCGCCCCGGTGGTGGGCAGGGCCACGGCGTGACCGCGCTGCGCCCGGAGCGCGAGACCGATGCCTCGTACGGGGATCAGTCGTACGAGGCTTCCGGCGCGCTTGGGGACTGGCACGTGACGGGGCCGGCGCCGGGGGAGCCGTACCGGGCCGCCCTGGACGACGAGACGATGGCGCTGCGGCTCCCCGATCCGGCGCACGGCCCCGAGAGCGGGTCTGCGCGCGTCTCAGGAGCCTCTTCCGCCCCTTCGGCCTCTGGACCCCCGGAGGGGGGACGGGCGGCCCGCAGGAAGGCCGCCAAGCGGCGCGGTGGGCGGCACGGCGGATCGCACCGGGAGGCCGCGGCCCCGGCGGACGCAGCGGGCGGCCGGCCGCTGTCCCGTGTGGAGGCCCGGCGGCAGGCGCGGCTGCGCAAGCCGGGCCCGGGTGTCATCGCGAGCCGGGCGATCGGTGAGGTGTTCATCACCACCGGTGTGCTGATGCTGCTGTTCGTCACCTACCAGCTGTGGTGGACGAACGTCCGCGCGCACGCGCAGGCGGGCAGTGAGACGCATCAGCTGCAGGACGACTGGGCGAGCGGCAAGCGGGCTCCGGGGGTGTTCGAACCGGGGCAGGGCTTCGCGATACTCCACATTCCCAAGCTGGACGTGGTGGCGCCGGTCGCCGAGGGCGTCAGCAACAAGAAGGTGCTCGACAAGGGGATGGTCGGGCACTACGGCGAGGGCCCGCTGAAGACGGCGATGCCGGACGCGAAGACGGGCAACTTCGGCCTGGCGGCGCACCGCAACACGCACGGTGAGCCGTTCCGGTACATCAACAGGCTGTCACCGGGTGACCCGGTCGTGGTCGAGACGCAGGACACGTACTTCGTGTACAAGGTGACCTCGATGCTTCCGGTGACTCCGCCGTCCAACACCAGCGTTCTGAATCCGGTGCCCAAGGGTTCGGGATTCACCGGGCCGGGCCGCTACATCACCCTCACCACCTGTACGCCGGAGTTCACCAGCAAGTACCGGCTGATCGTCTGGGGCAAGATGATCGAGGAACGCCCGCGCAGCAAGGGCAAGCCGGACGCGCTCATCGAGTAGGGGCAACAAGACTGTGGCAGCGACCGCCGACGACACCGAAGACCACACGGACGCGTCCGGCGCGACGCCCGTCCCGGGCCGCCGCGGCCCCGGCCGGGTCGCGCTGGCGGTCAGCTTCCTCGGTGAACTGCTCATCACCGCCGGCGTGGTGATGGGACTGTTCGTCGTCTACTCCCTGTGGTGGACGAACGTCATAGCGGACCGCAAGGCCGACCGGCAGGCCGACCGGGTCCGCGACCACTGGGCCCAGTCCACCGACACGGGTCCCGGCGCGCTGGACACCAAGGACGGCATCGGCTTCCTGCACGTCCCGGCGATGCGGAACGGCGCGGTGCTGGTGGAGAAGGGCACCGACGAGGACATCCTCAACGACGGTGTGGCCGGCTACTACACGGACCCCGCCAAGGCCGTGCTGCCCACCACCGGGAAGAAGGGCAACTTCACCCTCGCCGCCCACCGGGACGGCCACGGCGCGAAGTTCCACAACATCGACAAGCTGAAGGACGGCGACCCGATCGTCTTCGAGACGAAGGACGACTGGTACGTCTACAAGGTCTACTCGATCCTCCCGGAGACCTCGAAGTACAACGTCGAGGTCCTCTCCCAGATCCCCGAGGAGTCCGGCAAAAAGAAGCCGGGCCACTACATCACCCTGACGACCTGCACCCCCGTCTACACCTCCCGCTACCGGTACGTGGTGTGGGGCGAACTGGTCCGCGTGGACAAGGTCGACAGCAAGCGGACGCCGCCGGCGGAACTGGGGTGAGGTGACCGGCCTTCTTTGAGGAGTGAGGTTCTTGAAGGACCTCAGTTCGTCGCCGGTCAGCAGGCGGTAACCGGTGGTCTCCAGCTCCGGGCGGTAGTCCGAGACGATGACGGTTCGAAACGAGTGGGCCCCTGCCGGACGGTTCCGGCAGGGGCCCACTCGTTGTGTCAGGCGTCAGCCTCCGGCGCCGCCGAAGAAGTTGGTGCCGCCGTTGTTGCCGCCGTTGTTGCCGTTCTGGCCGCCGACGGTGACCAGGTCGACGCGCGAGCCCCGCTGGACGGTGCTGCCCTGGCCCGGGTTCGCCGTGAAGACGATCGCGTTGTCGTCCTGCGAGCCGGTGACGTTGCCGACTTGCAGGCCGTTCTGCTCCAGCAGCTTCCTGGCCTCCTTGAGCGTCAGGCTCTGGACGTTCGGGACCTGCACCTGCTGGTTCTGCGCCTTGCCGACGTTGATGGCCACCGGGGTGTTCTTGGCGACCTCGCTGCCCGCCGTCGGGGTGGTCGAGAGGACCTTGCCGTCGTCGTCGGGGTTGTCGGTGGGGGTGTCGTTGCAGGTGGCGTTCGGGGCCAGGCCCTTCGACTGCAGTTCGGCCTTGGCCTCGTCACAGGTCTTGCCGGTGACGTCCGGGACCGCGACCTTCTCCTCGGCCTTGGCGACCGTGAGGACGATGGTCGAGCCCTTCTGCCGGCTGCTGCCGCCGTCCGGGTCCTGCTTGGTGACCACGTCGGGCGTCTGGCTGGACACCTCGGTCTTCTTCTCGACCTGGAAGCCCTTCTTCGTCAGCTGGGCCTCGGCCTGGTCGAACTGGATGCCGAGCACGTCCGGGACGGTGACCTTGGGCGCGCCGGTGGACACCACCAGCTTGATGGTGTCGCCCTTCTTGACGTCCGAACCCGGCGTCGGGTTCTGCTCGCAGACGTTGCCCTTCGGCTGAGCCTCGCAGGGCTTGCGCGTGGGCGCCGCCAGTTGCAGGCCCCGGTTCTCGGCCATCTTCTGGGCCGTGCCGTAGCTGTTGCCGACGAAGTTCGGGGCGCCGAAGGTGTCGCCCTCGCCGTCGTGCCCGTTGAAGATGTACTGCCCGATGAGGATCGCGCCCACCAGCACCAGGATGCCCGCGACCACGAGGAGGATCGTCGAGGAGTTGTTCTTCTTCTGCTGGCGTCGGCGGTCCGGGCGCTCGTCGTAGCCGTAGCCTCCGTCGTCCGGGTTCATCGGCGGGAGCATGGTGGTCGCTCCCGCGCCCGCGTCCGAGCGCAGCGCCGTCGTCGGCTGGTCGTCGGGGTAGCCGCCGTAGCCCGCCGCGCCCACGGCGCCCATCGCGGCCGTGGCGGCGACCGGCTGGCCGTCGAGGCACGCCTCGATGTCGGCGCGCATCTCGTCGGCGGACTGGTAGCGGTAGTTCGGGTCCTTGACCAGTGCCTTCAGGACGATGGCGTCCATCTCGGGCGTGATCTCGGGGTCGAAGACGGAGGGGGCCTGCGGTTCCTCGCGGACGTGCTGGTAGGCCACGGCCACGGGGGAGTCGCCGACGAAGGGCGGGCGGACCGTGAGCAGCTCGTAGAGGAGGCAGCCGGTCGAGTAGAGGTCCGAGCGGGCGTCGACCTGCTCGCCCTTGGCCTGCTCCGGGGAGAGGTACTGGGCCGTGCCGATGACCGCTGCGGTCTGGGTCATGGTCATGCCGGAGTCGCCCATGGCCCGGGCGATGCCGAAGTCCATCACCTTGACCTGGCCGTTGCGGGTCAGCATGACGTTGGCCGGCTTGATGTCACGGTGGACGATGCCGGCCCGGTGCGAGTACTCCAGGGCCTGGAGGATGCCGATGGTCATCTCCAGCGTGCGCTCCGGCAGCAGCTTGCGGCCGGAGTGAAGGAGCTCGCGGAGCGTGGAGCCGTCGACGTACTCCATGACGATGTACGGGATCGAGACCCCGTCGATGTAGTCCTCGCCCGTGTCGTAGACCGCGACGATCGCGGGATGGTTGAGCGAGGCGGCCGACTGGGCCTCCCGGCGGAACCGGGCCTGGAAGGACGGGTCGCGCGCGAGGTCCGCGCGCAGCGTCTTCACCGCCACGGTGCGGCCGAGGCGGGTGTCATGCGCGAGGTAGACCTCCGCCATGCCACCACGACCGAGCACCTGGCCCAGTTCGTACCGGCCGCCGAGGCGACGCGGCTCTTCCATAGCTACCTACCAGCCCTCTCCGTCGGTCCCGGCCGCGCACGTGTCGTGTGCGGCCGGAGGCTGCCGTCCGGGCCTACCGTACCCGGCTCGCTCCGTGTGCCCTGGCCAAGCCCGGAACCCGATACAGGACCGGTATCGCAACGTGCAACGATGTGAAGGGGACGTGAGCGGGTTCACTTCTTGGAGTTGATGACCGCCTCCATGACGCTCTTCGCGATGGGGGCGGCCAGGCCGCCGCCGGAGATGTCGTCACGGTTGGCGTTCTCGTCCTCGACCACCACGGCCACGGCGACCGGCGAGCTGTTGTCGCTGAGCTTGGCGTATGAGATGAACCACGCGTAGGGGTTGGCGCTGTTCGCGACGCCGTGCTGGGCGGTACCGGTCTTGCCGCCGACGGTCACTCCGCCGCCGATCTGTGCCTTCTGGCCCGTACCGCTCTTGACGACCGTCTCCATCATCGACTGCAGGATCTGGGCGTTCTGCGGAGACAGCGGCCGGCTCAGCTCCTCGGGGTCGGTCTTGGCGACCGGGTCGAGGTTGGAGGACTGCAGCTCGTCGACCATGTACGGCTTCATCAGCTTGCCGTCGTTGGCGACCGCGGAGGCGACCATGGCCATCTGCAGCGGGGTGGCGGCGGTGTTGTACTGGCCGATGGAGGACAGCGCGGTCTGCGACGGGTTCATGTCGTCGGAGAACACCGAGGCGCTGGAGCGGACCGGGGTGAACTGCTCGGCGTCGAAGCCGAACTTCTTCGCCTCGTCCAGCATCTTTTCGTTGCCGAGGTCGGCGCCGATCTTGCCGAAGACGGTGTTGCAGGACACCCGCAGCGCCTCGCGCATGTTGGCGTCCTTGCAGGGGATGTTGCCCTCGTTCTTCAGCTCGGTGGTCGTGCCCTTCATGATGTAGGGCAGCGGTGAGTCGGTCTTCTCGTCGGCCGACTTGTACAGCCCGTTCTCCAGCGCGGCCGCCGCGGTGACCACCTTGAAGGTGGAGCCCGGCGGGTAGGTCTCGCGCAGTGCCCGGTTGAGCGCCGGGTCGGCCGGGTTGTTCTTCTTCAGGATCTTGTTCCAGGCCTTGGAGTCCTTGTCCGTGTTGCCCGCGAAGCTCGAGGGGTCGTAGGACGGGTAGGACGCGAGGGCGAGGATCTTTCCGGTGGAGGGCTCGAGGGCCACCACGGCGCCCTTGCCGCCCCGGGCGGTCAGGCCGTCGTACGCGGCTTTCTGCGCGGCGGCGTTGAGGGTGGTGACGACGTTGCCGCCCTGCTGGTCCTTGCCGGTGATCATGTCGAGGGTCTTGCGGAAGAAGAGCCGGTCGTCGTTGCCGGTGAGGATGCCGTCCTCGATGTTCTCCAGCTGGTTGGCGCCGAAGGCCTGTGAGGAGTAGCCGGTGACCGGGGCCCACATGGCCCCGTTCTTGTAGGTGCGCTTGTACTTGAAGTCGCCGCTCTTGGCCTCGACCGACCCGGTTATGGGGTCGCCGTCGACGACGATGTCGCCCCGCGGGTTGGCGTACCGCTCGATGGCGACCCGGCGGTTGGCCGTGTCGGTGCGCAGCTGGTCGGCCTTGACGTACTGGAGCCAGTTGTCGCGGATCAGCAGGGCCAGAACGAGCAGGCCGCAGAAGATCGCGATCCGGCGCAGGGGCTTGTTCATGACGGGCGGACCACCTGGGTCATCTCGGCGTCGGGGTTGGCGGCGGGGGCGGGTGCCGGGCGGCGCGCGGTGTCGCTGATGCGGATCAGGATGGCGATCAGCGCCCAGTTGGCCAGCACGGAAGAACCGCCGTACGCGAGGAACGGCATTGTCATACCGGTCAGCGGGATGAGGCTCATCACGCCGCCGGCCACGACGAACACCTGGAGCGCGAAGGCGCCGGACAGCCCGACGGCCAGCAGCTTGCCGAACGGGTCGCGTGCGGCGAGGGCGGTGCGCACGCCGCGCTCGACGATCAGGCCGTAGATCAGCAGGATCGCCATGACGCCGGCCAGGCCCAGCTCCTCACCGAAGGTGGCGAGGATGAAGTCGGAGTTGGCGGCGAACTTGATCAGGTCGGAGTGGCCCTGGCCCCAGCCCGTGCCGAGGGTGCCGCCGGAGCCGAACGCCCACAGCGCCTGCATGGACTGCTCGGTGTGGCCGCCCACACCCTGCTGACTGAGCTTGTACTCGCGCAGCGGGTTGAGCCAGGCCTGCACACGGGTCTGGATATGCGGTTCGAAGCTCGCCACGCCGACGGCGCCGACCGCGGACATCAGCAGACCGAAGACGATCCAGCTGGTCCGCTCGGTGGCGACGTACAGCATGATGACGAACATTCCGAAGAACAGCAGCGAGGTGCCGAGGTCGGTCTCGAAGACGAGGATGAGGATCGAGATCGCCCAGACGACCAGGATGGGTCCGAGGTCACGACCGCGCGGCAGGTACAGGCCCATGACGCGACGGCTGGCAAGAGCGAGTGCGTCGCGCTTCACCATCAGGTACCCGGCGAAGAAGATGGCGAGGACGATCTTCGCGAACTCTCCGGGCTGCAGCGAGCCCAGGCCGGGAACCCTGATCCAGATCTTCGCGCCGTAGATGTTGGCCCCGAGGCCGGGCACCAGCGGGAGGATGAGCAGGATCAGGGCGCCGAACATGGAGATGTAGGTGTAGCGCTGCAGGACACGGTGGTCCTTCAGGAAGAACAGCACGGCGACGAACATGGCGATGCCCAGCGCCGTGTACAGCAGCTGGCGCGGCGCGGCCGTGACGAAATTGGGCAACGATTGGAGCAGCTTCGACTGGTCCAGCCGCCAGATGCACACCAGTCCGAGGCCGTTCAGCAGAGTGGCCAGGGGCAGCAGCAGCGGGTCGGCGTAAGCGGCGAACTTCCGCACTGCCAAGTGGGCGACGCCGGCCATCAGGCCGAGGCCCAAGCCGTAGCTCAGCAGGCCGGCCGGGACCGAACCGTCGATGGCGAGGCCCACGTTGGCATAGGCGAACACCGGGATGATCACCGCGAAGACCAGCAGGGCCAGTTCCGTGTTGCGGCGGCTCGGTGCGCCGATGGCGCCGATCGTGGACGTGTGGTGCGTCGGTGTGTTCGAAGTACTGCTCATCGTGTGACAGGGCCTCTCACGGCGTGCTTACTGCTTGCCGCACTGATCGACGACCTTCTGCTCATTCTCGGAGAGGCTCGGGCCGGGGCTGGGCTTGGCGGTCGGGGACTTCGAGGGGGACGACGGGGACTTCGACGACGCCGACGGGTTCGGCGTGGGTGATGCCTTCGACGTGAAGGAGGCCGGGTTGGTTCCCGTGGTGCCTCCGGCCTCGCCCTCGCCGGTCTTGGCGTTCTTCTCGGTCTCGGCGGCCGCGCGCTCCGCCTGCTTGCGGCACGCGGAGGCCTGCACGGACAGGGCGTCGATCTTCGCCCGGGCCTGGTCCAGGCCGCCTGCCGTGATCGTGTTCTTGACCTGCTTCTGCTGGTAGGGCGGCAGGTACTTGAGTTCGATCTCGGGGTGGTCCTTCTCCACCTTGGACAGCGACACCCAGGCCAGGTCCTGGCTGATGCCGCGGTACAGGGCGACGTGCTCGCCGTTGGTGCCGACGTAGTACTGGGTCTGCGTCCAGCGGTAGCCGCCGTACGCGCCGCCGCCGATGACGGCGAGGGCGAGGACGCTGTAGAACGATCTCTTCAGCCACCTGCGGTTCTTGCGCGGCTTGGTGAAGTCCTCGTCGGTGTAGTCCCCGTAGCCGTCGGTGGGGACGTAGCCGGTGGTGTCGCCGGAGCCGGGCGGGCCGAACTCGCCGCCGCCCCCGGGGTGGCCCTGACGGCCCAGGTGGGAGGCGCGGCCGGCCGGGGTCTGCATGATGCCGTTGTCGTGCAGGTGGTGCTGGTTCTCGGCGACGGCGCCGACCACGACCGGGGTGTCGGACAGCTGCCCGGCGAGGGTGTCGCCGGTGTCCAGGTCGAGTACGTCGGCGATGATGACGGTGATGTTGTCCGGGCCGCCGCCGCGCAGTGCGAGCTGGATCAGCTCCTGCACGGTCTCCTGCGGGCCCTGGTAGCTGGCGAGGGTCTCCTCCATCGTCTGGTGGGAGACGACGCCGGACAGGCCGTCGGAGCAGATCAGGTAGCGGTCGCCGGCCCGGACCTCGCGGATGGACAGGTCGGGCTCGACGTGGTCGCCGCTGCCGAGGGCGCGCATCAGCAGGGAGCGCTGCGGGTGGGTGGTGGCCTCTTCCTCGGTGATGCGGCCCTCGTCGACGAGCCGCTGCACCCAGGTGTGGTCCTGGGTGATCTGGGTCAGCACGCCGTCGCGCAGCAGGTACGCGCGCGAGTCGCCGACGTGCACCAGACCGAGTCGCTGTCCGGTCCACAGCAGGGCGGTGAGCGTGGTGCCCATGCCCTCGAGCTGCGGGTCCTCCTCGACCATGGCGCGCAGCTGGTCGTTGGCGCGCTGCACGGCGTGGCTGAGGGAGGTGAGGATGTCGGAGCCGGGAACGTCGTCGTCGAGCGTGACCAGGGTGGAGATGACCTCGGAGGAGGCGACCTCGCCGGCCGCCTGGCCGCCCATGCCGTCGGCGATCGCGAGCAGGCGGGGACCGGCGTAACCGGAGTCCTCGTTGCCCTCCCGGATCATGCCCTTGTGCGATCCGGCGGCGAAGCGCAGTGACAGACTCATGCGCACCTCGCCCGTCGGCTCCGGGTACAGCCGGTCGTGTCGAGCCACACTGCCCACCCTCCGGTCGGGAGCGCGCCGGAGACCGGGGTGCGGCCTGCCGCTGCGTGCTCGCTCCGCTCGCGCTCACTCATGACGTACTACTTCCGCAGCTCGATGACGGTTTTGCCGATGCGGATCGGCGCGCCCAGCGGGATCGGCGTGGGGGTCGTCAGCCGGGACCGGTCCAGGTAGGTGCCGTTGGTGGAGCCGAGGTCCTCGACGATCCACTGGCCGTCGCGGTCCGGGTAGATCCTGGCATGGCGGCTGGAGGCGTAGTCGTCGTCCAGCACGATCGTCGAGTCGTGCGCCCGGCCCAGGGTGATGGTCTGGCCCTGCAGCGCGACGGTGGTGCCGGTGAGGGTGCCCTCGGACACGACCAGCTTGGTGGGGGCGTTGCGGCCGCGTCGGCCGCCGCCCTGCTGGCCGCGCTGCGGCGGGGGCGCGGACTGCTGCCGGGCGGCCTGCTGTGGCCGTGCCGCCTCCCTGCGCGCTCCGCGCTGGGTGACGCGTGTACCGAACAGGTCACTCCGGATGACCTGCACGGCCACGATCACGAACAGCCACAGTACGGCCAGGAAACCCAGCCGCATGACCGTGAGGGTCAGCTCTGACATTGCCCCCGCTTCACCCTTCGGCTTGCCGGTAAATGATGGTGGTGCTGCCCACGACGATCCGCGAGCCGTCGCGGAGCGTAGCGCGGGTGGTGTGCTGCCCGTCCACCACGATGCCGTTGGTGGAGCCGAGATCCTGGATCGTCGAGGGCGTTCCGGTCCGGATCTCACAGTGCCGGCGGGAGACGCCGGGGTCGTCGATCCGCACGTCGGCCTCGGTGCTGCGGCCCAGCACCAGGGTCGGGCGGGAGATCTGGTGGCGGTTGCCGTTGATCTCGATCCAGTAGCGGGTGCGTCCGCCGCTCATGGGCGCGGCCGCGGGCCGCTGGGTGGCGGGCTGCGGGTATCCGTAGCCGCCGGGGCGGGTGCCGGGAGGCGGTGCGGACGGCATGGGGGGCGCTCCGGCGGGAGCGGCGGGCGGGTAGCCGTAGCCGCCGCCCTGAGCGGGGCCGGGGCGTCCGGCGGGCGGGGCGGGAGGCGCCTGCTGGCTGCTGGAGGAGGCCAGGGTGCGGCTGCGCACCCGGTACAGGCCGGTGTCCAGGTCGTCGGCCTTCTCCAGGTTGACCTTGATCGGGCCCATGAAGGTGTAGCGCTGCTGCTTGGCGTAGTCGCGGACCATGCCGGCCAGCTCGTCGCCGAGCTGTCCGGAGTAGGGGCTGAGGCGCTCGTGGTCCGGCGCGCTCAGCTCCACGATGAAGTCGTTGGGTACGACCGTGCGGTCGCGGTTCCAGATGGTGGCGTTGTTGTCGCACTCCCGCTGGAGCGCGCCGGCGATCTCCACGGGCTGGACCTCGGACTTGAAGACCTTGGCGAAGGTGCCGTTGACCAGACCTTCGAGACGCTGCTCGAACTTCTTCAGGACTCCCATGGGGCACCTCCTCCGTCGCTGCCGTTCTGCCTTGCCCTGCTCTGTGCCTGCGGGCCGCTGTTCCGCCCGTACTGCTCACTGATCGTATCTACGCGTCCGGCAATCAGCCGGTTCCCCCAGCGGCTCCCCTTCGAACTCCTGCAGACAAGGATCGTAGAGGCGGGCAAGGACCAGTGTCCCGCACCTGGCTGTGGACCTGGCCCGCCTCCTGGACAGATGGCCGGGACCGGTACGAGGTTGATACGTGAACAGGCTCTCCCTGATACGTGGCCGCCGCCTGCGCCTGCGCTCTCTCCCTACCCGGCCGGGCGGCAGGTAAGGGATGTGAATCCACCCTGCACGGCGTGCTAATGTTCTGGATGTCGGAAGGGGCCGCGCCGAAAGGGACGGAGCCGGAAGACACACCCAATGCGCGGGTGGCGGAATAGGCAGACGCGCTGGATTCAGGTTCCAGTGCCCGCAAGGGCGTGGGGGTTCAACTCCCCCCTCGCGCACACAGAGGCTACGGGCTCATCGTGAAAACGGTGGGCCCGTAGTCGTTTTGGCGTGGCTTCTCTGTGAGGAAGCTCTCAGGGGTGCCGACGGCGCGGGGGACGGGGTTTTCCACAGGATTTCGGTTGCCCTCCGGTTGTCCACAGGGTCTGACGCGGTCCGGCCGACGGCTGTACGGTCTGCACGAGTTGATGTTCGAGCGTGCGGGCGGGGGAGGCGGTCCTGGTGACGGGATCCGGTGCGGAGGCGGCGGAGCGGGCGGTGACGGCGCCCCGGTTGCCGCGGGTGCGTGGCTTCGCCCAGTGGCCGCCGCAGGGTTCGCCCAAGAAGCAGGGCAAGGCGCTGCGGTCCGCCGTCCCGCGCGACGCACACCGCGTCCTCGACCTGGACGCCGGCCGCCCGGACGCGGTCACCGCGGTGGTGGACTCCAACGCGGGCCGTATCGCCGAGCTGACACCGATACGGGTGGGCAGGATGGCGGCCACCCCGTTCGCCTTCCTGCGCGGCTCCGCCGGGCTCATGGCGTACGACCTGGCCCGCACGCCGATGACCCGCATCGGCGCCCAGATCTGTGGTGACGCGCACGCGGCCAACTTCGGTCTGTACGGAGACGCCCGCGGCAGCCTGGTCATCGACCTCAACGACTTCGACGAGACCGTGCACGGACCCTGGGAGTGGGACCTGAAGCGGCTCGCCGCCTCCCTGGTGCTGGCCGGACGGGAGGCGGGCGCCGACGAGGACACCTGCCGGGAGGCCGCCCGGGACGCGGTGGGCGCCTACCGGAGGACCATGCGGCTGCTGGCCGGGCTGTCCGTGCTGGACGCCTGGAACGCCATCGCGGACGAGGAACTGGTCTCCCACACCGACGCCCATGACCTGCTCGGCACGCTCGAGCGGGTCTCGCAGAAGGCGCGGGCCAACACCAGCGGCCGGTTCGCGGCGAGGTCGACGGAGGAGACGGAGGCCGGCGGGCGGCGCTTCGTCGACGCGCCGCCGGTGCTGCGCCGGGTCCCGGACGCCGAGGCGGCCGAGGTGGCCGCCGCCCTGGAGCCGTACGCGGCGACGCTCTCCGAGGACCGGCTGCCGCTGCTGGCCCGGCACGCGGTGCACGACGTGGCCTTCCGGGTGGTCGGCACGGGCAGCGTGGGCACGCGCTCGTACGTGGTCCTGCTGCTGGACCACCGCGGGGAGCCGCTGGTGCTCCAGGTGAAGGAGGCGCGTCCGTCGGCGCTCGTCCCGCATCTGGCCGCGGCCGGCTTCCAGGCGCCGGCGGTGGAGCACGAGGGGCGCCGGGTGGTCCTCGGCCAGAAGCGGATGCAGGTGGTCAGCGACATCCTGCTCGGCTGGACGACGGTCGGCGGGCGGCCCTTCCAGGTGCGTCAGTTCCGCAACCGCAAGGGCAGCGTCGACCCGGCCGCGCTCGCCGCCGACCAGATCGACGACTACGGCCGCATGACCGGCGCCCTGCTGGCCCGCGCCCACGCGCACAGCGCCGACCCGCGCCTGATCGCCGGCTACTGCGGCAAGAACGAGGAGCTGGACGAGGCGATAGCCGCCTTCGCGGTCGCCTACGCCGACCGCACGGAGGCGGACCACGGGGAACTGGTCGCGGGGGTGCGAGCGGGGCGGATCGCGGCCGAGACGGGCGTGTGACGGGGGTGGCGTGATGAAGTACGTCGAGCTGAGCGGGGACGAGGGGGAAGAGGCGGGGTTCATCGACCCCCGGCCCTATCTCGAGCGGCTGCCCGCCATCGCGGCCGAGCTGCCGCCGGGTGCACGCGCGTTCGCCACCGACCCCGGGCACTACGACTTCGGCGGCAGGCGCTGTGTGAAGGACCTGCGGCCGTCACGGGTGCGCCGCGGCGGGGGCGGGGACGTCGAGATCCGTTTCCGGCACAACTGCTTCAAGCACGACGAGGACCTCCTCGTCCGCTACACAGGGGTCTCCCGCTTCCAGTCCGACGTCCTGGGCAGCTGCGACCCCGCCTCCCTCGGTGAGGTGATCCTCGACGAGATCCTTCCGGGCCCGGCCGGCTGCACCCATGAGCTGGCCTGCCGGCCGGGCACGCTGGTGGTCGCCTGCCGGGACCTGGTGGCCGAGTGGATACCGGCCGACTGCCCCGACGCGGTGCCGCGCGCGTGAACCGGGCCGTCCGCGGCGCCGGGTTCCGTCCGTGGCCTACGCTGGTCGGGTGACGACCCCGGAAGCTGAGCAGTCCCAGGCACCGCGGCCCGAGGAACGGCTGGAACAGGCCGTACGGGCAGCCGAGCAGGCGTTGATCGAGTACGAGATCGCCGTGGAGACGTTCCGCGTCGAGGTCGAGAACTTCTCCCGGCTGCACGAGCAGAAGCTCGGCCCGCTCTACATGCGCATCGAGCACCTGGACGCGGAGATCGCCGAGGCGAAGGCCGCCCGCACCGGGGACCCGGAGGACATCCGCCGGGCCGAGGAGGCCCGGGCGCATGTGCTGCCGATCCCCGGCGTCGAGGAGCTGCTGCACGGCTGGATGGACGGCAACGGCCTGTTCCCGGAGGCCACCGCCATGCTCACCGACCAGGCGGTACGCCCTCCCGAGCGGGTGCGGCCCAGCGAGGAGGCCCGCAAGCTCTACCGCGAGCTGGCCCGCAAGGCCCACCCCGACCTCGCCCAGGAGGAAGAGGAGCAGCAGCGGCGCGAGGAGTTCATCAGCCGCGTCAACGCCGCCTACGCCCGCGGCGACGAGGCGCTGCTCAGGGAGCTGGCCGAGGAGTGGGCGGCGGGCCCGGTGCCGCCCGAGCGCCGGCCGAGCCCCGCGGACGAGCTGTACGCCCGCCTGGAGTGGCTCTCCCAGCGCAAGGAGCTGCTCACGCTGGTCGCCCGCGAGCTCGAGGATGGCGCCATCGCCGGCATGCTGCGGCTGGCCCCGGACGACCCCGACGGCCTGCTCGACGAGATCGCCGGCCGGCTGCGCGCCGACATCGAGCAGCGGGAGACGGAACTGGCGGCCCTGCTGGCCCAGGGCTGACCCTGCGGTCCTTCGGGTAGCGTCGGGGGCATGAGTTTTGGAGCTGGGGTGCCCACCGTCGGGGTCACGGATCTCAAGGACGACGACTTCCTGCTGGACGTCCGCGAGGACGAGGAGTGGCAGGCCGGTCACGCCGATGGCGCGTTGCACATCCCCATGAGCGAGTTCGTGGCCCGCTACGGCGAGCTGACCGAGGCCGCCCCGCAGGACGGCCGGGTGCATGTGATCTGCCGGTCCGGAGGGCGTTCGGCGCAGGTCGCGATGTATCTGATCCAGCAGGGCGTCGACGCGGTGAACGTCGACGGCGGCATGCAGGTCTGGCAGGCCGCGGGTCGTCCCGTGATCACCGACGCCGGGGCGCCGGGCGCCGTCGTCTGACCCGCGGCGGCCCGGCCCCGGCCGGCCGGACCCCGGTGGCCGGTGCTCCGGGCGGCCGGATCCGGTGGCCCGGCCTCAGGCACGGCCGAGCGGGTGGGCCGGCGGCGGGTGACCGGGCTTTCCCGTGTGCCGGGCGGGAACTCAGCGGTCGAAGTCCAGCTCCACCTTCTCCGTCACCGGATGCGACTGGCAGGCCAGTACGTAGCCGGCTTCGGTCTCCTCCGCCTCCAGGGCGAAGTTGCGGTCCATGCGCACCTCGCCCGCGACCAGGAAGGCCCGGCAGGTTCCGCACACCCCGCCCTTGCAGGCGTAGGGCGCGTCGGGCCGGTTGCGCAGCACGGTGTCCAGCAGCGACTCGCCGTCCTGCACCGGCCAGGTGCCGCCGCGCCCGTCGAGCCGGGCGGTGACGGTGCTGTGCGCGGGCGCCGGGGTGCCGGCCGAAGGGGCCGATCCCGCGTCCACGTGGAAGATCTCCTGGTGGATCCGGGCCCGGTCCACGCCCAGCTCGCGCAGCGCCCGCTCCGCGCCGTCGACCAGGCCGTAGGGCCCGCACAGGAACCAGCCCGCCACCCGCTCCACCGGCAGCAGCGCGGGCAGCAGTCCCGTCAGCCGTTCCCGGTCGAGCCGGCCGGACGGCAGACCCGCCTGCTGCTCCTCCCGGGAGAGCGCGGTGACCAGCTGCAGCCGCTGCGGGTAGCGGTCCTTCAGGTCGGCGACCTCTTCGAGGAACATCGTCGAGGCGGCCGTGCGGTCTCCGCGTATCAGGCAGAACCGGGCCTGAGGTTCACGCGCCAGCAGCGTGGAGACGATCGACAGCACGGGGGTGATGCCGCTGCCGCCGACGACCGCGGCGTACAGGCCCGGTGCCGGATCCAGCGTGAAGCGGCCGGCGGGGGTCATCACCTCCAGTTCGTCGCCGACGTTGATCTCCTTCAGCGCGTACGTGGAGAAGGCACCGCCCTCGACGAGGCGCACCCCCACCCGCAGTGTGCTCGGGCCCGCGCCGGCCGGGTCGGGGGCCGCGGAGCAGATCGAGTACGTCCGCCGGATCTCGGTGCCGTCCGTGCGCCGCCGCAGGGCGAGGTGCTGGCCGGGCGCGTGCCGGTACTCCTCGCGCAGCTCCGGCGGGACGGTGAGAGTGAGCGCGACGGAGTCGTCGGTGAGCCGGTCCACCGCGGCCACCGGGAGCGGGTGGAAGCGCGCCATCACAACTCCTTGAAGTGGTCGAACGGTTCGCGGCAGGACAGGCAGCGGCGCAGCGCCTTGCATGCGGTGGAGGAGAACCGGCTGAGCAGTTCGGTGTCGGCCGCCCCGCAGTGCGGACAGCGGACGGGTTCGCCGTCCTCCTCGGTCCTCGTCGGGCCGAGGGTCAGCGTCACCGGACCGGGGTCGCGGCGCGCGCGTGGGGGAGCGATGCCGAACTCCTGCAGCTTGCGGCGGCCTTCGGCGGTGATGTCGTCGGTCGTCCAGGCGGGGCTGAGCACGGTGCGGACGGAGACGTCGCGCACGCCGTGGGCGCGCAGTACCCGCTCGATGTCCAGGCTCATCGCCTCGATGGCGGGGCAGCCGGTGTAGGTCGGGGTGAGGTCGACCTCGACCGTGTCGGGGCCGTGGACGTGCACCGCGCGCACGACGCCGAGGTCCTGCAGGGTGAGCACGGGCAGCTCGGGGTCGGGCACCGACCCGGCCAGTTCCAGCAGTTCCGCCTCCAGCGCGGTGGCCGTCACCATGACGCCCCCGGGTGGCTGCGGTGCAGGTGCTGCATCTCGGCGAGCATCCGTCCGAACTGCTCGGTGTGCAGGCCCTGCCGGCCGGCGCCCGCCGACCAGGCGCCGGTGCGGGGTCCCTCGGGCACGGTCAAGGTGGCCCGGCCCAGCACGTCCGTCACGGAACGGAGCCAGTTCTCCTCCAGGGCCGCCCAGTCGGCGTCCAGGCCCTCGACCGGCTGGAACATCTCACCGGTGAACCGCCACAACGCCTCACACGCGCGCCGCATCCGTTCGTGACTGTCCTCGGTGCCGTCGCCGAGCCGCAGGGTCCACTGCTCGGCGTGGTCGCGGTGGTAGGCGACCTCCTTGACGGCCTTCGCGGCCAGCGGTGCGAACGGACCGCCGGTGGCGGCGAGTTCGCTGTAGAGAAGCTGCTGGTAGGTGGAGAAGTACAGCTGGCGGACGATGGTGTGGGCGAAGTCGCCGTTCGGCTGCTCGACGAGCTGGAGGTTGCTGAACGCCCGCTCCTCGCGCAGATAGGCGAGTTCGTCCTCGTCACCGACCATCGACAGCAGCACGCGGGCCTGGCCGAGCAGGTCGAGGGCGATGTTGGCGAGGGCGACCTCCTCCTCCAGGACGGGGGCGTGTCCGGCCCACTCCCCCAGGCGGTGGGAGAGCACCAGGGCGTCGTCGCCGAGGGCGAGCGCGGCGGTCGCGGGGACGGTGGCGGTCACAGGTGCTTCACCCCTTCCGGGATCTCGTAGAAGGTCGGGTGCCGGTAGGGCTTGTCGGCGGCCGGCTCGAAGAACGGGTCCTTCTCGTCGGGTGAGGACGCCGTGATCGCGGCGGCGGGCACGACCCAGATCGAGACGCCCTCGCCGCGCCGGGTGTACAGGTCGCGGGCGTTGCGCAGAGCCAGCGCGGCGTCGGGCGCGTGCAGGCTGCCGGCGTGGGTGTGGGAGAGGCCGCGGCGGGAGCGCACGAAGACCTCCCACAAGGGCCAGTCGGTGTTGGTCATCCTCGTGTCTCTCCCGTTCCGCCGGTGCTGCCGGTGTGCTTGGCCGCGTACGCGGCGGCCGCCTCGCGCACCCATGCGCCCTCTTCGTGTGCGCGCCTGCGCTGGGTGATGCGCTGTTCGTTGCAGGGGCCGTTGCCCTTGAGGACGTCCCAGAACTCGGTCCAGTCGATGGCACCGAAGTCGTGGTGTCCCCGCTCCTCGTTCCAGCGCAGGTCCGGGTCGGGGAGGGTGAGGCCGAGGGATTCGGCCTGGGGTACGCAGATGTCGACGAAGCGCTGGCGCAGTTCGTCGTTGGAGTGGCGCTTGATCTTCCACTCCATGGACTGGGCCGAGTGCTGGGAGGCGTCGTCGGGCGGGCCGAACATCATCAGGGAGGGCCACCACCAGCGGTCCACCGCGTCCTGCGCCATGGCGTGCTGCTCGGGGGTGCCGTTGCTGAGGGCCAGCAGCAGTTCGTAGCCCTGCCGCTGGTGGAAGGACTCCTCTTTGCAGACGCGCACCATCGCGCGGGCGTAGGGCCCGTAGGAGCAGCGGCACAGGGGGACCTGGTTGGTGATGGCGGCGCCGTCCACCAGCCAGCCGATGGCGCCGACGTCGGCCCAGGTCAGGGTGGGGTAGTTGAAGATCGAGGAGTACTTCTGGCGGCCGCTGTGCAGCTTGTCGAGCAGTTCGTCACGGCTGGTGCCGAGGGTCTCGGCGGCGCTGTAGAGGTACAGGCCGTGGCCCGCCTCGTCCTGGACCTTGGCCATCAGGATCGCCTTGCGGCGCAGTGAGGGCGCGCGGGTGATCCAGTTGGCCTCCGGCTGCATGCCGATGATCTCGGAGTGCGCGTGCTGGGCGATCTGCCGGACGAGCGTCGCGCGGTAGGCGTCGGGCATCCAGTCGCGGGGCTCGATGCGTTCGTCGGCGGCCACGGCCGCGTCGAAGGCGTGCTGGTACTCCACCGGTGCTCCGGCGGTGTCCGGCGCGCCGGCGGCGTCTGTGCGTGCCGTGCGGTGCGCGGCTGCTGTGGCCATGCGGTCCCCCTGACCTCGGGCTCTGCTGCGGACACTGTCCCGACCGATCGTTCGGTCCGTGCGCATCAATGGTGTGCCGGGCCGGTGCCGCTGTCAACCGCTGTGGAAAACCCCGCGATCGCCCTGTGGACACCGTGCCGGACGGGTACCGGGTGGCACTTCCGGGCGAGGCCCGGGAAGGGTCCGGGCCCGGGCTCCCACGGATTTCACGGTGGCGAGCGGCTGGTCGTACCGCCTCGTCCGACACCCCGCCCGGGCGGCGGCGTGGTGATGGCCACGGCCTCCGGTGGTTCCCCGGGGCTGCGCCCGGTGGGCGCGGCTGAGTACCGTTCCGTGCGGGCGCCGAGCCGTGGCGCCCGTGAACCATGCGGCGCCTGTGGCGGGCGGCCGTACGACGTCGGCGGAAATCGGGGATCGGGGCGGAATGGACGCGTACGACGAGGACTCGCACAACCGGCGGGGGCCGGACGGGTCGAAGGGGGCGCGTCTCCCGGAGAGTGGCACGGACGGGCACGAGCCGCGGGGCGCCGACGGGGAGGGAAGCGGTCCGTCGGTCACGGGCGCGGTCTCGGACGAGTCGCCGGCCGACGACATGAGGAGTAGCCCGGCCGGTGGCGCGGAGGGGACCGGGCCGTCTGCCGAGAGCGGGGACACGAACGAGCCCTCGGCCATGGGGACGCACGGCGAGCAGCCATCGGGGAGCACGGACCCCGCCGGCGGAGCCGAGCCGGCGGTGGCCCCGCCCGCCCCGCCCCGCAGCGGTGTCGCCGCCCTCTCCCCCCGCTACCAGGTCGGAGCGGCGGTGGCGCTCGCGGCCGTCGCCGTCGCCGCCTGTGTACACCTGGGGATGGTGTTCCTGAGCCTCGCGCCCGCGAACACGGTGACCAAGCAGCACGGCAAGGCGATCGAGGAGTGGGTGTACCCGGAGTTCGAGCAGAACTGGAAGCTGTTCGCCCCGAACCCCTTGCAGCAGAACATAGCCGTGCAGGTCCGCGCCGAGGTGCGGACGAAGGACGGTGATCTTCGCACCACCGGCTGGCGGGACCTCTCCGCCCGCGACGGTGCCGCGATCGACGGCAACCTGCTGCCGAGCCACACCCAGCAGAACGAACTGCGCCGGGCCTGGGACTTCCTCGCCGCCACGCACGGCACCGACAACCGGCCGGTGGGCCTGCGCGGCGCACTGTCCGAGACGTACATGCGCCGGATCGTGACGATGCGCCTGCACCGGGAGGACGCGATCGGCCGGCAGGGAGTCGTCCAGCGCGTGCAGGTCCGCTCCCGGACCACCAATGTGCAGCCGCCCGTGTGGAGCCGGGAACGGTTCTCCAGCAAGCCCGTCTACCGCGTACTTCCCTGGTGGACGGTGACCGACGACGAGGCCGCGGGAGGTGTGGCGTGAACCGTCTGTCCCTGACGCTCTCGCGGGGCATCGCCCGCGTCACCGAGTCCGCGCTCGGCCGGTACCAGAGCGCCGTGATCCGCATCGGATTCTCCGGTACCTGGCTGCTGTTCCTGCTGCGCGAGTTCCCCCACCGCCGGGAGATGTACGGCCCCGACGGCCCCTGGGGCTGGGACCTCGGCCGGCAGCTCACGGATGAGAACCACGCCTTCACGGCCCTGATGTGGTCCGGTGGACAAGCTTGGTTCGAGACCTTCTACGTGCTGGCGATCCTCGCCACGACGGCACTGCTGCTCGGCTGGCGCACCCGGACCGCCTCCGTGCTGTTCATGGTGGGTGTGCTGTCGCTGCAGAACCGCAGCGTCTTCATGGGCGACGGCGGCGACAACGTCCTGCACCTGATGGCCTTCTACCTGGTCTTCACCCGCTGCGGTCAGGTGTGGTCGCTCGACGCCCGGCGGGCGGACCGTGAGGCCGCGGCACGCGCGCGTGGGGAGCGGGTCCGCCCCGACCGGCTGGGGCCGGCGCTGTGGGCGGTGCTGGGCCTGGTGCTCGCCGGTGCGACGCTGGCGGGCCGGCTGTTCGACAACGGCTGGCTGGTGCCCTCGCTGCTGTGGACGGTGTGGGCCGTGCTCGGCCTGTGGGCGGTGGTCCGGCGCCGGGCGGGGTCCGAGGAGCCGCGGATCCTGCTGGACGTGATCGCCAACGTCCTGCACAACGGCGCCCTGTTCGTGATCATGGCGGAGGCCTGCCTGATCTACGCCACGGCCGGCTGGTACAAGATCCAGGGCTCGCGCTGGCAGGACGGCACCGCCGTCTACTACCCGCTCCACCTGGACTACTTCTCGCCCTGGCCGGCGCTTGCCGACCTGATGTCCTCCAGCGGCACGATCATGATGGTCGTCACCTACGGCACGGTCATGGTGCAGGTCGCCTTCCCGTTCACGCTGTTCAACCGGCGGGTGAAGAACGTCCTGCTGGTGCTGATGATGCTCGAGCACGCGGTGATCGCGGTCGTCCTCGGGCTGCCGTTCTTCTCGCTGGCCATGATCACGGCGGACGCCGTCTTCCTGCCGACGTCCGTCCTGCTGCTGCTCGGCGGCTGGGCGGCACGCGCGCGTGAGCGGCTGGTGCGGCGCGGCCGGGACGAGGACCCCGTGCTGCCGGGGCCGCGCGCCTCCGAGGAGGCCGTCCCGGACTCGGCCGAGGAGCGTACGCCGGGCCACGTAGGGTTCAGCGCATGACCGATCCCCTGGCCCGCTGGCGTGCGAGCGCCGGAACCGCCGTGCTGCTGGACGGCTTCCACGCCCTCAAGCACGCGCTGCGCTTCGGCGCTCAGGTCCCGGTGGCGGTCACGACCGACCGCGGGGCGGCGCTCGCCCTCGCCGAGGAGCTGGCCGGGGACGTCAGGGACAGCCTGGACGAGCTGCTGACCGAGGTGCCCGCGGCGACGTACGCCTCGCTCGTGCCGCGGCCCCACCCGACCGGGGTGGCGGCGCTGGCCGTGCGGCCGTCCCGGGAGGCCAATCTGCGCTCGCTCGCCCGTACGCCCCGCCCGGCGCCCGTCGTGGTCCTCGACAACCCGCGCAACCTTGGCAACGCCGGCGCCGTGATCCGGCTGGCCGCCGGTTTCGGGGCGACCGGTGTGGTCACCACGGGCACCCTCGACCCCTGGCACCCCACCGTGGTGCGCGGCGGTGCGGGACTGCACTTCGCGACGGCCGTGGAGCGGCTCGGTGCCGACGAGCTGCCCGAGGGACCGCTCTTCGCCCTCGACCCGGAGGGCGAGGACATCCGGGGTGTCACGCTGCCCGACGACGCCGTGCTGGCCTTCGGTTCGGAGCGCAGCGGTCTTTCACCCGAGGTGCGCGGGCGGGCCGACCGGCTGCTGGCGCTGCCGATGCGCCCCCAGGTCTCCAGCTACAACCTGGCCACCAGCGTGGCCATGACGCTGTACCACTGGAGTGCCACCGGGGGCGCGGCGACGGCGCCCCCGGCGGTAACTGCTTCCTAGGCGTCGCGGCGGACCTCCACCACCCGGAAGCGGTTGGCCACGAACGCGCCGTCGGTGAGGGCCGCGTTCGCCGCCGGGTTGCCGCCCGAGCCGTGGAAATCGGAGAAGGCGGCCGTCTGGTTCACGTACACCCCGCCGGTCAGGTTGAGCGACAGTTGGGCGGCCTCCTCGAGGCAGACCTCCTCGACGGCCCGCTCGGCCTCCGGGTCGGTGGTGTACGCGCCGACCGTCATCGCGCCCTTCTCGCGGACCGTGCGGCGCAGCAGCTCCACCGCGTCGGTCACCGAGTCGACCGCGACGGCGAAGGAGACGGGGCCGAAGCACTCGCTCATGTAGGCGGCCTCGTCGTCCGGCTTGGCGCCGTCGAGCTTGACGATCACCGGCGTGCGGACCACCGCGCCCGGGAAGTCCGGGTTGGTGATCTCCCGCGAGGCCAGGGCGACCTCACCGAGGCCGGCGGCCGCCTCCAGGCGGGCCTTTACGTCCGGGTTGACGATCGCGCCCAGCAGGGCGTTCGCGCGCGCGTCGTCGCCGAGCAGCCCGTCGACGGCGCGGGCGAGGCCGGCGGTCACCTCGTCGAACGTCTTGTGGCCCTCGTCGGTGCGGATACCGTCGCGCGGGATGAGCAGGTTCTGCGGGGTCGTGCACATCTGGCCGCTGTACAGGGACAGCGAGAAGGCCAGGTTGGACAGCATCCCCTTGTAGTTGTCGGTCGACTCCACGACGACCGTGTTGACGCCGGCCTTCTCCGTGTAGACCTGCGCCTGGCGGGCGTTGGCCTCCAGCCAGTCACCGAAGGACGTCGACCCGGTGTAGTCGATGATGCGGATCTCGGGGCGGGTGGCGAGGGTCTTGGCGATGCCCTCGCCGGGGCGCTCGGCGGCCAGTGCCACGAGGTTCGGGTCGAAACCGGCCTCGGTGAGCACCTCGCGCGCGATCCGCACGGTCAGCGCGAGCGGCAGGACCGCGTGCGGGTGGGGCTTGACCAGGACCGCGTTGCCGGTGGCCAGCGAGGCGAACAGGCCCGGGTAGCCGTTCCAGGTCGGGAAGGTGTTGCAGCCGATGACCAGACCGATGCCGCGCGGGACCGGCGTGAACCGCTTGGTCAGCGCCAGCGGGTCGCGCTTGCCCTGCGGCTTGGTCCACTCGGCGGTGTCGGGGGTGCGGACCTGCTCCACGTACGCGTACGCCACCGCTTCCAGGCCGCGGTCCTGGGCGTGCGGGCCGCCCGCCTGGAGCGCCATCATGAAGGCCTGCCCGCTGGTGTGCATGACCGCGTGCGCGAACTCGTGCGTCCGGTCGCTGATCCGCTTGAGGATCTCCAGGCAGACCACCGCGCGCGTCTCCGCGCCCGCCTCCCGCCAGGCGCGCTGTCCGGCCTTCATCGCGGGCAGCAGAACGTCGAGGTCCGCGTGCGGATAGGTCACGCCGAGCTCGATGCCGTAGGGGGAGACCTCGCCGCCCACCCAGTCGTCGGTGCCGGGCTGGCCGAGGTCGAGGCGGGTGCCGAGGACGGCGTCGAAGGCGGCCTTCCCGGCCGCCGCGTCCAGGCTGCCCTGCTCCCCGTACGCCTTGGGGTGCTCGGGGTGCGGGGACCAGTACGCGCGCCTGCGGATCGCTTCCAGGGCCTGGTCGAGCGTGGGCCGGTGCCTGGCGATCAGGTCGTGCGCGGTCAGTTCGGCGGCCATGCGGGACCAACTCCTCGTCTCAGGAACTCTTCCTCGAGTTCATGACCTGGGCGGAAACAGAGGCAGGAACGGGCGGACAGGGCTAGAGTAACCGAACGATCGGTCGGGACAAGGGGGCCTGCCGCATCTGTGGACAACCCCGTGCGGGAGGATCGCGCACATGACAGCACTCGACCTCAGCAGCCCCGTGGCCGTCGTCGGCACCGGCACCATGGGCCAGGGCATCGCCCAGGTCGCGCTGGTGGCCGGCCATCCCGTACGGCTCTACGACGCCGCGCCCGGACGGGCCCGGGAGGCGGCCGACGCGATCGGCGCCCGCCTCGACCGGCTCGTGGAGAAGGACCGGCTCACCGCCGCCGAGCGGGACGCGGCCCGTGCCCGGCTCACTCCGGCGGAGAACCTTGCCGAGCTGGCCGACTGCTCGCTGGTCGTTGAGGCCGTCCTGGAGCGGCTGGAGGTCAAGCAGCGGCTCTTCGGCGAGCTGGAGGACGTCGTCTCCGAGGACTGCCTGCTCGCCACCAACACCTCGTCCCTGTCGGTGACGGCCATCGGCGGGGCCCTGCGCAGCCCCGGCCGCTTCCTGGGCCTGCACTTCTTCAACCCGGCCCCGCTGCTGCCGCTGGTCGAGGTCGTCTCCGGGTTCGCCACCGACGTCACGTCGGCCACGCGCGCGTACGAGACCGCGCGTGCCTGGGGGAAGGCCCCGGTGGCCTGCGCGGACACCCCCGGCTTCATCGTCAACCGCATCGCCCGGCCGTTCTACGCCGAGGCGTTCGCGGTGTACGAGGCCCAGGCCGCGGACCCCGCCACCATCGACGCCGTCCTGCGTGAGTCCGGCGGCTTCCGGATGGGCGCGTTCGAGCTGACCGACCTGATCGGGCAGGACGTCAACGAGTCCGTCACCCACTCGGTGTGGCAGTCCTTCTTCCAGGACGTCCGCTTCACGCCCTCCCTCGCCCAGCGCCGCCTCGTGGAGTCCGGCCGTCTCGGCCGCAAGGCGGGGCACGGCTGGTACGACTACGCCGAGGGCGCCGAGCGCCCCGAGCCGCACACCGCCGAGAAGCGGCAGCCGCCGGCCCACGTCGCCGCCGAGGGCGGACTCGGGCCCGCGGCCGAACTGCTCACCCTGATCCGCGAGGCGGGCATCCCGGTCCGCGAGGAGGACGAGGACCACGGCACCCGCCTGCTGCTGCCCAGCGGCGGCCAGCTGGTGCTCGCCGACGGCCAGACGTCCGTGGAGTTCCGCGACGTCGTCTACTTCGACCTCGCCCTCGACTACCGCCGGGCCACCCGCATCGCGCTGTCCGCCTCCCAGGACACCTCGCCGGCGACCCTCGCCGAGGCCATCGGTCTCTTCCAGGCGCTCGGCAAGGACGTCAGCGTCATCGGCGACGTCCCCGGCATGATCGTCGCCCGTACGGTCGCCCGGATCGTGGACCTCGCCCACGACGCCGTCGCCAAGGGCGTGGCCACCGAGGAGGACATCGACACCGCGATGTGCCTCGGCGTCAACTACCCGCTGGGCCCATTCGAGTGGAGCCGCAGGCTCGGCCACGGCTGGGCCTACGACCTCCTGGACGACCTGCACCTGCGCGACCCCTCCGGCCGGTACGCGCCGTCCCTCGCGCTCTACCGTCACGCGTACGCCACAGACAAGCGGGAGGGCACCTCATGACCACCGCCAAGCGCGACACGTACACCCCCGAGACGCTGCTCTCCGTCGCCGTGCAGGTCTTCAACGAGCGCGGTTACGACGGCACCTCCATGGAGCACCTGTCCAGGGCCGCAGGCATCTCCAAGTCCTCGATCTACCACCACGTCAGTGGCAAGGAGGAACTGCTGCGGCGGGCCGTCAGCAGGGCGATGGACGGGCTGTTCGGGATCCTCGAGGAGGAGCCCGCGCGCGTGGGGCGGTCCGCCGACCGGCTCGAGCACGTCGTACGGCGCATGGTCGAGGTGCTCATATCCGAGCTGCCGTACGTGACGCTGCTGCTGCGGGTGCGCGGCAACACCGAGACCGAGCGCTGGGCGCTGGAGCGGCGCCGCGACTTCGACCACCGGGTCGCCGGTCTGCTGAAGGCCGCGGCCGCCGACGGGGACGTACGCGGTGACGTGGAGGTGCGCCTGGCCACCCGTCTGGTCTTCGGGATGATCAACTCCATCGTGGAGTGGTACCGGCCGGACAGCCGGGGCGTCAGCGGCCGTGAGGTGGCCGACGCGGTGGTCCGGCTCGCCTTCTCGGGCCTGCGGCAGGACTGAACCCGCCGGTCCGCGCCGGACGCGGGGCCCTCGGCGCACCCGGTGATCAGGTCTCCGGCTCGGTGTCCTCCTCCTCGAACACCAGCAGGGTGCGGGTGCTGAGCACCTCGGGGATCGCCTGGAGCCGGGTGAGGACCAGCTCGCGCAGCGCCCTGTTGTCGGGCGTGTGCACCAGGAGCAGGACGTCGAAGTCGCCGCCCACCAGGGCGATGTGCGAGGCGCCGGGCAGCTGTCTGAGCTGCTCGCGGACCGTGCGCCAGGTGTTCTGGACGATCTTCAGTGTGATGTACGCCGAGGTGCCGTGCCCCGCCCGCTCATGGTCCACGCGGGCGCTGAACCCCCTGATCACCCCGTCGTCGATGAGCCGGTTGATGCGCGCGTAGGCGTTGGCGCGCGAGACATGGACGCGTTCGGCGACGGACCGTATGGAGGCGCGGCCGTCCGCCTGCAGGATTTTCAGGATGTCCTGGTCGATCGCGTCCAGCGGTCGGGCCGGCGGGGCGGCGCCGTCCTGCGGCCCGTCGGCCATTTGTTCAGCTGTCATGTCCCCCCGCTTCACCGTCGTGGACGTCCTGCATTCATTGCAGGATGTGGAGAACCGTTTGTCCACAGCCTGCCCGGGCCTGTAGCCAAAATGTGCCGGCGACCGAACAATCGGTAGGTGAGGCGGGTCACAGCCGACACGTCTCCTGTAGCCACTCCCACGAGGAGGTGCCGTCATGACGGTCATGGAGCAGCGGGGCGCGTACCGGCCATCGCCGCCGCCCGCCTGGCAGCCCCGTATGGACCCCGCGCCGCTGCTGCCCGACGCCGAGCCGTATCGCGTCCTCGGCACCGAGGCGGTCGCGAAGGCCGACCCGGACCTGCTGCGCCGGCTGTACGCACAGCTGGTGCGCGGCCGCCGCTACAACACCCAGGCCACCGCGCTGACCAAGCAGGGCCGCCTCGCCGTCTACCCCTCCACCACCGGCCAGGAGGCCTGCGAGGTCGCCGCCGCCCTGGCCCTGGAGGAGCGCGACTGGCTGTTCCCCAGTTACCGCGACACCCTCGCCGTCGTCGCCCGGGGCGTGGACCCGGTCGAGGTGCTCACGCTGCTGCGCGGCGACTGGCACAACGGCTACGACCCCCAGACCCACCGGGTGGCTCCTCTCAGCACCCCGCTGGCCACCCAGCTCCCGCACGCCGTCGGTCTCGCGCACGCCGCCCGCCTCAAGGGCGACGACGTGGTCGCGCTGGCCATGGTCGGCGACGGCGGCACCAGCGAGGGCGACTTCCACGAGGCACTGAACTTCGCCGCCGTCTGGCAGGCGCCGGTCGTCTTCCTGGTGCAGAACAACGGCTTCGCCATCTCCGTCCCGCTCGCCAAGCAGACCGCGGCGCCCTCGCTGGCCCACAAGGCCGTCGGCTACGGCATGCCGGGCAGGCTGGTCGACGGCAACGACGCGGCCGCCGTGCACGAGGTCCTCAGCGACGCCGTGCGGCGGGCGCGGGCGGGCGGCGGACCGACCCTGGTGGAGGCGGTGACGTACCGCATCGACGCGCACACCAACGCCGACGACGCCACCCGTTACCGCGGCGACTCCGAGGTCGAGGCCTGGCGGGCGCACGACCCGGTCCAGCTGCTGGAGCGGGAACTCACCACGCGCGGCCTGCTCGACGACGCCGGCCTCGAGGCCGCCCGGCAGGACGCCGAGGAGATGGCCGCCGACCTGCGGGAACGCATGAACCAGGACCCCGAGCTCAACCCCATGGACCTCTTCGACCACGTCTACGCCGAGACCACCGCGCAGCTGCGCGAGCAGCGCGCCCAACTGCGCGCCGAGCTCGAGGCCGAGCAGGACGGCCAGGAAGGCGACCTTCGATGACCACCGTCGCCGTCAAGCCCGCCACCATGGCGCAGGCCCTCACGCGCGCGATGCGCGACGCGATGGCCGCGGACTCCAGCGTGCACGTCCTGGGGGAGGACGTCGGCACCCTCGGCGGGGTCTTCCGCGTCACCGACGGGCTCGCCAAGGAGTTCGGCGAGGACCGCTGCACCGACACCCCGCTCGCCGAGGCGGGCATTCTCGGCACCGCCGTCGGCATGGCCATGTACGGCCTGCGCCCGGTGGTGGAGATGCAGTTCGACGCCTTCGCCTACCCGGCGTTCGAGCAGCTGATCAGCCATGTCTCCCGGATGCGCAACCGCACGCGCGGCCGGATGCCCCTGCCGATCACCGTCCGCGTGCCCTACGGCGGCGGCATCGGCGGCGTCGAGCACCACAGCGACTCCTCCGAGGCCTACTACATGGCCACCCCGGGTCTGCACGTCGTCACCCCGGCGACGGTCTCCGACGCCTACGGGCTGCTGCGCCAGGCCATCGCCTCCGACGACCCGGTCGTCTTCCTGGAGCCCAAGCGGCTGTACTGGTCGAAGGACTCCTGGAACCCCGAGCGGCCCACGGAGGTGGAGCCCATCGGGCGCGCGGTGATCCGGCGGTCCGGTACCAGCGCGACACTCATCACCTACGGCCCGTCCGTGCCGGTCTGCCTGGAGGCCGCCGAGGCCGCCCGGGCGGAGGGCTGGGACCTGGAGGTCCTCGACCTGCGCTCCCTGGTGCCGTTCGACGACGAGACGATCTGCGCGGCCGTGCGGCGCACCGGACGTGCCGTCGTCGTGCACGAGTCGACCGGGTTCGGCGGTCCGGGCGGCGAGATCGCCGCCCGTGTCACCGAGCGCTGCTTCCACCACCTGGAGGCCCCGGTGCTGCGGGTGGCCGGCTTCGACCTTCCCTATCCGCCGCCCATGCTGGAGCGGCACCACCTGCCCGGCGTCGACCGCATCCTGGACGCCGTGGCCCGCCTGCAGTGGGAGGCCGAGGGCTGATGGCACAGGTGCTGGAGTTCAAGCTGCCCGACCTCGGCGAGGGTCTCACCGAGGCGGAGATCGTCCGCTGGCTGGTGCGGGTCGGTGACGTCGTCGCCATCGACCAGCCGGTCGTGGAGGTCGAGACGGCCAAGGCGATGGTCGAGGTCCCCTGCCCCTACGGCGGCGTGGTCACCGCCCGCTTCGGCGAGGAGGGGGCCGAACTGCCCGTCGGCGCGCCACTGCTGACGGTCGCGGTGGGCCCCGCCACGGCCGGTGAGGACGCCGGCTCGGGCAACGTCCTCGTCGGCTACGGCACCTCCGAGGCCCCGGCGCGACGGCGCAGGGTGCGCGCGACCGGTGCCAACGGGCACGTGAAGCAGGCCGTTGGGGCACCGCCCGCGCCCGCCCCCGAAAGCGCCACCGCCCCCGTGCCCGTCGAGGGACCGGTTCCCGTGATCTCTCCACTGGTGCGCCGGCTCGCCCGGGACGGCGGCCTCGACCTGCGGGAGCTGTCCGGGTCGGGCCCCGAGGGGCTGATCCTGCGCGCCGACGTCGAGAACGCCCTGCGCGCCAAGGACGCTCCCGCTCCTGTGACGGCGGAGCCCGCCGCACCGGTGTCCGCGGCCGCGCCGGCCCGCGACGGACTGCGCGTCCCCCTCAAGGGCGTCCGCGGTGCCGTCGCCGACAAGCTCTCCCGCAGCCGCCGGGAGATCCCGGACGCCACCTGCTGGGTCGACGCCGACGCGACGGAACTGATGCGCGCGCGGGCCGCGATGAACGCCGCCGGAGGACCGAAGATCTCCCTCCTGGCGCTCCTCGCCCGTATCTGCACCGCCGCCCTCGCCCGTCACCCCGAGCTGAACTCCTACGTCGACACCGAGGCCCGCGAGGTCGTCCAACTCGACCGAGTGCACATCGGGTTCGCCGCGCAGACCGAACGCGGACTGGTCGTCCCGGTCGTGCGGGACGCCCACACGCGCGACGCCGAGTCGCTGACCGCGGAGTTCACCCGGCTCACCGAGGCCGCCCGAACCGGCACGCTCACCCCCGGGGAACTCACCGGCGGCACCTTCACGTTGAACAATTACGGCGTCTTCGGCGTCGACGGCTCCACCCCGATCATCAACCACCCCGAGGCGGCCATGCTCGGCGTGGGGCGGATCGTCCCCAAGCCGTGGGTGCACGAGGGCGAACTGGCCGTGCGCCAGGTCGTGCAGCTCTCCCTCACCTTCGACCACCGGGTGTGCGACGGCGGTACGGCGGGCGGTTTCCTGCGGTACGTCGCGGACTGCGTGGAGCAGCCGGCGGTGCTGCTGCGCACCCTGTGACCTACGCCGGGTCCATAAGGAGGACCCGAGAGGACATACTCGGGGGGTGACCGAGAACGCCCCCGCCGCACCCGGGACCGCCGCGCCGTACGACGCCGTCGTGCTGGCCGGCGGTGCCGCCCGGCGGCTCGGCGGTGCCGACAAGCCCGCGGTGCGGGTCGGCGGCCGGGCGCTGCTCGACCGGGTGCTCACGGCCTGCGCCGGCGCGGCCACGACCGTCGTCGTCGCCGGTGCCCGTCCCACCGCCCGCCCGGTGCGCTGGGCGCGCGAGGAACCGTCCGGCGGCGGCCCCGTCGCCGCGCTGGAGGCCGGGCTGCGGCTGACGACCGCCGAATACACCGCGGTCCTCTCCGCCGACCTGCCGTTCCTCGAAGCAGTCACGCTGGAGCGGCTGTTGGCGGCTCTGCGGGACACCGGAGCCGACGGCGCGCTGCTCACCGACGCCGAAGGCCGGGACCAGCCGCTCGTGGCCGCCTACCGCACCGCCGCGCTGCGCCGTGAACTGGCGGCCCTCGCCGCCGGGCAGGGCGGGCTCACCGGGCTGCCCCTGCGGCGGCTGACCGGCGCCCTCGAGCTCACCCGCGTCCCGGACCCGCTCGCGTCCTTCGACTGCGACACCTGGGACGACATCGCCGACGCCAGGGCACGCATCAGGGAGCATGGGCACGTGTTGGATGAATGGATTTCCGCAGTCAAGGACGAGCTGGGCATCGACCTGGACGTCGACACCGGTCTCCTGCTCGACCTGGCCCGCGACGCCGCACACGGCGTGGCCCGGCCGGCCGCGCCGCTGACCACCTTCCTCGTCGGCTACGCCGCCGCACGGGCGGAGGGCGGCCCCGAAGCCGTCGCCGAGGCCGCCCGCAAGGCCGCCGCGCTGGCGCTGCGCTGGGAGGAAGAGAGCAGCGGGGGCGATCAGGGCGGCGCCGGGGGCGCCCCCGCCACGGACCCGCGATGACTCCCGGCACCCGGGCCGGAGCGCCCGCCGAGGACAGCGACGACCTCGACGTCGAGGAGGCCCTGGCCCTCGTGAGGGAACCCAAGGACGACGCCCAGCCCGCCACCGCCGCCACCCCCGACGAGCGGCGGCACGAGCGGCACCGGGCGACCCCCTGGCCCCGGGCCCGGGAGATCGCCGCCCGGGCCGCCCGCTCCGGCAGCCGCCGCACCCCCGTCTCCGTCCCCCTCGCCGAGGCCCTCGGCCTGGTCCTTGCCGCCCCTCTGGACGCGCTCACCGATCTGCCCTCCTTCGACACCTCCGCGATGGACGGCTGGGCGGTCGCCGGACCCGGCCCCTGGGCGGTGCGTGAACAGGGCTCGCTCGCCGGCCACGCGCTGCCCGGGCCGCTCACCGACGGCGAGGCGGTCCGCATCGCCACCGGCGCCCGTATCCCGGCCGACACCACCGCCGTGCTGCGCACCGAACACGGCCGCACGGACACCCAGGGGCGGCTGCACGCCACCCGAGAGATGAACCACGGCCAGGACATCCGCCCCCGCGGCCAGGAGTGCCGCAGCGGCGACCAGCTGCTCCCGGTCGGCACCCTCGTCACCCCCGCCGTGCTGGGCCTCGCGGCGGCCGCCGGATACGACACCGTCACCGCCGTCGCCCGCCCCCGCGTCGAGGTCCTGGTGCTGGGCGACGAGTTGCTCACCGAAGGACGCCCGCACGACGGACTGATCCGGGACGCGCTCGGCCCCATGCTGCCGCCCTGGTTGCGCGCGATGGGCGCCGACGTCATCGGTGTACGCCGGCTGGGAGACGACGCCAAGGCCCTGCACAAGGCGCTCACCGGCTCCCGGGCCGACCTCGTCGTCACCACCGGCGGCACCGCCGCCGGGCCCCTCGACCACGTCCACCCCACCCTGGAGCGCATGGGCGCCGAACTCCTCGTCGACGGAGTCAAGGTGCGCCCCGGCCACCCCATGCTGCTGGCCCGCACCAAGGAGAACCAGCATCTCGTCGGCCTGCCCGGCAACCCCCTGGCGGCGGTCTCCGGCCTGCTCACGCTCGCCGAGCCGCTGCTGCGCACCCTCGCCGCCCGTACGGCCCCGGAGCCGTACACACTGGGGCTCGGCGAGGCGGTGCACGGGCATCCGTACGACACCCGGCTCGTTCCCGTGGTGCTGCGCGGCGACCGCGCCGTGCCGCTGCACTACAACGGACCGGCCATGCTGCGCGGGATCGCCGCCGCGGACGCGATGGCCGTCGTGCCGCCGGGCGGGGCGCAGCAGGGGGAGGAGACGGAGCTGCTGGACCTGCCATGGGCGGCAGCCGGAATCGGGGTGTGTTTCACGTGAAACTTCCGGGTCATGACGCCATTGCCCGCCGTGCGGACGAGCATCTGGTGGCCCAGCGGGTGCAGCTCCCGAGGGCGGTGGTGGAGCGCCCGATCCGCCAGGTGGTCAAACGGCTGCTCATGGCCCTGCTGGTGCTGGTCGCCACCGCGTTCGTCGTCTACGCGGATCACGACGGCTACCACGACAACTCCGACGGCTCCGTGGACCTGCTGGACGCGTTCTACTACGCGACCGTCACCCTCTCGACGACCGGGTACGGCGACATCACCCCGGTCAGCGATGGCGCCCGGCTCACCAACATCTTCGTCATCACGCCCCTGCGGGTGCTGTTCCTGATCATCCTGGTCGGCACCACGCTGGAGGTCCTCACCGAACGCACCCGGGAGGAATGGCGCCTGAACCGCTGGAGGTCCACCTTGCGCGACCACACCGTCGTCATCGGCTACGGCACCAAGGGACGGTCGGCCATCCAGACCGTCTGTGCCACAGGTCTGAAGGCAGAGCAGGTGGTCGTGGTCGACCCCAGCTCCAAGGCGGTCGACGCCGCGACGGCCGAGGGGTACGCGGGCGTCATAGGCGACGCCACCCGCAGTGATGTGCTCAGGCGGGCCGAGGTGCACAAGGCGCGGCAGATCATCATCGCCCCGCAGCGCGACGACACCGCCGTGCTGGTCACCCTGACCGCCAGGCAGCTCAACCGGAGCGCGAAGATCGTGGCCGCGGTCCGTGAGGAGGAGAACGCCCCGCTGCTGAAGCAGTCGGGAGCCGACGCCGTCGTCACCAGCTCCGGCGCGGCCGGCCGGCTGCTCGGCCTGTCCGTGCTCAGCCCGGCCGCCGGCATGGTGATGGAGGACCTGATCCAGCAGGGCAGCGGTCTCGACATCATGGAACGGCCCGTGGTGCGGGCCGAGGTGGGCAAGGGCCCGCGCGAGACGGACGACCTCGTGGTCAGCGTGGTACGCGGGCACCGGGTGCTCGGCTACGACGACCCGTCCATCGGTTCCCTGCAGCTGACGGACCGCCTGATCACCATCGTCCGCGCGAGCCCGGGCGCCCACGTCACCCCGCATCATCGTCCGCTGCCGACCGACTGAGCGGGCCTGCCCCGGGGTTGGCGCCGATGAGGAGTAGCGTCACGGGCATGCATGCGATCACGATTCCCGAACCTGGTGGGCCCGAGGCGCTGGTGTGGGACGAGGTCCCCGACCCCGTGCCCGGCGAGGGCGAAGTACTGGTCGAGGTGGTGGCCAGCGCCGTCAACCGTGCAGACATCATGCAGCGGCAGGGCTTCTACGACCCGCCGCCGGGCGCGTCCCCGTATCCGGGCCTCGAGTGCTCCGGAAGGATCGCCGCGCTCGGCCCCGGGGTCTCCGGCTGGGCCGTGGGCGACGAGGTCTGCGCGCTGCTCGCGGGCGGCGGCTACGCCCAGAAGGTCGCCGTGCCGGCCGGGCAGTTGCTGCCCGTGCCCGAGGGCGTCGAACTGAGGCAGGCGGCCGCGCTGCCCGAGGTGGTCTGCACCGTCTGGTCCAACGTCTTCATGGTCGCCCATCTGCGTCCGGCCGAGACCCTGCTGGTGCACGGTGGTTCCAGCGGTATCGGCACCATGGCCGTCCAGCTCGCCAAGGCCGTCGGAGCCAGGGTCGCGGTGACCGCCGGGACGAAGGAGAAGCTGGACTACTGCGCCCGGCTGGGCGCGGACATCCTGATCAACTACCGCGACCAGGACTTCGTCGCCGAGATCAAGCAGGCCACGGACGGCGCGGGCGCCGATGTCATCCTCGACAACATGGGCGCCAAGTACCTGAACCGCAACGTCCAGGCCCTCGCCGTCAACGGCCGGCTCGCGATCATCGGCATGCAGGGCGGCGTCAAGGGCGAGCTGAACATCGGCACGTTGCTGAGCAAGCGGGCCGCGATCAGCGCGACCTCGCTGCGGGCCCGTCCGCTGAGCGAGAAGGCCACGATCGTGGCCGCCGTACGCGAGCATGTGTGGCCGCTGCTGACCGGGGGGCACGTCCGTCCGGTCGTCGACCGCGAGCTGCCCATGCCGGAGGCGGCCGAGGCGCATCGGGTGGTCGAGGGGAGCGGCCACATCGGCAAGGTGCTGCTGGTCGCGCCGTAACCCGCACGGCCGCAGCCGCTGACGGCACCGGTTCGCGGTCCTCGGACCGGTCGAACCGGTCAGGTACGGCGGATCCGCAGGCCCAGGAACGCCAGACCCAGTCCGAGACCGACGAGGACCAGCCCGGTCCCCAGCGGCAGGATCTCCAGCGTCGGCTCGGCGGGAGCGGCGTCCTGGCGGACGTCGTTCTGCGCCGCGGTCTGCCGCGGGGGCCGGGCGGGATCCAGCCCGGCCTCCTCGGGCGGAGCGGACGCCGTCGGCGTCACGGCAGGGATGTCGGCGGTCTCCGGCTCCTGCGGACCGAAGGGGTCGGGAGCCCCGGTCACCGTCCCGGAACCGTCGTCGCCCTCCTCCTCGGCGGCCGGCCCGTCCGGGCGGCCGGGACGCATCCGCCCCTCACCGGCCCTGCTCCCGGCCCGCGACGGCTCGGCGGCCGGATCGGAGTGGGCGTGGGGGCGGGACGCGGAGTGCGACGCGGCCGGGGAGGCGGAGGCCAGAGCGGCCGGTGTGACCGGCGTGGTGGGCCGGGCCGCGGGCGCGGACGGATCCGGCGGCGCGGCCTGCGCGCCGTACGCGGCGGGCGTGCCGTACACCGGCACCGCCGCCACGAGGGCGAGCAGCAGTGGTACGAGGCGGAGCGTGAATCGCAGCCATGGAGTCACGTCGGTGACCTCCCGGAGCCCAGTCGTCGAACATCGACGCAAGCCAGCCTCACATCGTGGGGCACACCGGGCATTTCTGATTGCGCCGTCGGAGCTAAAGGGCGGATTCGCCCCATGAGGGGGCAGCACGGTGATGAGGTGGGGGCGTGCGAGACAATGGCGGCATGGAGATGCCGAGGAACGAACGGTCGCCGGAGAATCCCCAGATCCTGGTCGTGGGTCAGGACGGCATGGCGATCGGCGGCGGGGACGAGGACTCCCGCGAGACGCCGGTGACGGACCAGGTCGAACAGCCGGCCAAGGTGATGCGGATCGGCAGCATGATCAAGCAGCTGCTCGAGGAGGTCCGGGTCGCTCCCCTCGACGAGGCCAGCCGGGTCCGGCTCAAGGACATCCACCGCAGCTCGGTGAAGGAGCTGGAGGACGGTCTGGCGCCGGAGCTGGTCGAGGAGCTGGAACGGCTGTCGCTGCCGTTCACCGACGACACGACGCCGAGCGACGCGGAACTGCGCATCGCGCAGGCCCAGTTGGTGGGCTGGCTGGAGGGCCTGTTCCACGGCATCCAGACGACGCTGTTCGCCCAGCAGATGGCCGCGCGCGCCCAGCTGGAGCAGATGCGCCGGGCGCTGCCGCCGGGTGTGGGCGGCCATGAGGGCGGTGACGACCCGCGCACGGGTGGCCGCTCGGGCGGCCCGTACCTGTAGTCCGGCCGGCGGCCCTGGCCGCCCGACAGGACAGAGGGCCCGGCGGTGGTCCGCCGGGCCCTTCGTTCACGGCCGCGTGGTGCGGCCGGGCGCTGTCAGGGGTTCCCCGTCGAGACGTTCAGCTGGATCTCGACGTCCTTCGGGTCGACGTCCGTGCCGCCCTTCGGGAACTGGTCGATGACCGCGCCCTGGCCGAAGGTGTTCTCGTCGACGTTCTTGGTCGTGACACGCCAGCCCGCGGCCGCCGCGCACTCCTTGACGGACTTGATGTACTTGAACCGGAAGTCCGGGAGCTCGATCTTCTTCTCGTCGTTGTACGACTCCTCCGGCTCCGTGCAGTCGGTCTCCTTGACCGTCTTCGACGTGTCCGGTCCCCGGTAGCCCGCCGCGTGGGCCGACGCCGAGGGGCTGGGGTCGTCGCCGCCCTGGTCGTCCGTGCCGCCGCTGTTCAGGCTCAGCGCGACGATCAGGCCGACGACCGCGACGAGGGACACCACGATCGAGCCGATGATCACCGGCTTGTTGTTCTTGCCGCCACCCCCGCCCGAGGACTGCACGGCCGTCTGGGGCGTGATGTTGTACGGCGGCGGGGTGGAGGGGGACTGCTGCCCGTACGCCGCCGGCGTCTGGTAGCCGCCCTGCTGGGGGTAGCCGTAGGCCGGGGCGGGCGCCGGGGTGCCGTACGGGTTCGGCTGGTACGGCGTCTGCACCGGGCCGGTCGGCGCCGGGGCCGCCTGGTCGACGGGCGGGAACACCGTGGCGCCCACGCCCGCGCCGCTCTGCGTCGGCCCGGTGCCCGGCACGATGCTGGGCGGGGCCACGTGCAGGGAGGCGGCGACACGAAGGCACTCGTCGCGCATGGACTCGGCGGTCGGGAAGCGCTCGTTCGGGTTCTTCTTCAGCGCGCGGGAGATCAGCGCGTCCACCGCGGGCGGCAGCGCGCGGTTGATCGAGGAGGCCGCGACCGGCACCTCCTGCACATGCGCGTAGGCGATCGCCAGCGGGGAGTCGGCGTCGAACGGCAGCCGCCCGGTCACGAGCTGGAACAGCATGATGCCGACCGAGTACAGGTCGGAGCGGGCGTCCACGCCCCGGCCGAGGGCCTGCTCGGGCGAGAGGTACTGGGGGGTGCCGACGACCATGCCGGTCTGGGTCATCGAGGTGACGCCGGACTGCATGGCGCGGGCGATGCCGAAGTCCATGACCTTGACCACGCCGCGCTTGGTCATCATCACGTTGCCCGGCTTGATGTCGCGGTGGACCAGGCCCATCTCGTGGCTGATCTCCAGCGCCGCCAGCACGTCCGCGGTGATCTTCAGCGCCTTGTCGGCGGGCATCGCGCCGGACTGCCGGACGTCCTCGTCGAGGACCGAGCCGAGCGGACGGCCCTCCACGTACTCCATGACGATGTACGGCATCGTCGCGCCGTCCAGCGCGTCCTCGCCGGTGTCGAAGACGGAGACGATGTTGGTGTGGGTGAGCTTGGCCACGGACTGGGCCTCGCGCCGGAACCGCTCACGGAAGGCCTGTTCCCGGCCGAGCTCGGAGTGCAGGGTCTTGATCGCGACCTGGCGGTCGAGCACGGTGTCGTAGGCCAGGTGGACCGAGGCCATGCCGCCCTGGCCGAGCAGGTCGCGCAGCTGGTAGCGACCGCCGGCCAGCGTCCGCCCCGCGTACCGCTCCTGTGCGCCGTCCTGGCTCATCTCTCCGCGTCCCCCACTGGCCGTCCGGCGCCGTCGCTGGGCGAACATGCCTTGATCGAATGTGTCATTCCCGGCCAAGTCTGCCCGAGGGCAGTGACACGTCAAGCTCGGTGCCCGTTCCGTGACCGTACGCGAAAGAAGCGTCGCGCAAGCGTTACAGCGGACGTACGAGCAGTGCACAGAATTTGCACGAGAGCGCGTGCTAGGGGTTTCATGACCGGTCCGTCTCGGGCCGGTTCCGGTTCCGGTTCCGGACCGGGGGCGGACGCGGAGGCTGTAGCGTGGCCGACGGAGACCGTAACAACACCGCGCGCACCGCGGGCAGAAACGACGGCGAGGACCGATGGCACAGACGCACAGCGCCCAGGGCCCGTCCGACCCCGAGGCGACTGGCGGCGGCATGTCAGAGACGCCCGAGATGTGGGGCAACGGCGGGCTCGTCGGCGACGGCCGGTACCGGTTGACCCACCGGCTGGGCCGGGGTGGCATGGCCGAGGTGTTCGCGGCCGAGGACGTCCGGCTGGGCCGCACGGTCGCGGTCAAGCTGCTCCGTGCCGACCTGGCCGAGGACCCGGTCTCCAAGGCCCGCTTCACGCGCGAGGCCCAGTCGGTCGCCGGACTCAACCACCACGCGATCGTCGCCGTGTACGACTCCGGCGAGGATGTCGTGGGCGGCCAGTCGGTGCCCTACATCGTGATGGAGCTGGTCGAGGGCCGCACCATCCGCGACCTGCTGCTCAACGCCGAGGCGCCGGGCCCCGAGCAGGCCCTGATCATCGTGTCCGGTGTGCTGGAGGCGCTCGCCTACTCGCACCAGCACGGCATCGTGCACCGCGACATCAAGCCGGCCAACGTCATCATCACCGACAACGGCGCCGTGAAGGTGATGGACTTCGGCATCGCCCGCGCGCTGCACGGCGCGTCGACGACGATGACGCAGACCGGCATGGTGATGGGCACCCCGCAGTACCTCTCCCCCGAGCAGGCGCTCGGCAAGGCCGTCGACCACCGCTCCGACCTGTACGCGACCGGCTGCCTGCTGTACGAACTTCTCTCCCTGCGGCCTCCGTTCACCGGCGAGACCCCGCTGTCGGTGGTCTACCAGCACGTCCAGGACATCCCCACCCCGCCCTCGGAGGCCTCCGACGCCTGCCCGCCGGAGCTGGACGGCCTGGTCATGCGCTCGCTCGCCAAGGAGCCCGACGACCGGTTCCAGACCGCCGAGGAGATGCGCGGCCTGATCCAGTACAGCCTGCAGATGCTGTACGAGCAGGGCGGCCACACCGGCACCTGGAACACCGGGCCGGTGAACACGCACGACGGCCGGCATGCCCCGGCGGCCGGGTTCGCGGGGACGGCCGTGATGCAGCACCCCGGCGACTTCGGGGCCGGCACCACTCAGATCCCGCAGCCGATTCTGCCCGGCGGGTACGGGGGCGGCGACGACGGCGGCTTCGAGGGACACGGCAACCGGGGCAGCGGCCGCGGCAAGCTCTGGATCCTCGCCGTGCTCGCCGTGATCGCGATCGCCGCCGGTGTCGCGCTGGCGCTCAACCACAACAACGACGGCAGCGGCGGCGGGACCAAGCCGACGCCGACCCACTCCAAGGCCACGAAGGACGAGACGGCCTCCGAGTCGCCGTCCGACGACAACACCGACCAGCCCACGGACCCGTCCACCGACAACGGGACGGACAACGGCAGCGGTTCGAACTGGGGGACTCCGTCGTACACCCCCTCGTACACCCCGTCCCAGCCGGCCACCGACGACCCGAGCGACGAGCCGTCGGACCCGGAGCCCTCGGAGCCGCAGTCGTCGGATCCGACGGACGGCGGCACGGACGCGGGGACCACGGACGGCACCGACGGCGGTGTCACGGAGGGCTCGGACGGGGGCGTCACCCCGTCCGCCCCGGTGTCGCCCTGAGACGCCTCGGCTGAACCACTCCCACGCGCGCGGGCGGGCCACGGCTCACCCGCGCGCGTGGCGTTTTCCGTGCCCCGGGACCTCACCCCGTGAACGCGTCGCACACCGCGTCGTACTCGCGCGTCCACCACACCGCGAGCGCCGAGGCGGCCGGGAACTGGCAGTCCGCGCGGGTGTCCCCGCGCTCGTAGTGCCAGCGCAGCATCCAGAAGTCGTTCAGCCGCTCCCACCACACCCGGTGCACGGCCGCCGCCAGCTCGGACGGCGCGGCGCGGGCCGCGCGCCGGTACGCGCGCGCGTACGCCCGGACCTTCGGCAGGTCGAGCGCCCCCGCGGGCCGTACGAAGAAGATCGCGGCGGCGCGTACGGCCTCCTCGGCGCGGGGCTGCACGCCCAGCCGGTCCCAGTCGACGATGGCGGCCGGGCCGTCGTCCTTGTAGAGCAGATTGAAGGGGTGGAAGTCGCCGTGCACCCAGCCGACCGGGCCGCCGCGCGGCGGGCGCCGGCCGGCGTGCTGCTCCAGCAGGTCGCGGCGTTCCAGGAGCCGGTGGCGGGCGAGCTCGTCGAACGCGTCGGCGGGACGGTGGCGGCGTACGTGGCCGAGCAGCTCGTCGATCAGGGCGAACGAGTCGGCCGGGTCGGCGCTCTCGACCGGGTGCGGGCCGGTCGCCGGGCGGGTGCGCCCCTTGGGCGGCATCACCCGCTCCAGACAGGCGTGCACGGCGCCCAGGAGCGCCCCAAGGCGCGCGCTCTCGGAGCGGGTGAGCTGGCCGCCGTGGCGGTGCCGCCCGTCGATCCAGGGGTGCAATGCGTAGGCGTGGCCGCCCACGACGGCGACCGTGCGGCCTTCGCGGTGCGCGAGCGGCTGCGCCACGGGGACGCCGAGGTCGGCCAGGCGCTGGGTGGCCCGGTGGCGGCGTTCGATGGCGGCCGGGTCGGCGGTGTCCGGATCGAAGTGGTGCTTGAGGAAGTAGCGGCCGCGGGTGGTGCGGACCCGGTATCCGCGGTTCAGCAGGCCCTGGTCGACGGGTTCGCAGGCGAGGGCGGTACCCGCGGCGTACAGGCGCAGCAAGGCGCCAAGAGGGGGCGCGTGCGGTACAGGGGGTGGTACACAAGAGCGCGGCACGCGCCAGATGCTAGGGCACGCAAGAGCCCGGTGAGCTGCGGCTTGTCACGGACAGTCATCGGTGATCGCATTCGGTCACAGGGTGTGCATGGGTGAAACGTGTCGCCGGGCGTCCAGATTCCCGTCTCGGATTATGAGACAGCTCAACGGTCATATCCGGAATTCTCACCTTTCGCCCGCGAGGCACGAGTCACAAGTCGGCTCTTCCCGTGTCCGGGGTCGCCGGGATAACGTGCCGTTGCTCCGGCCTCCTGCAAGGCTGTGACCAGCAACCTTCCGTCTCCTGCGGATTTACTTGGAAATCCAAGCAAAAACGCAGGTCAGGAGGGGTTTCACAGATATGTGGAGCACTGGGTAACGTAAATGCCGCAGGGCGCTCGCCGGGGCACCTGTCACGCCTGTTCCCGGCCGAGTGGCACCCACCCCGTGCCCGGTGGTCGAAAACAGGTGAGCCGCACTGGCCTACCGGCAACCCCGGGGGCCGGAACGACGGAGGAGCACACGTGACCGTGGACAGCAGTGCCGCGCGCAAGCCGCGACGCAGCGCCGCAGGCAAGGCCGGCACCACCGGCACCAAGCGCACCACCCGCACCACCCAGAAGAGCACCGACCCGGAGCTGGTGCAGCTCCTGACGCCCGAGGGCAAGCGGGTCAAGAACGCCGAGTACGACCGCTACGTCGACGGGATCACCCCCGACGAGCTGCGCGGCCTGTACCGCGACATGGTGCTCACCCGACGCTTCGACGCCGAGGCCACAGCGCTGCAGCGCCAGGGCGAGCTGGGCCTGTGGGCCTCGCTGCTCGGCCAGGAGGCCGCACAGATCGGCTCCGGCCGGGCCCTGCGCGACGACGACTACGTCTTCCCGACCTACCGCGAGCACGGCGTCGCCTGGTGCCGCGGGGTCGACCCCACGAACCTGCTCGGGATGTTCCGCGGCGTGAACAACGGCGGCTGGGACCCGAACGGCAACAACTTCCACCTGTACACGATCGTCATCGGCTCCCAGACGCTGCACGCCACGGGATACGCGATGGGCGTGGCCAAGGACGGCGCCGACTCGGCCGTCATCGCCTACTTCGGCGACGGCGCCTCCAGCCAGGGCGACGTGGCCGAATCGTTCACCTTCTCCGCGGTCTACAACGCGCCGGTGGTGTTCTTCTGCCAGAACAACCAGTGGGCGATCTCCGAGCCCACCGAGAAGCAGAGCCGCGTGCCGCTCTACCAGCGCGCCCAGGGCTTCGGCTTCCCGGGCGTGCGCGTGGACGGCAACGACGTGCTGGCCTGCCTCGCGGTCACCAAGTGGGCGCTGGAGCGCGCCCGCGACGGCGAGGGCCCCACCCTGGTCGAGGCGTTCACCTACCGCATGGGCGCTCACACCACCTCCGACGACCCCAGCCGGTACCGGGGCGACGAGGAGCGGCTGGCCTGGGAGGCGAAGGACCCGATCCTGCGTCTTCGCCGGTTCCTGGAGGCCTCGAACCACGCGGACGAGGGATTCTTCGCGGAACTCGAGGCCGAGTCCGAGGCGTTGGGCAGGCGAGTGCGCGAAGCGGTCCGTGCCATGCCGGACCCGGACCACTTCGCCATCTTCGAGAACGTGTACGCGGACGGGCACGCGCTCGTCGACGAGGAGCGAGCCCAGTTCGCCGCCTACCAGGCGTCGTTCGCGGACGCAGAGGGGGGTCACTGAGATGGCCGAGAAGATGGCTCTTGCCAAGGCGATCAACGAGTCGCTGCGGCGCGCTCTGGAGACGGACCCCAAGGTCGTCGTCATGGGTGAGGACGTCGGCAAGCTCGGCGGTGTCTTCCGGGTGACGGACGGCCTGCAGAAGGACTTCGGCGAGAGCCGGGTCATCGACACCCCGCTCGCCGAGTCGGGCATCGTCGGCACCGCGATCGGTCTCGCCCTGCGCGGCTACCGCCCGGTGGTGGAGATCCAGTTCGACGGTTTCGTCTTCCCGGCCTACGACCAGATCGTCACCCAGCTCGCGAAGATGCACGCCAGGTCGCTGGGCAAGGTCAAGATGCCCGTCGTCATCCGCATCCCCTACGGCGGTGGCATCGGCGCGGTCGAGCACCACTCGGAGTCCCCCGAGACCCTGTTCGCGCACGTGGCCGGCCTGAAGGTCGTCTCCCCGTCGAACGCGTCGGACGCCTACTGGATGATGCAGCAGGCCATCCAGAGCGACGACCCGGTGATCTACTTCGAGCCCAAGCGCCGCTACTGGGACAAGGGCGAGGTGGACGCGGAGGCGATCCCCGGCCCGCTGCACAAGGCGCGGGTGGTGCGCGAGGGCACGGATCTGACCCTGGCCGCGTACGGCCCGATGGTGAAGCTGTGCCATGAGGTCGCGAACGCGGCCGCCGAGGAGGGCAAGTCCCTGGAGGTGCTGGACCTGCGCTCGGTCAGCCCCCTCGACTTCGACTCCGTCCAGGCCTCGGTGGAGAAGACCCGCCGCCTGGTCGTGGTCCACGAGGCCCCGGTGTTCTTCGGCTCCGGCGCGGAGATCGCCGCCCGGATCACCGAGCGGTGCTTCTACCACCTGGAGGCCCCGGTGCTCCGGGTCGGCGGCTACCACGCCCCGTACCCGCCGGCCCGCCTGGAGGAGGAGTACCTGCCGGGCCTGGACCGGGTGCTCGACGCCGTCGACCGTGCCCTGGCGTACTGAGGAGAGGGTTCGTGACGACGATGACGGAATCATCCGTACGCGAGTTCAAGATGCCCGACGTGGGCGAGGGACTCACCGAGGCCGAGATCCTCAAGTGGTACGTCCAGCCCGGTGACACGGTCACCGACGGCCAGGTGGTGTGCGAGGTCGAGACCGCCAAGGCGGCCGTCGAACTCCCCATCCCCTACGACGGTGTGGTCCGCGAGCTGCGCTTCCCCGAGGGCACCACGGTCGACGTGGGCACGGCCATCATCGCGGTGGACGTGTCGGGCGGTGCGGCACCGGAGGCCCCCGAGGCGCCGGAAGCCGAGCCGACGGGCCGCCAGCCGGTCCTGGTCGGCTACGGCGTGGCCACCACCTCCACCAAGCGCCGTCCGCGCAAGGGCTCGCAGGCCACCGTCCCGGCCGCCGCCCAGGCGGTCCAGGCCGAGCTGAACGGGCACAGCGCCCCGGCGGCCCCCGAGCGGGTCCGTCCGCTGGCCAAGCCGCCGGTGCGCAAGCTGGCGAAGGACCTCGGTGTCGACCTCGCCACGGTCACCCCGTCCGGCCCGGACGGTGTCATCACCCGCGAGGACGTCCACGCGGCCGCGGCGCCGCAGGCCACCGAGACCGCCGCGCCGGTCACGGAGGCCCCCGCCGTCCAGGCTCCGGCCGCCGCGCCCGCCGCCGTGACCGCCGACGGCGTCCGCGAGACCCGGATCCCGGTCAAGGGCGTCCGCAGGGCGACGGCGACGGCGATGGTCGGCTCCGCCTTCACCGCACCCCACGTCACGGAGTTCGTGACGGTGGACGTGACGCGCACGATGAAGCTGGTCGAGGAACTCAAGCAGGACAAGGAGTTCCAGGGCCTGCGGGTGAACCCGCTGCTGCTGATCGCCAAGGCGCTGCTGGTCGCCATCAGGCGCAACCCGGACGTCAACGCGTCCTGGGACGAGGCGAACCAGGAGATCGTGCTCAAGCACTACGTCAACCTGGGCATCGCGGCCGCCACCCCGCGCGGTCTGATCGTGCCGAACATCAAGGACGCCCACGCCAAGACGCTGCCGCAGCTCGCGCAGTCGCTGGGCGAGCTGGTGTCCACGGCACGTGAGGGCAAGACCTCGCCGGCCGCGATGCAGGGCGGCACGGTCACCATCACCAATGTCGGCGTCTTCGGCGTCGACACCGGCACGCCGATCCTCAACCCCGGCGAGTCCGCGATCCTGGCGGTCGGCGCGATCAAGCTCCAGCCGTGGGTCCACAAGGGCAAGGTGAAGCCGCGCCAGGTGACGACGCTCGCGCTGAGCTTCGACCACCGCCTGGTCGACGGCGAGCTGGGCTCCAAGGTGCTGGCGGACGTGGCGGCGATCCTGGAGCAGCCGAAGCGGCTGATGACCTGGGCCTGACGGCTGTCGCCCGGGTGATTCCCGAGCGCTGAGGGGGGTGGTCGCGACTTCGTCTCGCGACCGCCCCCTCTCCCGTTCGGCCCCGGTTCAGGCGGCCGCGGGCACGGAGCCCGTGCCGCCTAGCGCGGGTGCGGACCGGGCGCCGGGTCCGCACGGAACCAGTGGCCGCCCGTGCTCCAGCCCAGCAGCCGGCGGCCGGGGCCCCGGTCCGCCCGCCCGCCGGACAGGACCTGACGCAGTCCGGCGAGGGCGGGGGCGAGCCGCCCGGTGATGTGCCAGGGCTGCCGCGAGCACTCCTCGGTGAAGCGGTCCAGGGTGCGCCTCTGCTGGTCCGCCGTGCACAGGGCCAGGTGGAACACCATCTGCCGCCAGGCGTAGGCGACGTCCTTGATGGTGCCGAGCGGCCGCGGGTTGTGGTGGACGCGTCCGGTCAGCCGGCACACCGTGTCGAAGCAGCGCAGGGCCAGGTCGTCCCAGCCGGTGCCGGGATCGATGCCGACCCGATGGACCAGCGTGGCCAGGTTGTGGGTGGTGAGGATCTGCGCCTGCTCGATCACCGTGCCGTTCCCCGCGACCCAGGAGCCGGACCGCCCCGTGCCCGGCGCGAACTCCGCCGCCCGCTGCCGGCACAGCGCGGCGAACCCGGGAGACGTACGGACCGCCTGGGACCGGCGGGCGGAATCGGCCGCCTCGATGACGGCGAGGTTGCGCACCGCCGCGTAGTCGACGGCGTAGTACCGCTCGTACAGCGAGCCACCGCCGAGGAGTTCGGCCGCGACACGCGCGGCGGTGAGGAACTTCGGGCTGAACGTGCCCATGAAGATGTCGGCCGCGAGTTCCTCCACGAAGGGAGCGCCCAGCTCGGCCTGACGGGCCAGCACGGACAGCTCTCGGACCAGCGGGTTGGGCAGGATCGTGCCGGGGAAGGCGCGCACCGCGAGCCCGCCCAGCTGCCGCAGCGCCCCGGCCGCGGCCTCGTCCGCCCCCGAGCCGTCCCGCTGGGCGGCGACGGCCCGCACCCACGGCAGTTCCTCCACCCGTACCTGCCGCTCGAGGTCGAACAGCAGCAGGGAGCGGCGGTTGCGGAAGGCGCGGTAGTGGGCGGCGGCGAGCGACCTCAGGGCCGGGTCGCGGTGGGCCTCGGCGGTGGTGGCGGCGACGAGCTGGGGGACCAGCTCGGCCAGTACCTCCGCCGACGGTACGACGCCGCGCTCCACGAGCACGGCGACGGGCGCACTGAGCGCGGCTTCCACGGGCCGGCCCACGGCGGCCGGGACGACCGCGCCCGCGGGCACACCCGTTTCGCCCGCCTCCCGCTCGCTCACCGGGGCGACAACGGGCTCCACTTCTTCGACCCCGCCGTCCTGCGGCAGGCCGGACAGGCGGCCCAGTACGACGCCGGCCAGCGCGTGGTGGGAGGGCAGCGCGGCGTGGGCGGCCTGCCGCCGGCGCAGGGCGGTGTGCCCGGCGCTGCCGGGACGCCCGCGCCGCCGGACCATGGAGGCGACGGCGTGCCGCAGCAGCCCGAGCCGCCGCGGCGTGAGCGCCCGTGCGGCGACGGCCTCCTCCAGCGCGCCGCGCAGGATGCCCAGGTTCTCCTTGGGCCGCAGGTGCTTGGTGCAGTGCGTGTGGCGGCGGGCGAGTTCGTGGTAGCGGCGCAGCAGCGCGGTGGAGCGGGCGTGCCACGGGTCGGCGGGGCCGGGGACGCTCATGTGCCCCCGCTCGTCGGTCACCTCCAGCCAGTGCAGCAGCAGTTCGTCGCCGAAGGGGTGCCAGACGGCCAGGGCCTCGCGCTGCGTCTCGACGGCCGTGCTGGGACGGCGGGCGGCGAGCGCCGCGCGGGCGTCGGCCACGGTGGAGCGGTGCACGGAGTCGGGCGGGGGCGTGGGCCGGCCGGACGGGCGCGGGCCGAAACGGAGCCGGTCCGCGAACGGCGCGAGCTCCTCCACCAGGTCGAGCGCGGCCGCCTGCTCCCCGGCCCGGACCAGCCAGGCGACGGTGAGCAGCGCGGCCTCCTCGGGAACGGTCACCTCGTAACGGCCGTTGTCGAGAAGACCGTGGAGATGTGCGAGCCCGTCCTCGGACAGGAAGTGCGCGAAGAGCGCCCGCCGGGTCTCGGGCACACCGGCGCGACGCGCGGTGGCGATCTCGTGGTCGAGCAGCGGGCCGCCCGCGCTCGGCTCGCCGGTGGCGAAGCCGCCCCGGACCACCTCGGGCGTGACCCAGGCGGGCAGGCCGGCGACGGGCGTGCGGGAACCGATCGTCAGCAGGCCGTTCGCCATCCCGTCCAGCACGGCGCGCCACCTGCGGCCGCGTTCAGCGCCGCGCCGGCGGGCCTCCGGGTCAGGGTGGGCGGCGGCCGTACGGAAGGCGGCGGCCAGCTGAGAGGCCGCGTATCCGGGGTTCGCCTGGGCAAGGTGCTGCTGCTCAGCGTCGTCGTTCATAGCCGACGTGGCGGGTCCCGCCCCCGCGCCCTCCGGGTCCCGAGCCCGGTGCTCTGCTGCTGAGCTACACGTCGATGGCCGACGTGGCGGGTTCCGCCCCCGCGCCCTCCGGGTGTAGAGCCCGGTGCTCTGCTGCTGAGCTACACGTCGATGGGCCGACAGTAGGTGGCGGGACTCCGCCCCCACAAAGGGTTTTCGGTGTCGTGCAGGGTCATCATGGGTGCCGGATCAATACCCTGACGGCCTGCCAGGGGCGTCTCGGGGTCGAGCCGGGGAAGTCACCGATGTGGCGGCTGGGGCGCGGGCGGCACGCTGGTGACATGTCGGAAACCACTGCCGCCCGCCGCGGTCCCTCTCTCCTCCGCCGCCTCGCCGCCCCCGTCGCCGCCGCCGCTCTCCTGGCGGGTGCGGCCGGTGTGTGGGCGTCCGGTGCCGCCCACGCCGCGCCCGCCGCCGGCACCCGGTCCATCACCGGGTTCGGCGACTGCCCGGCTCTTCCCGAGGGCGTGGACCCCGCACGCTGGAAGTGCGAGGTGCACACGGCCGCCCCGAAGCTGACCATGGGCAAGGTCACCATGACGCTCGCCCCGATCACCATGACGCACGCCGAGGGGCCCCTGCCGGACGGCACCGACGGTGGGGTCTGGGGTGCGATGCACAGCGCGCCGACCGCCGTACCGGGCGGCCTCACCGGCACCCCGGCGGCCGAGCACGCCGGGGCACTGGGCCTGGCGATACAGCCGGAGTACGGCGGACGGTCGGACTTCTACACCGGACAGCTCAGTCTCCGCTTCCGGTTGCTGAGTCCCTTGCTGCCCCGCTCCTGCGCCATCGGGGCGAGCGCGCCGGTCGACTTCCAGGTGAAGCGGTCGGGCCCCTCGAAGCACGTCTCCCAGGACCCGCCGGTGATCGAGTTCTCGGCGTACGACGACACCTTCACGGCGCCCGCGCCCGAACACTGCGGACCGCTGACGGGTCCCCTCGGCAGACGCCTCGGCCTGCCGGCGGCCACCGGGAACCGGCTGTCCTACGACGCCTCGTACACCTACCGGACCTACGACCAGCTCACGTAGCGGCATCCCGCCCGGCGGAGGCCCGCACGGCGAAGGGCCCGCCGCACGTGGTGCGACGGGCCCCGGTGGCCTGGCTGCCGTCAGCCGAGCTTGGCGAAGCCGTAGTTGAGGAGCTTCTTCGCGTCCGACTCACGCTGCGCGATGGAGGTGGAGGCGAGGACGGTGCCGACGACCGTCTTGCCGTTCCGGGTCGCGGCGAAGACCAGGCAGTACTTGGCCTCGGGGCCGGAGCCGGTCTTCACACCGATGGTGCCGCTGTAGCTGCTGAGCAGACCGTTGGTGTTGTCCCACGTCTTCATCGTGCGGGTGCTGCCGGTCTTGGTGATCGTCTTCGCCGTGTAGTGCTTGGTCTTGACGACCGTACGGAACGTGGAGCTCTTCAGCGCGCTGCTGGCCAGCTTGGTCAGGTCGCGCGGCGTCGAGTAGTTGGAGCCGTTGCCGATGCCGTCGAACGAGTCGAAGTGCGTGTTCGTCATGCCGAGGGTCCTGGCGGTGGAGTTCATCTTGGAGATGAACGACGCCACGCGCTTGGCCCGCGTCGAGCCGGTGCCGAACTTGTCCGCGAGCGCGTAGGCGGCGTCGCAGCCGGACGGGAGCATCAGGCCGTACAGCAGCTGCCGGACGGTGACCTTGTCGCCGACGATCAGGTGCGCCTGGGAGGCGTTGTTCCTGACGACGTAGTCGCTGTACTCCTTCTGGATCGTCACCTTGGCGTCCAGATTGAGGTTCGACTGGGCGAGCACGACCTTCGCGGTCATGATCTTGGTGGTGGAGCCGGTGGACCGCTTGGTGTCCGCTGCCTTGGTGTACAGCGTCTTGGCGTTGGCGTTGTTCATCACGTAGCCGCCCTTGGCCACGATCGAGGGCGTGGTGACGGCCTGCGCGGGTGCCGCGGTGAGAGCCCCGGTGGCGAGCAGCGCGCCGGACGTCACAGCGACGGCGGTTGCTCGGCGGATACGGCGGGTGCCCTTGATGCCGGTAATCAAAGCGATATACCCCGATTGTCTGGAATGCCCCTGATATGCGGCCGAGTTGAGGTGGCGAGCGAGTGGGGCCGCACGAGTGTGACACGTAAGTAGCACAGATGGTTGTGCGGCCGCTGGGGGCGATTTCCGTCACGTCCGCATGGTGGACCAGGCCCCTCTTGCGTACGTGTTGTATCTATCCTGTCGGCATGGCAACGCCCGTGAAGCAACCACCCGCCGCCGACCGCGTCTACAGCCACGTCAAACAGGGCGTACTCGACCGCCGCTACGAGGGCGGGACGCTGCTCACCGAGGGCGAGCTGGCCGATGCCGTGGGCGTCTCGCGCACCCCGGTCCGGGAGGCGCTGCTGCGGCTGGAGGTGGAGGGCCTGATCCGGCTCTACCCGAAGAAGGGCGCGCTGGTCCTGCCGGTGTCGGCGCAGGAGATCGCCGACGTCGTCGAGACCCGGCTGCTGGTGGAGGAGCACGCGGCGCGCAAGGCCGTACCCGCGTCGCCGGCCCTGCTGGAGCGGCTCGCGGAACTGCTGGAGAGGCAGAAGGCGCAGGCCGCCGCCGGTGACTTCGCCGCCGCCGCGGTGACCGACCGCTGCTTCCACGCCGAGATCGTGCGCAGTGGCGGCAACGAGATCCTCTCGCGGCTGTACGACCAGCTCCGCGACCGCCAGCTGCGGATGGGTGTCGCCGTCATGCACTCGCACCCGGACCGGATCGCCAAGACGCTCGCCGAGCACGAGGAGATCCTGCGGGCCCTGGGCTCCGGTGACGCGGAGGCGGCTGTCGGGGTCGTGCACCGGCACGTGAGCTGGTTCTCGCACCTCGCGCGGGGTGAGGTGCGATGAGCGGCGCCACCCTGCCGGGTGACCCCCCGGGCGGCCGTCGCGCCGTCAGGGTGTGGTCGATCGGCGTCTCGGTCTACTTCGTCGCCGTCATCTTCCGCACCTCCCTGGGCGTGGCCGGCCTGGACGCGGTCGACCGCTTCCACGTGGGCGCCTCGGCGCTCTCGACCTTCTCCATCCTTCAGCTCCTGGTCTACGCCGGCATGCAGATACCCGTCGGCCTGCTGGTCGACCGGCTCGGCACCAAGAAGGTGCTGAGCCTCGGCGCGGTGCTGTTCACGCTGGGCCAGCTCGGCTTCGCCTTCTCGCCCTCCTACGGCATGGCGCTCGCCTCGCGCGCGCTGCTCGGCTGCGGTGACGCGCTGACCTTCATCAGCGTGCTGCGCCTCGGCACCCGCTGGTTCCCCGCCCGGCGAGGACCGCTGGTCGCCCAGCTCGCGGGCCTGGCCGGCATGGCCGGCAACCTGGTCTCCACCCTGGTCATCGCCCGGCTGCTGCACGGCGTCGGCTGGACCGCCGCGTTCGCCGGCAGCGCGCTGGCCGGTGCGGTCGTACTCGTCCTGACGCTGCTGTTCCTGAAGGACCACCCCGAGGGGCACGAACCCGCCCCGTCCCCGCACCAGGGCGCGGTCTACGTCCGCCGGCAGATCGCGGCGGCCTGGCGGGAGCCCGGCACCCGGCTGGGCATGTGGGTGCACTTCACCACCCAGTTCCCGGCGATGGTCTTCCTGCTGCTGTGGGGCCTGCCGTTCCTGGTCCAGGCGCAGGGCCTCAGCCGCGCCACGGCCGGCGAACTGCTCACCCTGGTCGTGCTGTCCAACATGGTGATCGGCCTGGTCTACGGCCAGGTCGTGGCCCGGCACCACGCGGCCCGGCTGCCGCTGGCACTGGGCACGGTCACCGCGACCGCGCTGGTCTGGGCGGTCACGCTCGCCTACCCGGCCGAGCACGCGCCGATGTGGCTCCTGGTGGTGCTGTGCGCGGTGCTCGGCGCCTGTGGCCCCGCCTCGATGCTCGGCTTCGACTTCGCCCGCCCGGCCAACCCGCCCGAGCGACAGGGCACCGCCTCCGGCATCACCAACATGGGCGGTTTCATCGCCTCGATGACGACGCTGTTCGCGGTCGGTGTGCTGCTGGACGCGACCGGCGACGACTACACGGTGGCCTTCTCAGCGGTGTTCGTCCTGCAGGCCCTCGGCGTCAGCCAGATCCTCCGCCTGCGCGGCCGGGCCGCCCGCCGGGAGCGGGAGCGCCTGGTGGCGAGCCGGGTGGAAACGGTCCACGTGCCGGCGTGAACCGCGTACCCGGCGGGCGCCCGGTCCGGGCCCGGTGGGCCCGCGGACGGCTCCTGGCAGCGCGTCAGCAAGCCACCGGGACCAGCGTGAGGTAGGCGAGGCCGAGTACGCCCCGATAGGCCATCCACTGGGCCCGGTGCCGGTCGAGGCGGTCGCGTACCGCGGCGGCCGAGGGATGGCCGGGGTGCCCGGCGAGCCATACCTCGGTGTCCGCCTGGTACGCGGACTCGAACTCCTCCCACTCCTCCCGGCTCGCGGTCTCCGTCCACTCGGGCCGGAAGCCGGCCCCGACGGCGAGGTCGAGCAGGGTGCCCAGGTCGCAGTGGTCGCCCGCGGACGCCTCCGGCCACATCCGGGCCAGCTCGTGCGGGGCCGGAGGGCGCTCCCAGAAGCCCTCGCCGAGCACCACCCGCCCGTCCTCGGACACCAGCCGCCGCAGCTCGCGCAGTGCCTCGGCGACCGGGGCGGCGCCCGTGCTCAGCGCCTGGCTCGCGCCCAGGCACAGCACCAGGTCGGCGGGCCCGCGTCCGCTGCCCAGCGCGGACTCCTCGGCGAACTCCACGCGGTCCGTGAGGCCGCGCGCCCCGGCGTTTTGCCGTCCACGGGCCAGGTCCTCGCCGTTGATGTCGACGCCGACCCCCTTGGCCCCGGGTACGGCCTCCAGCAGGCGGAGCAGCAGCTCGCCCCAGCCGCAGCCGATGTCCAGGACGGTCCGGGGCCGCGTGGCGGCCAGCCGGCGGACCATCGCCGTCGCCCGGGCGTCGGAGAGGGGGCCGTGAAAGGTGAGGCGGGTGAGCCGGGGCGGGCCGTCGTTGTCGGTCATGCGGGGCACGTTAGTGAGCCGGGCGGCGCCGGTCACCGGAATATCGGGCCCGGTGCCGCCGCACGCCCCGGCGCCGCGAGCCGCACCGGCTACGTGAGCCACACCGGCTACGTGAGCCGCACCGGCTACGTGTCGGGGGCCGGCCGGCCCCCGTGTGCGGCCCTCCGCGTTCGGCGGGCAGGCCCTCCCGCCCCCTGAGCGGCCCGCGTTCCGCTACGGCGTCACCCTGAGGTTGCGCAGGATGGCCGCCGTCAGTTCGGGGTCGCCCTCCGTCTTCACCCGGTCCGCCACCGCCTCCAGGGTCACCCGGCCGCAGGACAGGCGGACGTAGGTCTCCCAGTCGAGGGTGAGGGTGGCCGCCGGGCCGAGGGCGGGCGCGGTCTCCAGCGTGCCGCGGCCCTGGATGTCGACCCGGACCGTGCGCAGGAACTCGACGGGCCCGTGCACGTCGAAGACGATCGCGGAACTGCGCGGCGCGTCCGCGTCCTTCGCCACGATCCTGGGCAGCGCCTCCAGCAGCATGTCGCGGGCGACGTGGGCGCCCGGCGAGTCGAGGTTGCCGGGGCGGGCGAGGGCCGCGCGCAGGTCCTGCTCGTGCACCCACACGTCGAACGCCCTGGTGCGCATCGCCTGTTCGAGGGTGACCTCGGTGCTCATCGGGCCGCGCACCTTGGTGCCGGGGTCGCGGGACTCGTTGCGCAGCTGGCGGTTCCTGCGGATGACGGTGTACTCCAGCTCCGCCGTCATCTCCGGCGCCGTGTGGTGACGGCGGACGTCGACCTGCATCTCCATGTAGCGCTGGTGCTCGTTGCTGACGTGGAAGAGGTCGCGGGGCAGGGTGTGGATGGGCCGGGGGTCGCCGAGCATCTCGCAGTCCAGGCCGATGACGTGCGAGACCACATCGCGGACGGACCAGCCCGGGCACGGGGTCCGCCGGTTCCACTCGGCCTCCGGGAGCGGCTGCACCAGCTCGGATATCGCTTCGATGGAGTGGGTCCAGGCGTCGGCGTAGGGCTGGAGGGTGGGATGCAGACTCACGGAACGGGACCCCTCGGCGGTCGGTACACGGGCAGGTTGTGGCGGCGTTGCCGGCGGACGGTGGCTGCACTCGGCGGGTGTCGTGGCACTCCCCCGGCTCTCGACTTCGCTCGAGCGGGGGACCCCCAAGTTACGCTGCTCCGAGGCACCCCGGCAGTGCTTTCGTGTGACGATCGTAGGCCTGTATGGACGACTCGAATGCCAGGACGGTGGTAGTGTGCGCGCCTCGCTGATCCAGATCGCCGTGGACGAGGGTGAATCGGTGGCCTCCCGGCGGCGGCGGACGGCCGCTCTGATCCGGGAGCAGGCCGGGGCAGACCTCGTGGTCCTGCCCGAACTGTGGACCACCGGCGCCTTCGCCTACGAGGAGTTCGGCGCCGAGGCCGAGCCGCTCGAGGGACCGACGTACGAGGTGATGGCCAAGGCGGCGAGCGACGCGGGCGTGTGGCTGCACGCCGGCTCGATCCCGGAACGCGCCCCGTCCGAAGACGGCTCCGCCGCGGGCGACGGCCCGCTCTACAACACCTCTCTCGTCTTCTCCCCCTCCGGCGAGCTGGCCGCGGCCTACCGCAAGATCCACCGCTTCGGCTTCGACAAGGGCGAGGCCGTGCTGATGAGCGCGGGACGGGAGGTGGTGACGGTCCGTCTGCCCGGAACGGTCCTGGGCGTCGCCACCTGCTACGACCTGCGTTTCCCCGAACTGTTCCGCTCGCTGGTCGACGCGGGCGCCGAGACGCTGGTGGTCCCGGCCGGCTGGCCCGAGCGGCGGCGTGCGCACTGGACGCTGCTGGCGCGGGCGCGGGCGGTGGAGAACCAGGCGTTCGTGCTCGCCTGCGGAACGGCCGGTACGCACGCCGGAGTGCCGCAGGCGGGTCACTCGATCGTGGTCGACCCGTGGGGCGAGGTGCTCGCCGAGGCGGGCGCCGGCGAGGAGGTCCTCACGGTGGAGTTCGACCCCGGGAAGGTGGCGGCGACCCGCGAGCAGTTCCCGGCCCTGAAGGACCGCGTACTGGGACTCCGACCGCCACGGCGCTGAGCCGGCGGAACGGGAGGGGCCACGGCCGGGGTCCCACCCGGCCGTGGCCCCGGCTCAGTCCTCGCGCTCCTTCTCCGCCAGGTGGATCACGCACACCGCCACCGCGATCAGCAGCGCCGGGTCCGCGTCCTCCCGTACGACGTCGACGCCGTACGTCTCCCGGACGTGCAGCCAGCGCCGGGAGATCACGGCGAGGAGTTCGCCGTCGTACTCGACGGCGAACTCACGGTCGAGGATCTTGCCGCTGACGTCCAGGTCGGTGCCGTCGGCCAGGGACACCCGGTAGTGGTTGCGCAGCAGGGACAGCCGTTTGCGGCGGATCGTGGCCAGGCCTTCGCCGTCGCGCTCGATCACCATGGTGTCGCGCAGGGCGAACATCTTCTGGTGGATGTCGATGAGGACGCGCCCCTGGACGTCCTTCAGCTCGAAGGTGTCCCGCAGCCGCATGGCCTTGCCGTCGACGAGGAACACCTTCTGGCCGTGCTCGTCCTCGATCCAGTAGTCGTCACCGATGCCGAGGAGCCGGTCGCGTACGAGGAATCTCATGCGCTGACCGTTCCCCGGCAGCGGGCAGTCGTCACAAAGCCGCTCCTGGGCAGGAGGACTCTCACACGCCGTAGCCGTCGGTGTAGCCGTCGCGGGCGTGATGGTGGTGGTGGGGTTCCTCCTCGACCACCGGCGTCGGCGGCACCACGACCCGACGGCGCCGTGCGATGCCGCTGAAGGTGGCGATGCCGATGAGGCCGACGGCCATGAAGATGATCCCGACGAGGTCGAGGTTGACTCCCTGCATGTGCCAGTCCGTCGCGAACGTCAGGATGGCACCCAGGGCGATGAGGATGATGCAACCGCCGAGGCCCATTGTCGTCGCCTCCCCTTCCGGTTCCGGAATCTCCGGTGCCGTCCGGGTACCCGGGGCCGTCCCGAACATGTGTGGGACGGCTCGTGACGGGTGTTCAGGGGCGGCGCCGGGCCGTGGGGGCCCGGCGCGGCTCAGTCCTCCAGGAACGCCACCAGCGCGTTCGCCAGCAGGAACGGGTCGTCGGCGCCGCACAGTTCACGCGCGCTGTGCATCGACAGGATCGCCACGCCGATGTCGACGGTCCGGATGCCGTGCCGGGCCGCGGTGATCGGGCCGATGGTGGTGCCGCACGGCATGGAGTTGTTGGACACGAAGCTCTGGAAGGGGACGTCCGCCCGCTCGCAGGCGGCGGTGAACACCGCTCGGCCCGAACCGTCCGTGGCGTAGCGGTTGTTGACGTTGACCTTCAGGATCGGCCCGCCGTTGACCCGCGGGTGGTGCGTCGGGTCGTGCCGCTCGGCGTAGTTGGGGTGGACGGCGTGGCCGGTGTCGGAGGACAGACAGACGGTGCCGGCGAAGGCGCGGGCCCGGTCCTCGTACGAGCCGCCGCGGGCGAACACCGAGCGCTCCAGGACGGAGCCGAGCAGCGGGCCGTCCGCGCCGGTGTCCGACTGGGATCCGTTCTCCTCGTGGTCGAAGGCGGCCAGCACGGGGATGTGGCCGAGCGCGGCGCCGGCGGACGCGGCGGCGGCCAGGGCGGCCACGCCGGCGTGCACGGACAGCAGGTTGTCCATCCGGGGACCGGCGACCAGTTCACGGTCCCGGCCGAGGTAGGCCGGTGCCTCCACCGGGTGCGCCATGAGGTCCCAGCCGGCCACCGAGCCCGCCGCCAGGCCGGCCTCCTCCTCCAGGAAGGCGATCAGATCGCCGTCGCGCGGGGCGTCGCCGAGCCCCCACACGGGCTGCAGATGACGCTGCTTGTCGAGCTTGAGGCCCTCGCTGTTGACCGCGCGGTCCAGGTGGATGGCGAGCTGCGGCACACGCAGCAGCGGGCGGTTCACGTCGACGAGGACCGTGCTGCCGTCGCGCAGGGTCAGCCGGCCCGCCAGGCCCAGGTCGCGGTCGAGCCAGGAGTTCAGCAGCGGGCCGCCGTAGATCTCCACCGCGACCTGCCGCCAGCCGTGGGCGCCGGTGTCGGGCAGCGGCTTGACCCGCAGGTTCGGCGAGTCGGTGTGCGCGCCGATGATGCGGAAGGGGGTGTGCGGCGCGGCGCCCTCGGGGACGTACCAGGCGACGATCGCCCCGCCGCGCAGCACGTACTTGCCGCCGCTCGTCCCGTCCCAGGCGTCCGTCTCGGCGACCTGCCGGAAGCCCGCCTTCTCCAGCCGCTCGGCGGTGTTCGCCACGGCGTGGTACGGCGACGGGCTCGCCGCCAGGAAGGTCATCAGGTCGTCGGTGTGGCCGCGATCGAAGCGGGCTGGTGCGCTCATGGGCTTACCTTAACGACGTGCGTGGGCCCGCCCCCGGTACGGGAGCGGGCCCACGTCGGCGATCAGTGGATGCGGAACCGGTCTTCCGGCGCGCGGCCGGACCGGGGCCGTCCTAGAAGGCGGCCTCGTCCAGCTCCATCAGGTCGAGCTCGACGCCCTCCGAGATCTTGCGGGCCAGGGTGACGCCCGGCAGGACGTTGGCCGCGAAGAACTTCGCCGCCGCGATCTTGCCGGTGTAGAACGCCTTGTCCTTGGCGGAGGCCGTCTGCAGCTTCTCGGCGGCGATCGCGGCGCCCTTCAGCAGCAGGTAGCCGACCACGACGTCGCCGGAGGCGAGCAGCAGGCGGCTGGTGTTCAGGCCCACCTTGTAGATGTTCTTGACGTCCTGCTCGGTGGCCGCGAGGTCGGTCAGCATCAGGCCGACGATGGCCTCCAGCTCGACGGCCGCCTTCGCGAGGTGCTCGCGGGCGCCCGCCAGCTCCTCGCCGCCGGTGCCGAGCGCCAGGAACTTCTTGATGTCCTCGGCGAGCGAGTTCAGCGCGGCGCCCTGGTTGCGGACGATCTTCCGGAAGAAGAAGTCCTGGCCCTGGATCGCGGTCGTGCCCTCGTACAGGGTGTCGATCTTGGCGTCGCGGATGTACTGCTCGATCGGGTACTCCTGCAGGAAGCCGGAGCCGCCGAAGGTCTGCAGCGACTGGGCGAGCTGCTCGTAGCCCTTCTCGGAGCCGTAGCCCTTGACGATGGGCAGGAGCAGGTCGTTGAGCGCGTGCTCGGCCTTGGCGTCCTCGCCGTTCGCCTCCTTGACCGCGATGGCGTCCTGGATCGAGGCGGTGTAGAGGACGAGGGCGCGCATGCCCTCGGCGTACGCCTTCTGCGTCATCAGCGAGCGGCGGACGTCGGGGTGGTGGGTGATGGTGACCTTGGGCGCGGCCTTGTCCATGAAGTTCGCCAGGTCCGGGCCCTGGACGCGCTCCTTGGCGTACTCCAGGGCGTTGAGGTAGCCCGTGGAGAGGGTGGAGATCGCCTTCGTGCCGACCATCATGCGGGCGAACTCGATGATGCGGAACATCTGGCGGATGCCCTCGTGCTTGTCACCGATCAGCCAGCCCTTGGCGGGGTGCCGGTCGCCGAAGGTCATCTCGCAGGTGTTGGAGGCCTTCAGGCCCATCTTGTGCTCGACGTTGGTGGCGTAGACGCCGTTGCGCTCGCCCAGCTCGCCGGTCTCGAAGTCGAAGAGGTACTTCGGGACGAGGAAGAGGGACAGGCCCTTGGTGCCGGGGCCGGCGCCCTCGGGACGCGCGAGCACGTAGTGGAGGATGTTCTCCTCCATGTCGTGCTCACCGGAGGTGATGAAGCGCTTCACGCCCTCGATGTGCCAGGAGCCGTCCTCCTGCTGGATCGCCTTGGTGCGGCCGGCGCCGACGTCGGAGCCCGCGTCGGGCTCGGTCAGCACCATGGTGGAGCCCCAGGTCCGCTCCACGGCGATCTGCGCGATCTTCTTCTGGACGTCGTTGCCCTCGTCGAAGAGGATGCCGGCGAACGCCGGGCCGGAGGAGTACATCCACACGGCCGGGTTCGCGCCGAGGACGAGTTCGGCGTAGGCCCAGATCAGGGACGGCGGAGCCGTCGTGCCGCCGATCTCCTCCGGCAGGCCCAGACGCCAGTACTCGGACTCCATGAAGGCCTTGTAGCTCTTCTTGAAGGACGCCGGGACGGGCGCGGTGTTCGTCTCCGGGTCGAAGACCGGCGGGTTGCGGTCCGCGTCCGCGAAGGACTCGGCCAGCTCGTTCTCCGCGAGGCGCGTCAGCTCCTCGAGGACGCTCTTGGCGGTGTCCGTGTCCATCTCGCCGAACGGGCCGGTGCCGTACAGCTTGTCGCGCCCGAGCACCTCGAACAGGTTGAACTCGATGTCGCGGAGGTTCGGCTTGTAGTGCCCCATGGTGACGGCTCCGTATCGGACTCGGCGAGGCACTGACTCCTCGCATCTGGTTCACGTACCAACAAGTAGCTCCGATGATGCTACCCGTCGGTAATAAGACGCAAGCCCGATTCCGTCATCTGTGACTGAGTACTCTTCTGCGCATGTACGGATACGGCCAGCCCATGGACGGTGGCGCCGCTCAGCAGAGTTACGTCCCCCCGCAGCAGGGCGGTGTCGGTGGGTACGGCCAGCAGCCACCGCTCTATCCGGAGCCGTCCCCACCCTCGCTCGCGGACGCGGTGCGCGCCTTCACCACCGGTCAGATGCCCGCCGAGGACTTCCAGCAGATCTTCGCCACGTCGAAGGTGTACTGCCCGCGCGGGGACACCCCCGGCTTCCTCGCCCTGCACAACACCCAGCAGCCGGTGATCCCGATGTTCACCTCGCTCAAGGAGTTGCGCCGGTACGCGGGCAAGGAGTCCAAGTACTTCGTGATCACCGGTTCCGAGGTGATCGACCTGCTGCCGAGCGGCTACGGCTTCGTCCTGGACATGGAGGGCGAGCACCGGATGGTGTTCGACGCCAAGGCGGTCGAGCAGATGGTCGACTTCGCCATGCGCCGTATGTACGGCTAGACGCCGCTGCTGCGCGGGCGGCGGCCGACCCGCACCCCGCTGCGAGCCCGGAGGGAATGCCCTCCGGGCTCGTTCTGTTGTGGAGTGGCAGAAAGTTCAACGCTCAACTAAAGTGAGCGCACAAGGAGGTACCGACCATGCCTGCAGTGACCGTCGAGAACCCGCTGACTTTGCCCCGCGTGACCGCTCCCGCCGACGCGGTGGCACGGCCCGTGCTCTCCGTCACGACCGCCCCCGGCGGTTTCGAGGGTGAGGGCTTCCCGGTGCGCCGGGCGTTCGCCGGGGTCAACTACCGGCACCTCGACCCGTTCATCATGATGGACCAGATGGGTGAGGTGGAGTACGCGCCGGGCGAGCCCAAGGGCACCCCCTGGCATCCGCACCGCGGCTTCGAGACCGTCACCTACATCATCGACGGCATCTTCGACCACCAGGACTCCAACGGCGGTGGCGGCACCATCACCAACGGCGACACCCAGTGGATGACCGCGGGCTCGGGCCTGCTGCACATCGAGGCCCCGCCGGAGCAGCTGGTCATGTCCGGCGGCCTCTTCCACGGCCTGCAGCTGTGGGTGAACCTCCCGGCCAGGGACAAGATGATGGCCCCGCGCTACCAGGACATCCGCGGCGGCAGCGTCCAGCTCCTGACCAGCCCGGACGGCGGCGCGCTGCTGCGTGTCATCGCGGGCGAGCTGGACGGTCACGTGGGCCCCGGCATCACGCACACGCCGATCACGATGATCCACGCGACCCTCGCCCCGGGCGCCGAGATCACCCTGCCCTGGCGCGAGGACTTCAACGGCCTCGCCTACGTCATGGCGGGCCGCGGCAGCGTCGGTGCCGAGCGCCGGCCGATCCACCTTGGCCAGACCGCCGTCTTCGGCGCGGGCGGTTCGCTGACGGTCCGCGCGGACGAGCGGCAGGACTCGCACACCCCCGACCTGGAGGTCGTCCTCCTCGGCGGACAGCCCATCCGTGAGCCCATGGCGCACTACGGCCCGTTCGTCATGAACACCAAGGAAGAGCTGATGCAGGCCTTCGAGGACTTCCAGAAGGGCCGCCTCGGCACGGTCCCGGCCGTCCACGGCATGACCCCGGGCGGCCCCCAGGCCTGACCCGCCGCTCCGCTCCCGTCGCCCGGCCCGCACGTCCAGCGGTCCGGGCGACGGGCGTGTGCGGGGCCGGAACCCTCACCCGGCCGGGCCCGTGCGGCAGGCAGACCGGCCGGTGGCGTGATCCGCTGGGGGTGTGTCGCTGTTGCCCGAGTCCGTACGCCGTCTCGCCGCCTGGTGCGCCGTCGTGCTGCTGGTCGCCGGGGTCGGATGGGTCGCGATCCGGCTGTGCGCGGCGCTGCGTACCGCCGTCGTGCCGGTGCTGCTCGCGCTGCTCGGCACGGCGCTGCTCGGCCCGCTGTACCGGCGGCTCGTGAAGGCCAAGGTGCAGCGGTCGCTCGCCGCCGCGCTGACCTGTGTCGCCGTGGTGGCCGTCGTCGGCGGTGCCTTGTACATCGTGGTCGCCGCGCTCGTCGACACCGGTGACCAGATCATCGCGTCGGTACGACAGGCCGTCAGGGCCCTGACGAGGCACTTCGGGGCCGCCGGGACCGGGCTGGACGACCTGCTCGGCAACGCCAAGAAGCTCCTGGGCAAGTACGGCGGGACCGCGGCCTCCAACGTCCTCAGCGGAGTCGGCGTGGTGGGCGAGTACCTGGCCATGGCCCTGCTCGCGCTGCTGCTCGTCTTCTTCTTCCTGCGCGACTCCCACCGGGCGGCCGGGGCGCTGCGGACCGTCGCCCCCGGCCCCCGGGGCGACGCCCTGGAGGCGATGGCGCGGCGCGCCTTCGGCGCGGTGCAGGGGTTCATGCGCGGCACCACGCTCATCGCGCTCATCGACGCCGTCTGCATCACCGTCGGCCTGCTGATCCTGCGGGTGCCCGGCGCGATCGGGCTCGGCGCGCTCGTCTTCGTCGGCGCCTACATCCCCTACCTGGGTGCCTTCATCTCGGGCGCGGTGGCCGTGCTGGTCGCCCTCGCCGACCGAGGCTTCGTCATCGCGCTGTGGGCGCTCGGGGTGGTGCTCGCGGTACAGGTGCTGGAGGGGCACGTGCTCCAGCCGGCCATCCAGAGCCGGACCGTGCACATGCATCCCGCGGTGGTGCTGCTGGCGATCACCGCTGGGGCGTCCGTGGCGGGCATCCTCGGCATGCTGCTCTCGGTGCCGCTGACCGCGGCCGCCTTCGGCGTCGTGAACGAGCTCCGTGAGCGTCACACGGCGGCCGGGCCGTCGGACTCGTAGAGCTCGAACCAGATGCTCTTGCCCTTGCCGCGCGGGTCGACGCCCCACAGGTCCGCGAGCAGCTCGATCAGCATCAGACCGCGGCCGGACGAGGCCAGCTCCCCGGGCCGCCGCCGGTGCGGGAGATCGTCGCCGGAGTCCGTGACCTCCACCCGCAGCCGGCGCCCGCCCGGCTCCCCGGCGACCTCGGCGAGCAGCAGCGCGTCCGCGTCGGTGTGCACAAGGACGTTGGTCACCATCTCGGAGACCAGCAGCACCGCGGAGTCCACCTGCTCGGCCGACACCCAGTCGTGCAGCAGCTCGCGCAGGTGCCGGCGGGCGTCGGCGATCCGCTCGGGCTCGTCCTGGGCCACCGGAAGCAGGGTGCGCCGCAGCCGGGGCCGCAGGGTCAGGGTGTCGTCGCGGCCGCGGCCCGCGCCCTGCCGGCACAGCAGCAGCAGCGCGATGTCGTCCTCGCGGCGGTCGGCGAGCGGGCCGGTGGTGTGGTGCGAGGACGGTCCGTGCACGCCCTGCACCAGCGCGTCGGCCATCGACTCCAGATCGCCGGTGTGCTCCTCGAGGATCGCGCGTATGCGCCGCCAGCCGCTCTCCATGTCGTGGCCGCCGGTCTCGATCAGGCCGTCGGTGCACAGCATCAGGGTCTCGCCGGGCTCCAGCGTGAACCGGGTGGTCGGGTAGTCGGCGTCGGGGTCGACACCCAGCGGCACCCCGCCCGCCGTCGGCCGCATCATCACCGTGCCGTCGGCCATGCGGATCGCCGGGTCCGGATGCCCGGCGCGGGCGATCTCCAGCATGCCGGTCGCCGGATCCGCCTCGACGTACAGGCAGGTCGCGAAGCGCGTGTCGGTCATATGCGCGTCGTGCGTGATGCCGTGCAGGAAGCGGGCGGCGCGGGAGAGCACGGCGTCCGGGCGGTGGCCCTCGGAGGCGTAGGCGCGCAGCGCGATCCGGAGCTGGCCCATCAGGCCCGCCGCTCGGACGTCATGGCCCTGGACGTCGCCGATGGCCAGCGCGAACCTGCCCGCGGGCAGCGGGATCATGTCGTACCAGTCGCCGCCGACCTGCAGTCCGCCGCCGGTCGGGATGTAGCGGGCGGCCACCGTCATCCCGGGGATCTCCGGGCCCAGCGACGGCAGCATGGAGCGCTGCAGGCCCTCGGTCAGCTCCCGCTGGGTGTCGGCGGCGCCGGCCCGGTTCAGGGCCTGGGCGAGCATCCGGGCGACCGTGGTCAGGACCGCGCGCTCGTCCGGGGTGAAGGCCACCGGGTAGGTGAAGGCGGCCATCCAGGCGCCCATGGTGCGCCCGGCCGCCGTCAGCGGCAGGAACGCCCAGGAGCGGCGCTCGAAGTGGCGGGCGAGCGGCCAGGTGACGGGGTAGCGCGTCCGGTACTGCTCGGCGGAGGAGAGGTAGACGGCCCGGCCGGTGCGGACCACCTCGGCCGCCGGGTAGTCCGTGCTGAGCGGCATGTGCAGGAAGGGGCCGTCCTCACCGGGCTGCTGCCCGTGGTGGCCGATCACCGTCAGCCGGTCGCCCTCCACGCCGAACACCGCGAGCCCGTCCGGGGAGAACCCGGGCATGGACAGCCCAGCCGCGACCCGCAGCACCTCCGCCGTGGACCGCGCCTCCGCCAGCGCCCGGCCGGCGTCCAGCAGGAACGCCTCCCGCGAGCGGCGCCAGTCGCCGGTGACCGCGTTGCGGGCCGCCGCGGTGCCCGGGGTGGGCTCGGTGACCTCCTGGAGCGTGCCGATCAGCTCGTACGCCCGCCGGTCCGGATCGAAGGACGGCTTCGAGCGGCTGCGTACGACCCGTACGACCCGGCCATCCTCGTCCATGATCCGGATCCGCACCTCGGCGAGCGTGCCCTCGTCGACCGCCAGCGGCACCACCCCGGTGATCTCGTTCCAGTCCTCCGGGTGCAGCCGTGCCCGGGTCTGGTTCTCGGTGAGGGTGACCGGTTCCGGGGGCAGCCCGAGCAGCCGCGCCGCCTCCCCGTCCACGGTGACCAGTCCGGCGGCGGTGTCCCAGTGCCACAGCCCGGTCGCGAGGGCGGCGAGGACGTCACCGACGGACGGCAGGGGCTCGCCTGTACGCATTGCCCCAATTTAAGGAGATGCGATCGATAACTGCCACCCTTGGCGGTCGCCGTAAATGATGGGGAGCCGATCTTGGCGTGCCCGGTACCCTTGACGGGTCCGGGCCCCGTGCCCGGCCCCCGCCGGGGCGGCAGTCCCGGCACTCATCACCCCACCACGAAGGACGATGAACGACGATGCATCGGTACAGGTCCCACACCTGCGGCCAGCTCCGCGCCTCTGACGTCGGCACCGACGTCCGGCTGAGTGGCTGGCTGCACAATCGGCGCGACCTGGGCGGCATCCTCTTCATCGATCTGCGCGACCACTACGGCATCACGCAGCTCGTGGCCCGTCCCGGCACGCCCTCGTACGAGGCCCTGGACAAGCTCTCCAAGGAGTCCACGGTCCGCGTCGACGGCCGCGTTGTTTCACGTGGAACCGAGAACGTGAACGCCGACCTGCCCACCGGTGAGATCGAGGTCGAGGTCTCCGAGGTCGAGCTGCTCGGCGCCGCGGCCCCGCTGCCCTTCACCATCAACGCCGAGGACGGGGTCAACGAGGAGCGGCGCCTGGAGTACCGCTTCCTGGACCTGCGTCGCGAGCGCATGCACCGCAACATCATGCTGCGCACGGCCGTGATCTCCGCGATCCGGCACAAGATGGTGGCGATGAACTTCAACGAGATGGCGACGCCGATCCTGTCCGCCACCTCGCCCGAGGGCGCCCGCGACTACGTCGTGCCCTCCCGGGTCCACCCCGGCAAGTTCTACGCGCTGCCGCAGGCCCCGCAGCAGTTCAAGCAGCTGCTGATGATCTCCGGCTTCGACCGCTACTTCCAGATCGCGCCCTGCTTCCGCGACGAGGACGCCCGCGCCGACCGCTCGCCGGGCGAGTTCTACCAGCTCGACGTCGAGATGAGCTTCGTCGAGCAGGAGGACGTCTTCCAGCCGATCGAGAAGCTCATGACGGAGCTGTTCGAGGAGTTCGGCGGCGGCCGCCACGTCACCTCCCCCTTCCCGCGGATCCCGTTCCGCGAGGCGATGCTGAAGTACGGCTCGGACAAGCCGGACCTGCGCGCCAAGCTGGAACTCGTCGACATCACCGACGTGTTCGAGGGCTCGGAGTTCAAGGCGTTCGCCGGCAAGCACGTGCGTGCGCTGCCGGTGCCGGCGGTCCAGGACCAGCCGCGCAAGTTCTTCGACCAGCTGGGTGACTTCGCCGTCTCGCTGGGCGCGAAGGGCCTGGCGTGGGTGCGTGTCGGCGAGGACGGCACGCTGTCCGGCCCGATCGCCAAGTTCCTCACCGAGGAGAACGTCGCCGAGCTGACCAAGCGCCTGTCGCTGGCGCCCGGCCACGCCATCTTCTTCGGCGCCGGCGAGTTCGACGAGGTCTCGAAGATCATGGGCGCCGTGCGGGTCGAGGCCGCCCGGCGCGCCGGGCACTTCGAGGAGAACGTCTTCCGCTTCTGCTGGATCGTCGACTTCCCGATGTACGAGAAGGACGAGGACACCGGCGCGATCGACTTCTCGCACAACCCGTTCTCGATGCCGCAGGGCGGCCTCGAGGCGCTGCAGACCCAGGACCCGCTGGACATCCTCGGTTGGCAGTACGACATCGTCTGCAACGGTGTCGAGCTGTCCTCCGGCGCCATCCGGAACCACGAGCCGGAGATCATGCTCAAGGCCTTCGAGATCGCGGGTTACGACCGCGAGACGGTCGAGGAGAAGTTCGCGGGCATGCTCCGTGCCTTCCGCTTCGGCGCCCCGCCGCACGGCGGAATCGCGCCCGGCGTGGACCGGATCGTCATGCTCCTCGCGGACGAGCCCAACATTCGCGAGACGATCTCCTTCCCGCTCAACGGCAACGCCCAGGACCTGATGATGGGCGCGCCGACCGAGCTGGACGAGACGCGCCTGCGCGAGCTGCACCTTTCCATCCGGAAGCCGCAGCCGAAGTAAATCAGCAGGCCGTTTCCGCGACGGCCAGGAGGGCGGCCCCCACAGGGGGGCCGCCCTTTTTTCTGCGGTGCTCGGATTCCTGTGCGGATTCCGTCCGGCGGTATCAGAATCCGCAGTACACCGAGCTGCCGTAGTCGCTCAGCAGGTCGTCGCGGATCCAGCCGTACACCCCCGTGCTGTCGTTGCGGGCGTACGTCCAGGTGTAGTCGCCCGCGACGGTGTAACAGTGGTAGTCCAGCCGCTGGGTGTTGTACGCGATCCCGTTGATCGCACAGCTGGTGCTGGAGCCGCTGCGCTCGTTGGCCCCGTCCGCCGTCTTGTTCCAGGCGCTTCCGTCCTTGTCCGCCACAGTCTTGCCGCAGGACGCGGCCGCCGAGGCCGGCGTGGTCGCCAGGGCGATCGGCAGGCTCGCGGCCACCGCCACGAGCGTGGGCAGAACGACTGCGAATCGACGCTTCATTGAACCCCCATCGTCGTTGTTCTTGTCGTTGTTGCTTTTCCTTTCGCGTCACCCGGGATCGTCCGGGTCCCGAGTGGCACTAGTACGATTCGGTGCCGGGCGGACTGAAGAAATGCTTCCGATAAGGGATGTCCGTTTCTGTTCGATGTGCGACCGAAAAGGCATGATGGGGGAATAAGCCATTCCTGTGCTGTTGTGTGACATGCGTACAACACTGAGCGGGGTCGCCGTTCGGCTCGAAATGTACGGCCGCCGGCTCATGGATCCGCGGATTCCGGAATTCCCATTACCGGCCCGCAGCGGATGAGAAAGTTCCGTATCCGCCCCTGATCAGTGCGGGTGCAAGCCGGTCCGGTGTGAAATCCCAGGCGAAGGAGTCGCGTTGACCGCTCGCATACTGGTGGCCGAGGACGACGTGAAACAGGCGCAACTCATCCGTATCTACCTGGAACGGGAGGGTCACGACGTCCAGCTCGTGGCCGACGGACGCTCCGCGATCGACCGCGCCCGCGCCTCCCGGCCGGACCTGATCGTCCTCGACGTGATGATGCCGGACGTCGACGGCCTCGACGTCTGCCGCATCCTGCGCATGGACTCCCGGGTGCCGATCCTGCTGCTGACCGCCCGCAGCACCGAGGAGGACCTGCTGCTCGGTCTCGACCTCGGGGCCGACGACTACATGACCAAGCCGTACAGCCCCCGCGAACTGACCGCACGGGTGAGAGCGCTGCTGCGCCGGGCGCGGGCCGCCGAGGGCGAACGGCCGGCCCTGCTCACGGTCGGCGACCTGGAGATCGACACCGCGCGCTTCGAGGTGCGGGTGGCCGGTGGGCCGGTGCCGCTCACGGGCAAGGAGTTCGCGATCCTGACCGTGCTCGCGGGCGAACCGGGGCGGGCCTTCACCCGTGCGCAGATCATCGACCGGGTCTTCGGGTTCGACCAGAACGTGCTGGAGCGCACCGTGGACGCGCATGTGATGAACCTGCGGCGGAAGCTGGAGCGGGGCCGCGACGGAACCCGGTACGTGGAGACCGTGTACGGGCGGGGCTACCGCCTGGCGACGCCGGCACCGGACGGCGGGACGCGGTGAGCTTCCGGCTCCGGGTGCTGGCCCTGCTGGCCCTCATCGCCCTGACCGCCACCGGAGCCACCGCCTGGCTGACGTTACGGCAGGCGACCAGCCAGGCACGGGACTCGGTGACCGCCGGACGCCAGGACGTGGCGCGGATCACCGGCGCCCTCCAGTCGTACGGCTTCCGGCACGGCACCTGGGACGGCGTGGCCCCCACCGTGCGGAAACTGGCGACGGACACCGGCCAGCGGATCCGGGTCGGCACCGAGACGGACGTCCTGCTCGCCGACTCCGACACCCTGGCCGGCCGCACCCCGCGCCCGGCCGGCGGACAGCCGCCCGTCCTCGTCGACCCCCGGCCCCGGCTGCGGCTGCCGGAGACCTCGGTGCCGCTCGCCTCGGTCAAGCGGACGGTGGCCGCGATCGCCGACTACCGGTCCGCCGTCACCTACGCCACCTGCCTGACCAGGGCCGGCGCACAGGTCACCGCCCGGACCGGGCGGACCGGCATCCCCCGGATCAGCACCGACCGGGACCAGGCGCAGTGCGTCCAGCCCGACCCCGGAGCCGACCCCCGGGCGGGGGAGGACCACGCGGCCGTCTCCCGCTGCTCCGGCGAACAGCGCCTCACCGCCTGTCTGCAGCGGGTCTTCAACGAACGGACCGCCACCCTCGCCCCGCCGCGCCTTCAGGTGGGGCTCGGCTTCCGGGGCGAGGCACCCGCCGGCCTGGCCGCCGCGCCCACCGTGGCGGTCGCCTCCGGTGTCGCCCTGGTCGCGGTGCTCGGCGCACTGCTGCTCAGCCGGGCGGTGCTGCGGCCGGTACGGGCCCTGACCTCGGCCGCCCGGGACCTCGGCGAGGGCGAGCTGGAGCGGCGGGTGCCGGTCTCCGGACGCGACGAGATGGCCGAGCTGGGCCGGGCGTTCAACCGCATGGCCCACTCGCTGCAGGCCGCCGAGGAACGCCAGCGCCGGCTCACCGCCGACATCGCCCACGAACTGCGCACCCCGCTCGCCAACGTGCGCGGCTACCTGGAGGCGCTGCGGGACGGCGTGGTCGAACCGACGCCCGAACTGCTGGACTCCCTGCACGAGGAGGCGATGCTGCAGCAGCGGATCGTCGACGACCTCCAGGATCTGGCGCTGGCCGAGGCGGGGGCGCTCACCTACCACCGGGCCGTCGTGGACCTCGGCGACCTGCTTGAGACCAGCCGCACCGCCCATCTGACCCAGGCGGAGGCGGCCGGCGTGACGCTGCGGACCGAGGCACCCCGTCCGGTACGGGTCCACGCCGACGCCGACCGGCTGCGGCAGGTGGTCGGCAACCTGGTCGGCAACGCGCTGCGGGCCACCGCGCCCGGGGGGACGGTGACCCTCTCGGCCGAGCGCCGGGGCGACACGGCGGTGCTCCTCGTCCGGGACACGGGCAAGGGGATCCCCGCGGAGCAACTGCCCCACCTCTTCGACCGCTTCTGGCGCGCGGACCCCGCCCGCGGCCGCACCACGGGAGGCAGCGGCCTCGGCCTCGCCATCACCCGCCAGATCGTCACCGACCACGACGGCACCATCGAGGCCACGAGCCGGGTGGGCACCGGGACCACGTTCACGGTGACGCTGGGGGCGGTGGGGTGAGCTGCGCGGCGCGGGGCCGGTGGCGGTCGGGTGCCCGTCGCCGTGTCCGTCGCGAAGGGAGACGGCGACCGGGTAACGAGGGACCGGCGGCTACCGGTAGCGAGCGACCGGCGGCCACCGGCCGGTGAGGGCCCGGCCCCCCAGCGGCAGGGGAACGGTGTCCGGTCGTCGAGGGGCCCGGCGGCCGGCCGGTGGCGAGAGACCGGTGGCCGGCCGCCGGCCCTCGCGCTCACGGTCCCGCCAGCGCCTCCGTAGGGGTCAGGCGGCCCGCCCGGACCGCTGGGTACAGGCCTGCCAGGGCTCCGATGAGGAGGGTGACGGCGACGCCCGCCGCCGTCGCCCAGACCGGGACCTGGGTCGGCCAGCCCCGCACCGACGCGAAGACCGCGGTGATCGCCGTGCCCAGCACCGTGCCGCCCAGGCCGCCCAGCGCCGACAGCAGCAGTGACTCCGAGACGAACTGGCCCCGGATCTGCCCGCTCGTGGCGCCCAGCGCCCGGCGCAGTCCGATCTCCGGGCGGCGTTCCAGGACCGAGATCACCATGGTGTTGCCCACCCCGACCCCGCCCACCAGCAGGGCCACCGAACCGAGGCCGAGCAGCAGCCCGGTCAGCGTTGACTCGGTGGCCTCCCGGGCGGCCAGCGCGTCGGAGGGCCGGGAGACCAGCACGGCGTTCGGCTTCTCCGGGTTGGCCGACGCCGCGAGCACCCCCCGCACCTGGGACACCCGGTCGTCACGGGCGCGTACGTACACCGTCGACGGATGGCCGTCGAAGCCCAGGTACGTCCGGGCCGCCTGCCAGCCGACCAGCGCCGAACCGTCGATCTCCGGCGCGAGCGGTACCGGTTCCAGGACACCGACCAGGGAGAACCACTTGCCGCCGAGCCAGAGCCGGGTGCCCGGCGTGTAGACGTCGAGCCGGCGGGCGGCCTGCGCGCCGAGCACCACCGCCGGGTACTCCTGGGTCGCCTCGGTCAGCCACCGCCCGGCCCGCACCTCGCCGCCGACCGCGGGCAGCAGTTCCGCCCCGGCCGCGGCCACCTCCACGCTGCCGGTACGCCCCACGGGGATGTGCTCGTTGCGGTAGACCGCCGCGTCCTTGACCTCTCCGGTCGCCGCGACCTGGTCCACCGGCCCGATCCGCCGGATCATCGGCACCGCCTCCTCGGGCAGCCGGGTCGCCGTGCCGTCCGGCGTCCGCCCCGGGGCGACCCGCAGCATGTTGGTGCCCAGCGCGTCCAGCCGGCGGTCCACCTCCGCCCGGCTGGAGGACGAGATGCCGACCACGGCGACCATCGCGGCCACCCCGATCGCGATCCCCAGCGCGGACAGGAAGACGCGCAGCGGCCGGGTGCGCAGTCCGGTGCCGCCGAGCCGCAGGAAGTCGGCGGGCCGCAGCCGGGCCGGCCGGAGCGTGTCCCCGCCCGCGGTGCCCGGCCTCATCGCCGGTCCCCCGTACCCGCCGTGGCCGTGCGCGGGCCGCTGCCGCTGTCGGCCACGACGCGTCCGTCCCTCATCTCCACCCTGCGGTCGAACACCTCCGCCATCTCCCGGTCGTGCGTGATGACGACGACCGTGGTGCCGGCGGTGTGCAGTTCCCGCAGCAGCGCCAGCACCGCGGCCCCGGAGGCCGAGTCGAGGTTGCCGGTCGGCTCGTCGGCGAGCAGCAGCGCCGGTTCACCGATCACCGCGCGGGCCACCGCGGCCCGCTGCCGCTCGCCGCCGGAGAGTTGGTGCGGGAGGTGGCCGAGCCGGTGGTCGAGCCCGACGCGGGTCAGCGCCCGCGCGGCCCGGCGCCGGCGTTCCCGCAGCGGGACCCCGGTGTACAGCAGGCCGTCGGCGACCGTGTCGAGCACGGGCACCCCGACCGCGAGGTGGAACTGCTGGAACACGAACCCGACGCGCTGCGCGCGCAGCGCGGACAGTTCCCGGTCGGAGAGGCCGGCGACCTCGTACCCGTCGATGACGATGCGCCCGGCCGACGGCCTGTCCAGGGTGCCCATCAGATGCAGCATGGTCGACTTGCCCGACCCGGACGGGCCCACGACGCACGCGAGTTCGCCGTGCCGGATGGTCAGGTCGACGTCCGCCACGGCCCTGACGCCCCCGGCGTACGTCTTGGAGACGCCCGCGAACTCGACCACCGGGGCGACGGGGGCGGCGTACTCGACGTCCTCCGGGGTCACTTGGGGATCCTCACCTTCATGCCCTCGCGCACGCCCGGACCGCTGACCTCCACCTTGCCCCCGGCGAACAGCCCCGTCCGCACCGGGACGAAGCGTCCCGGGCCGCCGGCGTCCCCGCCCTTGCCGCCGCCTTCGGGGCCGTCGTCGGCGAGTTCCAGGCCGTAACCGCCCTCGGCGAGCGCGGTCAGCGCGGCGACCGGCACGGTGAGGACGTCCTTGCGCTGCTTCTGCGTGTACCGGACGGTGACCGGCCCGCTCTGCAGCCGGCCCAGGGAGCCCTGGTCGTCGAAGGTGATCACGACGGAGACGGTCGCCGGCTTGCCGTCCGAACCACCGCCGGAACCCCCGTCCGTTCCACCGCCGTCACCTCCGCCGTCACCCGCGCCCGCGCCGTCACCGCCCCCGCCGGACGCCGACGAGGCGTCCGAGCCCAGGCTGGCGACGGTCCCCTTGACCGAGCGGCCGTCGGGCAGGTCCACGGTGACCTCGCCGCCGCGTCGTGCCCAGTCCGTGCCGGCGGCCGGAGCGCTGACCGTCACCATGCGGGAGGTACTGGTGTAGCTGACCTGACCGCCGGCGGCCTCGTCCCCGACGCGGGCACTGGTGCCCGCGACCCGTACCGGGCCGGGCGCGTACACGACGTCGCCGGCACCGACCCGGCCGGTCTGCGGCAGCCCGAGGTGCTTCTGCCAGCGCTTGACGGCGTTCGCGGTCAGCTCGGTGTACGACTCGTCGACGGTGAAGCCCGAGTAGCCGAGGGCGCTGAGGTTGCTCTCGAACTGCTTGACGTCCATGCCGTGCAGGGGCGCCGCCGCGGCGGCGCCCGGGCGGGTGACCGAGGCGGACGGGGTGGCCCCGGCCGGGGACTTGCCGCCCGCCGGGCCGCCGCCGGCGGCCGTCCCGTCGCCCGCCGCCGTCCCGTCGCCCGCCGCCGCGGCATCCGGGCGCTCCGGCTCCACGACCCCCAGCTCCCGGTACATCGGCAGACCGCCGTAAAGCAGGACCACGGGACGGTCGTCGGCCCGCATCACCGTCTGACCGCGCCGCAGGGTGGTCCCGGTGGCCGGCAGCCAGGTCACCGTGCCCTTCGCCTTGACCGGGAAGGGAACCTGCGGGCCGTGGCCGAGCTGCCCGTCGACCTCGGTCTGGTCGGTGAGGGTGGTCCGCGTGACGTGTACGACCTGGCTGCTGCGGCCCGGTGCCGCGTCGTCGTCCGAGCCGCCGCCCCCGCCGAGGCCCAGGGCACCGACGACGCTGACGCCCGTCACGACGAGGAAGCCGGCCGCGACGAGAGCGAGCCTGTTCCGCCGGCGTGCGGCGGCCCGGTCGGGCCCGAAGCCCCCGCCCGTGTCCCCAAGGCCCGCGGGGGCCGCCGCTCCCGCCACCGGCTCGTGGTGTCCGTCCTTCATGACGTCCACGGCACCGGCCCGTCAGCCCTGGGCCGAGGGCGCGTCGGTGGGCACGCCGATGACGGAGGCGCACGCGCGCGTGGCCCGCTTGGCGCCCGCGGACGTGGAGTCCCAGGTGACGTCACGGAAGTGGCCGCCGGAGTCCGTGTCCGGGAAGTCGGCGGCGCCGTGCTCCTGCATGCACTTGGCGTACTTCTGGTTCTTCCGGATCTCCGCCTTGGACAGCTCGGGCTGCTGGGCCTTCTCGACGCTCTCCGGGACGGGCACGCTGAGGTCCGCGCACTTCTCCTGTGCCTTGAGGGCCTTGGGGTCGCGCTTCCACTTGGACTGGTCGCCGAGGTCCACCTTGCCCGCGGCGTCCGGGTCGGGCGCGTCGAGCCCGGCGCCGCGCAGGCACTCGACCCACTTGCGCTGGGCGTCGACGTACTCGGTCAGCTCGCTCGACGCGTTCTTGGAGGCGCCGGCGCCCGCCTTGCCGCCGCCCGCCGAGGCGACCTCCCCGCCGCTGTCGCCGTCACCGCCGCAGCCGGCGACGCCCACCACGGCCGCCACCGCCACCCCGACCAGCCAGGTCCGCGTCCCGAACCGCCGCCGCGCACTCATCACCGTGTCCCCTTCACGCCGTCGCCGCCCGGCCTGTTCCGGCCGGGCGGCGACGAATGTAGATCCGGGGTGATGAAGGACCTGTGAAGAAGCCGTCAAGAACTGTTCCGTCAGGACAGGGACTTGTAGCCGCTCCATCCGGTGGCGATCTTCGTGCGGGACCCGAAGGAGCCCTTGCCGTCGCCGCTGTTGCGCCAGACGTTGCCGCTGCTGTCGCGCGAGACGAGGTCCGCCCTGCCGTCGTCGGTGAGGTCGCCCACGCCGACCACGGCGTTGTAGGAGGCGCCCCAGTCGCCGAACACCTTGGCGCGGGCCGCGAAGGTGCCGTCGCCCTTGCCGTTGTAGCGGTAGAGGGTGTTGGCCTTGTCCTGCGCGAGCAGGTCGCCGATGCCGTCGCCGTTGAGGTCGCCGGCGCCGATGATCTTCTTGTAGCCCTTCCAGTCGTCGTACAGCTTCACGCGGGACGACAGCTTGCCGGTGCTGGTGCCCTTGTAGAGGTAGACGGCGCCGGTGGAGGCGTTGCGGGTGATCAGGTCCGGGCGTCCGTCGCCGCTGACGTCACCGGGCGAGGTCAGCACGTCGTACTGGGTCCAGCCGCTGCTCGCGAGGGTGGTGTACGACGTCGACGGCTTGACGGCCGCGTTGCGGCCCGGCTTGTACAGCCGCAGCGCCCCGCTGCTGTAGCGCACCAGGACGTCGTTGCAGCGGTCGCCGCTCAGGTCGCCGAAGGGGACGGCCTTGACGGTGGTGGCCCAGCCGGTGCCGGTGGTCTTGTCGCCGAACTTGCCGGTTCCGGTGCCGTACTGGAAGGTCAGACCGCCGGAGGAGTTCAGGGTGAGCAGGTCGCCCCGGCCGTCCGGGCCGTCCACGCTGCCGAAGTCGTGCCGCACGGCAGATCCGCGGGTCAGGAAACCCTCGCCGGAGGCCACGGTGTCCGCCGTGCCGGCGCCGACGCCGGTCGCCTTCAGGGCCCAGCGGAATTCACCGTTGGGGAACGGGGTGCCGCCGGACGTCTTCCCGTCCCAGTTCACCGACACCTGGGACGAGGTCGCCCCGCCGGTGAAGGTACGGGTGCCACGGGCGGTCGCACCGCTCTGCACCGAGGTGAAGGTCAGGGACCAGGAGGTGACCGGGCGGGACAGCGTCACCTGGGTCCAGTGGGGCGTCGAGCCGGGCTCCACGTAGCTCTCGGTCTCCGTGCCGACGGACGTCACGGCCGACGGGGTGACACCGGTGGTGGCGATGTGCGTGCGCTGGTAGAGGTCGGTCCAGGCGACCAGGCCCGTGTACTCGTCCACGGTCCACCGGAAGCGGCGGTCCACGGCGAGGCCCGGCTCCTGGACGCCGGTGGCGACCACCCGGGTGGCGCCGGTGGCCGCCCCGGTCAGCACCAGGGTGCCGGCGGAGTGGTCGTGACGGACCGTGAAGCCGTCGCCGAGCAGCACGTCGCCGCCGGTCACCGCACGGGAGGTGGCCGCCTTGGTGTCGTAGACACCGGCGGAACCGTCGCCGCACGCCCAGTACACCCAGCGGCCCGCCGCCTGCAGCTCCTTCGGCACGCAGCCGAGGCCCGGCACGGTCACCGTGGCGAGGGTGCGGTCCTCGGTGAGGCTGTACGAGGTGAGCTTGCCGGCGGTGGTGGCGCTCCACAGGGTGGAGCCGTTCAGCGCGGCGGCGCGAACCGAGCGCTTCAGCTTCTGGCCCTGCCCGAACTCACCGACGTACTGCGCCGGGGAGGCGCCGCCGGAGTCGTACACCGCGTAGCCGTCGGAGACGTCGACGATCGTGCCGCCCGCGGTGTGGAACTCCAGGTAGCCACTGGACCATTCGTCACCGATGGCGACCAGCCGGTCCGCGTTCTCCAGGCCGCTGCCGCCCTCGTCGCCGTCGTAGTAGGTGCCGAGGAAGACGTCCTCGGGGTCGGTGCCGCTGTTGCCCCACAGCATCGAGCAGCCGGCGCCCTGGTACGGGCACGCGGAGGTGACCGAGTCACCGGTAGTCGGCTCGGACGCGGTCAGTGCGGTGCCGCCGTCGGTGGTCAGCGTGCGCACCGTGGTGGTGTCCGAGGTGCTGCCGGGCTTGTCCTCGGCGACGCGCAGGCTGCCTCGGCTGAGCGCGTAGCCCGTCTTGGCGTTCTCCACGGCCGGGACCTGGGCCACCTTCTCCGGGCTCGGCGAGCCGTCCTGCGCCTGGCCGACGCGCCGCACCCACCAGTCGGCCGGGCCGGTGCCGCCGGTGACGAGGGCGCCGCCACCGGAGGCGTGGACCGCGTACTCGCCGGCCTTGGCCAGCAGGGTGTGCGACGAGCCGTCCGCGAGGGACACGGCGGTCAGCTCGCTGGTTCCGGTGCCGGTGTGCAGGGGCAGCAGCAGCCAGTCCCCGGTGAGGACCGGGCCGCCGTCCAGGGTGGCGCCGGGCGCCGGCAGGTCGAGCACCTGCTCGGTGCCGCCCGGGTCGGTGCGCGGCTGCAGGTGCAGGTCGCCTGAGGAGGAGTCGTACCAGCCGGTGCGGTCCTCGCTCTGGACGGTGACGGGGCGGGCGCCCACGTCGGTGAAGGCCCGGGTGGCGACGGCCGTGTCGATGTCGAGGTAGTAGAGGCTCGTGCCCACCTTGACCAGCGCGCCGTGTGCGTCCGCGGCGGTGATCGCGCCGGAAGTGACGCTCACCGAGGACGGCTGGATGGCGCGGGCGCGCCACTGGCCGTCCACGCGGTCGATCAGGTCGCGCTCGGTGACGACGGTCTTCCCGGCGAGACCCCGGTACGCCGTGGCGGCCGTGAAGGACGACGTCGTCCGCGTCTTGGGGTCCCAGAGTGTGACGATCTTGTCCGAGACGGTCGACGGCAGCGCGACCAGGTCGGCGTCCGAGCCGTAGTAGGCCGTCGGGCAGGTCGTCGAACCCAGGTTGGCGCACGATCCGACCGGCGTGTAGACGCCGTCCTCGGTGCCCACGACCGCGGTCGTGCCGTCGCCGTAGTCCGTCCACAGCAGCCCGGGGACCCCGCTCGCCCGGTGCAGGAACCCGCTCTGCCCGGCGACGAGCGGCCGGTCGGTGCGCGGGTAGGCGGAGGAGCCGGGGTGGCTCAGTGTGATCTCGGTGGTGTCTGTCGCCGGGCCGGCCGGGTCGGCGGAGGCGCCGCTCTCCGGCAGTACGGCCGCGGACACGGCCGCCACGGCGATCGCGAACGAGGAGACGGCCGCGGCCATGCCGCGCCGTCTCAGGGCGTGTCTGCCCACGTGAGGTCCCTCCCCGCGAGGGCCCCCGCCCTCGCCAAGTGAGCGGACTTTACCAGCGCTTTTACCGTTGTTGACGAGGAGGGTGACCGGTCGAGCACCGGCACCCGGATCGGATCACGTGTCGGTGCCCGTGCCCGTGTCCATGTCCGTGTCCGGGCCGGGATCCTCCCCGGTGTCCGGGTACGCGCCGTCCTCCATCAGCCGCTCGGCGATGTCGTCGGACCAGTGCTGGGCCCAGGCGCGCAGGGCGAGGATCTGCGGTTCGTCCAGGCCGTACCGGAGGAAGTCGGCGTCGGCGTAGAAGTCCGTGCCGGTGAGCCGGGACTGGAGGGTGGTCAGGTCGAAGGGGTCGTGGGCGTGGCGGCGGCCCAGTTCCTCCAGGCGGGGCAGGGAGAACCGGGCGGCGGCGCCCCGCGCGTCGACGAGGTCGACGGCCGCTCCCCGGTCGTACAGCGCGCGGATCTTCGTACCGACCGCGTCCTCCAGTGACAGGGCCGGTCCGTACTCGGTCAGCTCGGGCGGCTGCCAGAACGCTTCCTTGTGCAGCGCGAGGGCGATGGGCTCCCCGCTGGGCGGATCGGTGACGGTCAGCTGCGCGGTGAGCGGGGTGACGGCCCCGACCCGCACCCGGCGCCCGCGCGCCTCAAGCGCCGCATCGACGCCGGCCACGATCCGCTCCATGGCCTTGGGGCTCTCGGTGGCGAAGTCGACGTTGGCGTGCGGACGGGACACCAGGCCGTGCGCCTGCACGGCATGACCGCCGGCGAGCACCAGCGCATACGGGCTGCCTGCACCGAGAACGTCCGCTAGAAGTCGCCGCTGAGGGTCGGAAGGGGTCACGGCATCCGTACTTTGCCAGATGGGGGGCGGGATGGTGGGGCGCCCCGCCCGGGACCTCAGAAGCCCAGGTAGGTGATCTGGACGACGTAGACCCGCTCGCTGCGCACGACGACCTGGTACGTGAACATGCCGCCGGGGACGATGACGTCCCCGCCCTTGGGGTCGTCCTCTCGATGGGTCCGCCCGTCGAGATGGAGCGCCTCGGCGGCCCGGACCAGTTCGTCCGCCTTCCTTGTCACGCCGGCGAGGAACTCGCGGGGAGCGGTGCGGGCGGCTTTCTCCGCCCCGAAGGCGTACTCCCACTTCCAGCTCACGCGCGTACTGCCTCCATGGCCTCGTCCAGGACGGCGCTCAGCTCTCGCAGGGCCTCCTGCGCGGCGTCGGGATCCCTGTGCTCCACGTTCCTCTTCGCGACGGCGTGGCGCGCCGACAGATCAGGACGGCGGGCGATCTCGATGTCCCGGGCCCAGGCGAGGACCCAGCTCCGCACCGGGCTCAGGGACTGCCACTCCACAGCCTTGGCGAAGGCCTCGTCCTTCGTGGTCTGCATCTCCTCCAGACGACCGGGATCGACGACGGCGAGAGCCGCGCGCAGGGCGTCAGGGGTCTGCTCGGGACGTGGGATCAGCTCGTGTCCGTGATCGGCCTGGGTGCTCATGGTGTCCTCCACAGGGTGCCCTGGCCAGGGTATCCGGACGGGACCACGGAGCGGCCGGACCGGAACCGGGGCGCGATGAGAACGGCCGCTCACGGTCGGGCCCGCACGGCGAGGGGCATCCCGCCGGTGTCGGTGTCGGCCGACACGCACCCCTGGCAGTTCTGTGGATCGGGGCCCCGGTAGCCGCGGTCGCAGGTGTCGCAGTTGCGGAGTGGATGGCGGACGGACGGGGCCGGTTCGGGGGCGCGGAACGGTGGCGGGGGTGGGAGCTGGGTGGTGAGGCGGTGGGCCAGGAGGGCGGCCGGGCGGCGCAGGGGCTCCGGTGGCAGGTCGCTGGTCAGGGCGTGGCGCACGGCGGTGGGGGTGAGGTCCCGCTCCAGCCAGGCGACGACGCCCGGGGCGAGGTGTTCCGTGTCGGTGGCGGAGAGGAGCAGGCGGGGGTCCGTGCGGCGCAGGCCGGCGAGGATCTCGGTGGCTGTCCGGAGGAGCGCGGGGTAGGTGGTCGCGGGCTTCGGTACGGCGGGGAGGGCGCGGCGGCGCGCGGGATCCTGTTGCGGGGTGGTGGCGGCGCGGCGGGCCGGGGGCCCGGTCGGTGCCGCCTCGGACGTGTCGCGGTCGCGGTGTCGGCCGGGCTGGTTGCAGGAGACGGTGCGGGTGACGATCCGGCCGGTCTCGGTGCGCTCGCGGGTGCGGTGCAGGTAGCCGTGCGCCTCCAACTCCCGCAGAGCGGAGGCGATCCGGGTCGTGCCCTCGGGGAAGCGGGCGGCGAGGGTCCTGATGTCGACCGGGGCGCCGGTGGGCAGCGACTGGATGTGCACCGCCAGCCCGATGGCCAGACCCGACAACTCGGGGTGCTGGGCCAGGTGGTTGCCGATCACCGTGAAGCGGGTGGTGTGGCGGGTGTTGTCGTGGATGACGCCGCCGGGACGCGCGTTCGCGTGCGGGCGGTGCGTGCCCCGGCGCGGGTGGTTTTTGCCGCCGTTACGGGACTGGGCGCGCGGGCGCGCGCTACTGTTTTGGGTATCCATCGGGAAGGTGCTTTCTTCCTTGGTGGTCAGGCCCTCGCACTGGGATTGCCGTCCCTGCGGGGGCCGTTGCATGTTCCGGGTCGTGCCGTGCCGCGTGGTGTTGCGCTGAGCGTAGGGCAGACAACCGGTGCCGAATCCAGCGCAGTTGGTGATGTTCACTCGCGGGAGTGATCGTGCGCCGTGGGCGGGAGGGGGTGGGGCTTGGTGCGGTTTCTTTCCCTCTGGAGTTCCTTGGGGAAGGCCGCCGACGGCACCGGAACCCAGGTGCTCGTGTTCCGGTGCGTGTGCCGTTTCCGCAGGTCAGGGTCGCGGTGGGTCGAGTCCCGCCCGTACGGTTTCAGTGCCGGCGCCGGTACGCACGGTGACTGTCCGGGGCTTGTCGGCCGTTGTCCGGGCTGTCCGAACCGGCCCCATGGGTAGCGGCGTTGCGGCACGTGCACAGCGGTACGACGGAGGGTGCGGGATGTCGGAGGACGGCGAGGTGCGCCAGCTCGGGGCCGAGGCGGATGGGCCGGGGTGGGAGGTGGACCCGGAGGACGAGTGGGGAGTGGCCGTCATCACCACGGTGGGGCGCCAGTTGCGGCTGCGGCGGGAGGCGGTGGGACTGCGGGCCGGTGAGTTCGCGACGGCGGTCGGGTACGGAGAGGACCTGGTCTACAAGGTCGAGGGCGGGAAGCGGATTCCCCGGCAGGAGTACCTGGACAAGGCCGACGAGGTGTTGGACGCGGGCGGGCTCATCGCGGCGGCCTGGGAGGACGTGAAGAAGGTCCGGTATCCGAGGAAGGTTCGGGAACTGGCCAAGTTGGAGGCGCAGGCCGTAGAGGTCGGTGTCTACGAAAGTAACGGTATCAACGGCCTGTTGCAGGTGGCCGACCATGCGAGAGCCCTGTTCGAGGCCATGCAACCTCCGTACTCGCCGGACGAGGTGGAGCGCATGGTGGCCGCGCGCATGGCTCGTGCGTCGATCTACGAGCGTACGCCTGCCCCCGCGCTCAGCTTCGTCCTGGAAGAGGCGGCTCTGCGCCGTCCGATCGGGGGCACAATGGTGTGGCGCCAGCAACTCGAACGTCTGTTGGACTTAGGCAGGCTGCACAACGTCGTCCTTCAGGTGATGCCGTTGAACTGCGAGACTCACTCCGGTATGGACGGCAAGATCGAGCTGCTGAAGTTCGCGGATGGTTCAGCGGTGGGCCGCTCCGATGGTGCGTTCGGCGGTCGGGCGATCTCCGATCCCAAACACCTGCGCATCCTTGAGCTGCGGTATGGCACCATCCGGGCCCAGGCGCTCTCCCCACGGGAGTCGCTGGCCTTCATCGATCAACTGCTGGGAGAGAAATGATCCGCAAGACCACCGCTCGGGACACCTCCGAGCTGGCGTGGTTCAAGAGCAGCTACAGCAGCGGCAACGACGGCAACTCCTGCGTTGAGCTGGCCCTCACCCCCGGCACGGTGCACGTCCGCGACTCCAAGAACATAGGAGGCCCCCAGCTTGCGTTGGCCCCGGAGGCGTGGGCCGACTTCGTGGCGCACGCCTCGGGAAGCTGAGCGGCCCGGGATTACGAGGGAGTCGCGGGGCAGGCGTCGCCCGGGTCCGCGGTGGCCCGCTGGTCCTCGGCGAAGAGGTGACCTCGCCTCGCGCCTCACCCTTGGCCCACGCTTTGAGGTAGGCCTCCTCCATCACCGTGCCCCGGCTGGGGAAGAAGTTGATGAACGTCATGACCCTCCTTCTCCGCACGTGGCCTCGGGCACCTCGGACTCTTCTACGAACAGGTCCTCCGCCCGCAAGACCGTACCCGCCCTGTCCAGCCATTTGGCGACGCGGTCGGGGTCGGTGCAGGAGGTGATGCGCTTTCGGGCGTCGTCCGAGACTGGGATGCCGCGTACCTCTAGGACTCGCAGAACTCCCTTGGCCTCGCCTTCGGCTTTGCCTTCGGCCTTGCCTTCGGCCTTGCCCTCCAGGTACGTCTCCTCGAAGAGGGTTCCCCGACCGGGGAAGTAGGTGGCGACCATCTTCTGCAGACCTTTCCATGTCTCTCTGGCCGGAGTGTCCTCCAGGCCTACTTCCACGAACTCGCACCAGTACTTCGCTGTGGCCTTGTCGAAGCTCCGCATCCCGCGGGCCAGCAAGCCCAGTATGGCGTCGATGCTCTTGCTCTCGCTGTGCACGATGGCAGAGATTGTCGCCATCGCCGGCGACTCGACGACCATTGACGCATCGGTGATCTCCGGGACGTTGTGCGGCCCCAGAACGAACGGGCGTGTCACCTGCGTGGCCCACGGGCCGACACGGCTTTCGAACGGTCCGGCCGCCCACCTGGAGGTCGGTTTGTTCTTGCAGACCGCAACCAGCAGTACCGGGACCTCGAATTTCGCATGCAGGTACGCCACGTAGTACGCCCAGCTGATCCCCTTGTTCGGGGCTCGACTGGTCTGTGCCTCGATGGCGACCATGAAACGGTCTCCCTCGGAGGGCTCGACTTTCAGCACGGTGTCCACTCGGCGTTCCATGGGACGGATTTCCGTGGCGTCGGGGGACATCGCCTCGATGATCGATTTGGCTGGAGGCGGCAGGCCCAGGGCCTCGAAGACGGGGGCGAGGACCTCGGGGTGTTCCTGGAAGATCCGGTGTGAGGCCTCGTGTGTCGATGTGACCATGCGGTCAACGTAAACGGGTCGAGAGACAGGGCTTTCCGCACCGGGGCTGGTTCACTCGTTCGGGGAAGGAAGAAACGTTCACGCCTCTTTGGTCGGGCCCCTGCGCATGAACGGGGCCCGGAAACATGGTGTTTCCGGGCCCCGTTCATGCGCAGGCAGGTTAAGCGGTCGGCTTCTCCTCCAGGCGGGGGAAGAGCACCGCGCCCTTGGTGACCGTGGAGCCGGCCGGGAGCTTGCCCCAGGCGCCGGACTCCTGCACCTTCTGGTCGGCCAGGGCGCCGAGGGAGGCCTCCGCGCCGAGGGAGTTCCAGAGCTTCTGGGAGGTGTCCGGCATGACCGGGTTGAGGAGTACGGCGACCGCGCGGAGTGACTCGGCGGCCGTGTAGAGGATGGTGGCCAGGCGGGCCTTGCCCTCGGGCGAGTCGTCCTTGGCGACCTTCCACGGCTCCTGCTCGGTGAGGTAGCCGTTGACCTGCTTGACGAATTCGAAGACGGCCAGGATGCCGCCCTGGAAGTCCACCTCGTCACCGATGCGCCGGTCGGCCTCGGCGGCGGCCTTGGCCAGGCCCTCCTGGACCGCCTTCTCCGCCTCGCCGGCGGCCGTCGCCTCGGGCAGCTCGCCGCCGAAGTACTTGCCGACCATGGCCGCCACGCGGGAGGCGAGGTTGCCGTAGTCGTTGGCCAGCTCGGAGGTGTAGCGGGCGGAGAAGTCCTCCCACGAGAAGGAGCCGTCCTGGCCGAAGGCGATGGCCCGCAGGAAGTACCAGCGGTAGGCGTCCACACCGAAGTGCGTGGTCAGGTCCTGCGGCTTGATGCCGGTCAGGTTGGACTTCGACATCTTCTCGCCGCCGACCATCAGCCAGCCGTTGGCGGCGATCTTCCCGGGCAGCGGAAGGCCCTGGGCCATCAGCATGGCCGGCCAGATCACCGCGTGGAAGCGGAGGATGTCCTTGCCGACGAGGTGCACGTCGGCCGGGAAGGTGGCCTCGAACTTCTCCTGGTTCTCGTTGTAGCCGACCGCCGTGGCGTAGTTCAGCAGCGCGTCGACCCACACGTAGATCACGTGCTTCTCGTCCCAGGGGATCGGGATGCCCCAGTCGAAGGTCGAGCGGGAGATGGAGAGGTCCTGCAGGCCCTGGCGGACGAAGTTCACGACCTCGTTGCGCGCGGACTCGGGCTGGATGAAGTCCGGGTTGGCATCGTAATGGGCCAGCAGCTTCTCGGTGTACGCGCCCAGCTTGAAGAAGTAGTTCTCCTCGCTGAGGATCTCCACGGGCTTCTTGTGGATCGGGCAGAGCTTCTGGCCCGCGTACTCGCCCTCGCCGTCGAGCAGCTCGCCCGGCAGCTTGTACTCCTCGCAGCCGACGCAGTACGGGCCCTCGTAGCCGCCCTTGTAGATCTCGCCCTTGTCGTGCAGGTCCTGCACGAATTCCTGGACGCGGTCGGTGTGCCGCTTCTGCGTGGTGCGGATGAAGTCGTCGTTCGCGATCTCCAGGTGCTCCCACAGGGGCTTCCAGGCCTCGCTGACGAGCTTGTCGGCCCAGGCCTGGGGCGTGACCCCGTTGGCCTCGGCCGTGCGCATGATCTTCTGACCGTGCTCGTCCGTGCCGGTGAGGAACCACACCTTCTCGCCACGCTGACGGTGCCAGCGGGTGAGCACGTCGCCTGCGACGGTCGTATAGGCGTGGCCCAGGTGAGGAGCGTCGTTGACGTAGTAGATGGGGGTCGAGACGTAGAACGCCTTCGCCCCCTGCTTCTCGGATCCAGTGGCCGCCATAAGTCGAAATCCTACTTGGCCGCCGAAGATCGACTCACACGCGTTTCGGGGGGTGGACGGGTCGTCCACCCCCCGGCAACGGCTTCCTACGGGCGCCAGGCGGCGAGGACGCCCTCGTAGAGCTCGGTGTCCGTGAGCTCTCGGGGGGTGGGGCCGGCGTGGAAGAAGGACGTGTTGTCGGTCTTCAGTTTGCGCAGGTAGTCGAAGGCCTTGTTGTCGTGCTCGCCGAACGCGACGAAGGAGAAGAAGACGCCGGGGTGGTTCTTCGCGGCCTCGGTGAGGGACTGGGTCGCGGGGGTCTTGGCGTCGGGGGCGCCGTCCGTCTGGAAGACCACCAGGACGGGGGTGCCGGGTGCGTTGTTCTTCTCGTGATGGGCGAGTACGGCCTCGACGGCGGCGTGGTAGCTGGTACGGCCCATGCGGCCGAGGCTCGCGTGTACGTCGTCGATCTTCGTCTCGTGGTCCTCGGCGAGGGTCAGGTCGGTGGTGCCGTCGATCTCCGTGGAGAAGAGGACGACGTGGACCGTGGCCTCGGGGTCGAGGTGGGCGGCGAGGGCGAGGGTCTGGTCGGCGAGGGCCTGGGCGGAGCCGTCCTTGTAGTACGGGCGCATGCTCGCGGAGCGGTCGAGGACGAGGTAGAGCTTCGCTCGGGTGCCGGTGAGGTTGGTCTTTTTGAGGGTGGCGGTGGCTGCCTTGTAGGCGGTGACGAGGCTGGGGGTGTGGGACTTGATCTTGGTGAGGGGGGTGGCGGGTTTGGCGCCGGGTGCCTGGGGCTCGGGCGTTGCCTCGGGCTCCGGGCTTGCCTCGGCTGACGGTGCCTGCGGCTCGGGGGACGCCTCGGCTTCGCCTTCGGCGGGATTGTTCCCACCCGCACCACCCGTGCGGCTTTCAGAGTCGGGTGCGGGTGGACCCTGTGGGGTGTCCTCGCCGTCGGCGGCCTGCGGCTCGGCGGTGGGGGCCTGCGGCTCCGCCTCGGCCTCGGTCGGCTCCGCCGCAGTCGCCGTCTCGGCCGGCTTCGGCGCCGGCTCGGGCTTCGCCTCGGTCTCCGCGTCAGCCTTTGCCTGCGGGTCGGCCTCCGGCTGGGTCTTCGCCACGGCCTCGGTCTCCGGCTCGGCCTCCGGCTTCGGCTCCGCGCTCGGCTCAGTGTCGGTCTTCGGCTCCGGCTCGTCCTGCGCCTTCGGCTCCGCCTCGGCCTTGGCCGGCTCCGTCACAGTCGCCGCCTCGGTCGGCGCCGGTGTCGGCTCAGGCTTCGCCTCGGCCTTGGCCTCGGCCTCCGCCGCGGGCTCGGCCTTGGCTTCGGTCGCCTTCGTCGCGGGCTCGGCCGCGGGCTCGGCCTTGGCTTCGGTCGCCTTCGTCGCGGGCTCGGCCGCGGGCTCCGCCGCGGGCTCCGTCGCGGGCTTCGTCGCGGGCTTCGTCGCGGGCTTCGTCGCGGGCTTCGCCTCCGGTTCGCTCGGCGCGGTCTCGCTCGGCGCGGTCTCGGCCGGGGCCTTTTCCTCGGGGGTTGCCGGCTGCTGCGCCTCCTGCGTCGGCTCGGCCTTGATTTCCGGCTCCGGCTCCGGCTCCGGCTCCGGGGTCAGGTCGAGGACGAGTTCGGGTTCCGTGGAGCGGTCGGACTGCTTGGGGACCGCGATGTTGTCGAAGGCTGCCGAGACCAGGTCGTGTTCGTCGGGGGACGACGTGCGGGGCTCGGGGACCTGGGCGGTGGGGGCCGGGTCGGTGGTCGTCGGCTCCGGTTCCTGCGACGGACGTCGGTCCGCACCCTCTGCATCGGCGGTGCGCGCCTTGCGCCCCCGGCCGAATGCGTTCCGCAGGAGAGTGAGAATGCCCATGTGCGCAACCCTTTGCGTGAGTTGGTACCCGTTAATCCCTGGCCAGGACGGACACGTAAGGTTAGCGGCCCCGGGTTGCATTTCGGTCTCCGGCGGAGCCGTGGAGTGTGACGTCGGCGACGAGCGCGCGGTGGTCGGTGCCCGTCAGGCGCAGGAACCGGGCGCCGTCGGCGGAGAAGTCCGGGGTGAGCAGGACGTGGTCGATCTGCGTGCCGATGACGGAGGCCGTGCGGGAGGGCCAGCTCGGGGTGCGGTCGTGGCCGGCGAGGCGGGCCGCGTCGGTCAGGCCGGTGTCGAGGATGCGGCGGAAGGCCTCGTGGTCCTGTGAGGCGTTGAAGTCGCCCGCGAGGACGGCCGGGGTACGGGTGTCCCCGGCGGCGTAGGCGCGGAGCCGGCCGAGTTCGCGTTTCCACAGGCCGATCTGGCCGGGGAGCGGTGGCGCGGGGTGCGCGAGCTGGACCCGTACGGCGTGGCCGCGGACGTCGGCCACGGCGCCGGGCATGCCCATCGTGCCGGGGACGCCCGCGGCGGGCCGCAGCGGGAAGCGGCTCAGGATCAGGGAGCCCCGGGAGCCGTCCGCCGCCACGGCCCGTCGGTGGGGATAGGCGCCGGCGAGTTCCTCGTCCAGGGTGGCCCGGCACGTGCGCTCGCACTCCTCGACGAAGACGAGGTCGGGGTGGAGCCGGCGGAGCTGCGGGACCAGGGCGGGGGTGCCGCGCCCGAACTCGACGTTCGCGGTCAGGACGCGCAGGGAGGCGAGCGGCCGGCCGGCGGGCTCGTGGATCTTCCCGTAGGGGTCGAGGTACCAGGCCAGCAGGCCGAGGACGGCCACCGCCCAGACCAGCCCCGGCCACCAGCGGGCGAGCAGCGCGCACAGCAGGCCGAGTCCGGCCGGTGCGATCAGCCAGGGCAGGAAGGCGAGGAGCTGCGGTGCGGGCGTGACGCCGTCGGTGCCGGCCATCCGGCAGCCGAGGACCAGGCTGACCCCGGTGAGGAGCAGTACCGCGCACCGGGTGCCCGGTCCGCGTCGGGGTCGTTCGGTCACCCGGCCGAGCCTACGGGCGTGGCGTCCACCCGGGCCAGGAACCTCCCCAGCACCTCGTTGAACTCCTCCGGCCGCTCCAGGTTCGGCATGTGGGCCGCGTCCTCGGCCACGTGCAGGGTGGAGTCGGGCAGCAGCGCGTGCATGGCCTGCGCGTCGGCGACCGGTGTGAAGGTGTCGTCGGCGCCCACCACGACCAGCGCGGGCACCGTGACCCGGGTCAGCAGCGGGCGGTAGTCGGGACGTTCGGCGCGGCCGCGCAGGGCGGCCGCGGCGCCCTCGGGCGAGGTGGCCGTCATCATGCGGTGCACGTGGGCCTTGACCGCGGGGTCGGCGTACGGGGCGACCATCCGCTCCAGGACCTCGTCGGCGTAGCCGCGCATGCCCTCGGAGAGCAGCCGGGCGGCGAGCGCGGTCCGGCCCCGTCCGCCCTCGGGTGTCTCGGGGTCGGGGAAGGTGTCCGCGAGGACCAGACCGCGGACGCGGTCGCCGAGGCGGTCGTAGCACTCCATGGCGATCTGGCCGCCCATCGACAGCCCGGCCAGGACGAAGGTGTCCACCTCCAGAAAGTCGAGCAGTTCCTCGATGTCGCGGGCGTGGCGGGAGAGCGGGACGGTGCCGGGGGTCACCGGGGAGGCGCCGTAGCCGCGCAGATCGGGGGCGACCACCCGGCGTCCGGCGCAGAACGCGGCGAGCTGCGGGGCCCACATCGTGCGGTCGAAGGGGTGGCCGTGGACGAGGACGAGCGGGGTGCGGCCGGAAATTCCGGGGCTTTTGTCGTCGTATGCGAGGAAGGGGGGCATGTGATCGACCCTAGGGTGCCGCCTCTTCTCGGTGCAATAAAATCTTTGCCCTCGGTGCAATCCAACGCATGCCGTGACAGGGGGACTTGTGGACGACTACCGGCGTATCGCCGACCGGATCGCCGGTGACATCGGATCCGGGCGGCTCCGGCCGGGGCAACGGCTGCCGCCGCAGCGGGTGTTCGCCCGGCGGCACGGGATCGCCGCCTCCACGGCGGGCCGGGTGTACGCCGAACTCGTGTGCCGGGGGCTGGTGGTGGGCGAGGTCGGGCGCGGCACGTTCGTGCGGGCCACCGAGCCGGACGCGCAGCCGGGGCGGGCGCTGACCGAGGCGGCCGCCGCCACGCCCGTGAACCTGGAGCTGAACTACCCGTCCGCGCCCGGCCAGTCGGAGCTGCTCGCCCCCGCGCTCGCGACGCTGCTGCGGCCGGACGCGCTGACCGGGGCGCTGCGGCCCGCGGCGGCGGCCGGCACGGACGCGGCGCGGGAGGCGATCGGCGGACTGCTGGCCACGGACGGCCCGCGGCCCGACCCGGCGGGGCTGCTCTTCACCGGAAACACCCGCCAGGCCATCGCCGCCACCCTCGCCTCGCTGGTCCGGCCGGGCGGCCGGGTCGGGGTGGAGCCGCTGACGTATCCGCTGGTCAAGGAGATCGCGGCCCGGCTCGGCTGCGTCCTCGTGCCGCTCGCGGCCGACGACCGGGGGCTGCTCGCGGAGTCGGTCGCCGCGGCCCACCGCGCCGCCCCGCTCTCCGCCCTCTACCTCCAGCCGACCCTGCACAACCCGACCTCGCTGACCATGGACGCCGAGCGCCGGGCGCGGGTGGCCGATGTCGTCCACAGCCTGGGGATACCGGTCGTGGAGGACCGGATCTGGTCCTTCCTGCGGCCGGACGGCCCGCCGCCGCTGGCCGCCCTCGTCCCGGAGCTCGTACACCTGGTCGACGGGCTGTCCAAGCGGGTCGCGCCGGGGCTCACCGTGGGGTTCGCCTCCGTACCGGCCGAGCGGGCCGAGGCGGTGGCGCGCGCCATCAGGTCCGGCGGCTGGAGCGCGGGCTCCTTCGCGCTGGAGGCGGCGGTGCGGTGGATCGGCGACGGGACCGTGGCGCGGCTGGTGGCCGCAAAGCGGCGGGACGCCGCCCGCCGGCAGCGGCTGGTCGCCGAGGAGCTGGCGGGTTTCGACGTACGGTCCGACCCGGCCGCCTGTTTCGCCTGGTGGCGGCTGCCCGCGCCCTGGCGTGCGGACACCTTCACCGCGGCGGCGCGGGCGCACGGGATCGCGGTGACCCCGGGCACGGCCTTCCGGGTGGACCGGAGCAGTACGCCGGACGCGGTCAGACTCGGGCTCGGGTCGGCTCCGGAGCCGGAGCTTGCGCGGGCTCTGCGGACCCTCGCCCGCGTCGCGCGGGACGGGGCGGCCGCAGCCGGCGGGTGAGCAGGGCGGTGAGGGCCACCCCGAGACCGAGGCCGAGCAGCAGCCAGGAGGCCGTGCGCAGGGTGCCGGTCAGGGCGTCGTAGACCGCTCCCGCGGCCGGGTGGGACACACCCTCGGCCAGGCCGTCGAGGGTGAGGCCGCGCCCGATGACGAGGGCGAGGTTGAGCAGACCGCCGCCCAGGGCCGTGCCGAGCGCGGTCGCCACGATCGCGCGCCGGCGGTGGACGGCCAGGGCGATACCGGCGGCCGCGAAGACGACGGCCGCGACCGGGCACCAGAAACCGGCGACTTCGAGCACGTGGAATCCCTTCCGCAGCGGGGCCACCTCGCGCGCCTCGAGCACGGGCACCGCGGTGTGCTCCACCGGGATGCGCGCGGCGAGCGCGATGTGGTCGTCGGTGAGCTGCTGCTTGACCTGGGCGGTGACGGGGGCGAGGTCGACGGTGACCGGGCCGTCGCCCGCGTCGCCGGTGGCGGCGTCCCCGCGCAGGGCGCGCAGGACGGCGTCGTGGGTGACCCGGTTGCCGGTGTCCCAGGCCATCCGGAAGGCCCGGGTCTGGGTGAAGGAGCGCACCGCCTCGTGCACGAACGGGGTGACCGAGCCCTGCAGCGGGCGGACGTGCATGCGCTGGTCCACCTCGCGCAGGATGCCGTCCCCGACGGTCTCCGCGACGGCTTCCCGCACGTCGGGGTCGGCGGCGAGCGGGGCCATCGCGGTGACGTACCGGCCCGTGTCGGCGAGTCCGTACGCCGCCCAGGCCGCCAGCGCGCCGAACGGCACGAGGAGGCAGGACACGGCGATCAGGGCGGCCGACAGGGCGCTCCTGAGGCGTGGGGGCACCCTTCAAGGCAAGAGCCGCACGCCCGGGTGCGCGAGCGGGGCGCGTGCATTCGGGGGAGGGAGCGAGGCCGAACGGCCCCCCGGGGGGGCCTCCTCCCTCGTGCCTTCCGCCGCCGGACCGGGGAATCCGGGCTCCGGTGGAGGGGTCACCCGAACGGGTGTTTCCTGGTGCTGGGGAGACGCCCGGACGGTGTCCCGGACGCCGCCGGGCCGCGGGAAGCGGGCCCGGCGACCGGTGAGGAAGGGAATCACAGGGGAGTGCGTGGGCCCCGGCCGGTTCGTCCGGCCGGGGCCCACGCGCGCTCGGCGGAGGCGGTCCGACGTGCTCAGCGGATGCGGTGGCCGGCCGCGTCCTCGTGCGTGTAGTAGCGGTAGAACAGCACCGCGAACGTGGGCACGGCGATCGCCAGGGCCAGGACCGTGGACTCCCACACGCCGTGGCCGCGGCCGCTCAGGCTGTACAGGAAGCCGACCGCGATGCCCGTGAAGGCCGACCACAGCACCGCGTGGACCTCGCGCCGGCAGCGCGCGGCGAAGAACTCCAGGGCCCGGAAGACGGCGAAGAAGACGATGCCCGTCACCACGCCGAACAGCACGTTCCAGCCGGTGATGGGACCGCCGTAGCGGGTGTTGGCGGCTGCCCAGTAGCCGTAGATCAGGCCGAGCACGATGGGCAGCACCCACCGCGCGATCGCGTGGGTCCGCTCGCCGAAGAGATCGGGCGGCCGGTGGCGGGCGGCCGCGTCCCGGCCGCCGAGTTCGGGCGCCGTCGTGCGCCGGGGCATTCCACCGGGCGCGGGTGCCGCTTGAGCCATGAGAGCACTCCTCTCGCTCCTCGCCCCCGGTCTCCAGGGCACACCTGGGGGGACGGCCTGGCAAGTCGGTCGGACGGGCCGGGTGCCCGGATGCGGCCGTTTCGATGCCGTGTTTCGCTGAGGGACATGGAGCGCTGCCCGCCGTGACGCAAGTGGAGTCCCGGCGCCGGCGGCAGCCGCTGTGGACCCGCGGGCGGATCGCGCTGCAGGCGCTGCCCCTGCTGCTGCTCGCCGGCATCACGCTGCTGGACCTCAGGACCGGTGAATGGTTCCGGATCGTGTCCTGGATCGTCCTGGTCCCCGGCACGGCCGCCGCCCTCTGCGGGGTGTGGACGACCGCCGGGTACGCGGTGCTGTCGCTGTTCACGTACGTCGCCGTGGACCGCGTCTGGCCCAGCGAGCACCGGGCCGGTCTGGCCGACTTCCTGCTGGTCGCCCTCGGCGGCGTCCTCGCCACGCTGGCCTCCGCCGCGCGGGTGCGCAGGGAGCGGCAGATGCTGCGCATGCGGGACATCGCCGACACCACTCGCCGCACCGTGCTGCGCAGGCTGCCGCCGGACTGGGGAGGACTGGAGCACGCGGGCGCCTATCTCGCGGCCGACGTGGAGGCCCGGGTCGGCGGCGACTACTACGACATCCAGCCCGGCCCGCACGGCACCCGGGTCCTGGTCGGGGACGTCCAGGGCAAGGGTCTCGGCGCGGTGGAGACGGCGGCCGCGCTGCTCGGCACCTTCCGGGAGGCCGCCTATCACGAGGCGGAGCTGACGGTCGTCGCCGAGCGGCTGGAGTCCCGTATGACCCGGCACCGCGTCCACCGCATCGCGCTGGGCCGGGACGACGGCGACCGCTTCTCCACCGCCGTGCTGCTCGGCTTCCCCGACGACGACCCGGGCACGGTCGAGCTGATCAACTTCGGCCACGAGCCGCCGCTCGCCGTCGGCCCGCACGGGGTGCGCGCCCTGCCGGCCGGTGACGGCCTGCCGCTCGGGCTCGGCGACCTGGCGGCCGGCTGCCCGCCGCTGCACCGGGTGCCGCTGGGCCGCGAGGAGACCCTGCTGCTGGTGACCGACGGGGTGACCGAGGCGCGGGACAAGACCGGGGAGTTCTACCCGCTCGTCCCGGAGGTGATCCGGGCGGTCACGGCAGACCCGGGCCGCGCCGAGCCGCACCGGCTGGTGCGCCGGGTCCGCGACGGTGTGCTCCGCTACACCGGCGGTCACCTGGAGGACGACACCACGGTGTTCGCCGTTCGGCGGATGCGCGAAGACCCCGAACAGGGACGTTTGCGGTCCTGAGCCGACCCTCCGCGGCGGCAGCGGCTACGGTGCTGGCTGTAGGGCGATCCACAGGGGAGGGACGATGATGCCCGGAACCGTGCTGCTGCTCGCGGCCGCGCCGCTGGGCCGGGGGCGTCTGGTGGACGCGGCCGGTGTACTGCCCGTCCTCGCCGCGGTGGCCCCCGCGGTGCTGTCCGGCGCCGACACCGCGAACGTGGTCGAACTCGCCGATCCGCTCGAGCCGCAGGCCGTCCTCACCCGGCTGCGCGCCGCCGCGGCCGCGCCCGGACCGCTCACCGTGTACCTCACCGGCCAGCTCCACCTGGACCGGCGCCAGCGCCAGCCCCATCTCGCGCTCGCCCGCACCACCCCGGCGACCGTCCGCTACACGGCCCTGCCCTGGGCGTGGATCCGGGAGGAGCTGCGGCTGCGCTCCCCGGCCGACACCGCGCTCGTGGTCGATCTGCACGCGGACGCGGAGACCTGGCGGCAATTGGCCGAGCGCCCGCTGGACTCCGGACGCGCGACCGCGGTCTACGGCCGTATCGCGCCCCCGGCCAGGGGACGGGGCCCGGCCGAACCGGCGTACATGAAGGCGGTGGCGACCCTGCTGCGCAGCGGGCACCGGCCGCCGCTCGCCGACCTGCACGAGCACGCCCTGGCCCGGGCCGCCGAGCCCGGCGCGGGGCGGGACCTGGTGCTGGCCGGCCCCGGGGGCCTCGCCCACCGGCCCACCCCCCTGCCGGTGGTGCCCCGGCCGTACACGCCGGACGCCCCGGTGACCGCGCCGTCGGGGCGGGGCGATCCGCACACGGCCATCAGCGACGCCGTCCGGGCCGGCCGGCACGCCGAGGCCGACGCACTCGCCGCGGGGCAGGAGGAGGCCGCCGTGCGTGCCTTCGGCCCGGCTTCCGGGGAGGCCCTGCACTGGAGCGAGGTCCGGGCGGACCTCGCCATGTTCGCGGGCGACGCGGCGCGCAGCTGCCGGGCCTGGCTGGCGGTGGCCGGGGTACGGCTGGCCGCGGGTCAGGCACCCGACACACCCGCCGTGGAGGCGGCCGTGGACCGGGCCCATCACCAGTGGGGGAGCATCGAGGACCCGGCGCGGGCCCGTGAACTCGGGCCCGCGCTCGCGGAGCTGAGGCTGCGGGTGCCGGGTCGCCGGCGGGGCGCGCTGGAGAACGTCCAGCGGCAGCTGCGGCAGCTCCAGGCCCCGCTGGCCCCGCTCGGCGAGGGAACCGGCTCTACCAGGTGAAACCCGGCTGCACCGGCATGCAGGCGTCGGTCTTGCCGCCGTTCAGTACCGCCGCGGACTCGGGCGCCTCGGTCGGGGCCGCGGACTTCGGGTAGGTGGCGCCGGTGCGCCAGTCGGCGCCCACGGTCAGGGTGACGCCCGTGACGTCCGTGGACGCGCGCACCTGGGGCAGCGGGATGCCGAGGGCCTTGGCCACGGCCTGCGCGTCACCTTCCAGGCGGTGGTTCGGGTACAGGACGACGGTGGTGGCCCCCGTCGCGGCCGTGGTGTCCACGGCCGCCTTGGCGAACCCCTTGTCCCGCAGCGCCCGTACGACGGCGTCGGCCCGGTGGAGCACGGGGGCCTTGGCGGTGCCGCCGGTGGCGTTGCGGACCCGCACGGCGAGGGTGCCGGCGGGGGCCGCGGGGTCGTCCGACACCTGCTCGGTCAGCTGCCGCGCGCCCTTGCCGTCGAGCGGGGTGTCGGTGCGGACCATGGAGACGAGCTGGTCGGCGTCCTCGGTGGCGGGCACCAGCCGGTTGCGGTCCTGGGACCACTGCACGGTGGGCAGCGTAGTCATCGTGATCCGCCCGGTGGGGACCTTCTGCAGTTCCGTGGACAGGTCGTACAGCTTCTTGACCGTGCCGAGGTCCTCGTCGACCGTGAGCGCCTTCGTCGCGGTCTCCGCGAGGCGGCGCATCTCGGTGGGGTTGCCCAGGGTCGCGTTCTCGCGGAGCTGGCGGACCATGGCGTTCATGTACATGTGCTGGGCGTGGGTGCGGCCGATGTCGGTGCCGTCCTCGAAGCCGTAGCGGGTGCGCAGCCACTGCAGGGCCTGCTCGCCCTTGACGTACGTGGTGCCCGCCTTCAGCTTGAGGCCCGAGCCGTGGCCCTCGGAGGTGTGCGACCAGACGTTCTCCTTGACGCAGACCGGGACCCCGCCGATGGCGTCCGCCATCGAGACCACCCCGGCGAAGTCGACCATCATGAAGTGGTCGATGTGGATGCCGGTGAGCTTCTCCCAGGTGGCGACGGTGCAGCCCGGACCGCCCCGGCCCAGCGACTCGTTGGCCATGGCCAGGGTGAGCGCGCCGTACACCTTGCCGCCGTCGGGGTCGGTGCACTTGGGGATCGGGATCATCGTGTCGCGCGGCAGGCTGATCACGGACATGTTGCCGCGGTCGGCGGAGACGTGCAGCAGCATCTGCACGTCCGCGAGCGGCGGGCGGCCCACGTCGGCCCTGGAGCCGCCGAGCTTCAGGTCCGCCGCGGTGTTCCGGCTGTCCGAGCCGAGCAGCAGGATGTTCAGCGGGGTCTGGCCCGAGGCGTTCGGGGCCGCCCTGGGCGGCGTGGAGTCGCCGAGGTTCAGCCTGGCCTTGGTGAGGTTGGCGTTGAGGTGCTCGTAGTAGAGGTATCCGGCGGCCGCGCCGCCGAACATGAGGGCCGCCAGGGTGAGGGCCGACCAGCGCAGTATCCGGCGCCCGCGGCGCGGTCTGCCGGATGTGTCGTCGTCCCCGTGGCCGTCGTCGTGCCGGCCGCGGCCGGCCGGCCGCGGCTGCGCGTCCAGCGTCATTCTCTGCCTTCCCACCCCGACGACGGCGCCTGCCGCGTCTCCGGCTGCACCGGATCGCACACATTATCGGCGTGACGAGATGAGAAGGGGTGAGTGGTGAGATATGCCACTCCCGTACAACCTTCGAAGGGGTTGACCAACTCGCCCTGACCCGTCAGTAGTTCGGGCGGGCAGGGGTCAGGGGAGGGTCCGGCCCACGGCCGGCGGGGGCGGCGAGGTGCCCGCCGCCCGGGCCGGTCCCGCGTTGGCCGCCGTGACCAGTGCCGCCACGGCGAGCACGGCCGCGGCCACGCCCCTCGTGGTGGGCGTCAGGCCGCCCGGACGGGGTCGGGCGGGGGCCGGTGCGCCGGGGCGTCCGTAGGGTTGCGATGTGCGACCGGGCACGGCGACCTCCCAACGACAGCAGCCTGTTAAACATGCTTAATCCGCCGTTTAACCTAGAGGCTGACGGACGTGAACGGCAAGGCCGACCGGACGAGTTGGGGGTGACGGGGAGATGCCGGAACGGGACGATCCGCAGGTCGTGGGGCGGCGCGTACAGCAACTGCGCACCGAACAGGGTCTGACACAGCGACAGTTGGCCGAGCCGGCATACACGCCCGCCTACATCTCCACCCTGGAGGCGGGCCGGGTCCGGGCCTCCGACGAGGCGCTGCGGCACATCGCCGGCCGGCTCGGGGTCGCCTTCGAGGAACTGGCCGTCGGCCGGCCCCCCCACCTGGCCACCGGCCTCCGGCTGCGGCTCGCCGAGGCCCAGCGCGTTCTGGCCGACGGCGACTGCGAGGAGGCGGCGGCCCAGTACACCGGGCTGCTCGCCGAGGCGGACGCGCACGGGCTGCTCGCCGAGCAGGCCACCGCGCTGCTCGGGCTCGGTGAGACCGCACTGCAGTCGGGCGAGCTGGGCCGGGCCCGCGAGCACTTCGAGCGGGCCGAGGAGCGGCTGGCCGGGGAGTCGCTGCCCGCCCGGGTGCCGGCCGTCCGCGGCCGGGCTGTCTCCCACTACCTCGCCGGTGAACTCCGCTACGCCGTCTACCTGCTGGAGACCGCCCTCGACGAGCTGAACCGCGGCGGCCTGCACGACCCGGACGCCCTGCTGCTCCTCTACGCCGGCGTCATCGGCCCCTACATGGACATGGGCGCCCACGCCCGTGCCGCCCAGGCCGCCGAGTTCGCCCTCGCGCTCGCCCCGCAGGTCGCCGACCCGGCGCTGATCGCCCGGATGCACCGCACGGTCGCCCGCACGCTGCTCGCCGAGGGCCGCCTGGCCGAGGCCGACGCCTCCCTGGCCAAGGCCGCCGAGCTGAACCGGCAGCTCCAGCTCCGCACCGAACTCGCCAACTGCCACTGGATGCGCGGCTACGTCTGCGCCCAGAACGGCGAACTGGACCGCGCCGAGGCCGAGCTGCGGCAGGCCCTCGCGATGTTCTCCCAGACCCGGGCGGCCCTCTACGGCAGCCAGGCCGCCGTCGAGCTGGCCGACGTCCTGCACCGGCGCGGCAGGTCCGCCGAGGCGGCCGAGCTGCTGAACGGGGTCCTCGGGGACTTCTCCTCCGAGCGGGGCGCCGTCCACGCGGCCGCCGCGCACCGCCTCCTCGGCATCATCGCCGAGGACGCCCGGGACACCGAGGCGGCCGAGGAGCACTACGTCCGCGCCCTCAGCCTGCTGGAACGGGCCGGGGCGGCCGGCGACCTCGCCGACCTGTGCCGTCTGCTGGGCGATCTGCTGCGCCGCACCGGCCGGGTGGAAGCGGCCCTCGACGCCTACCGCACCGGCCTGGGACACCGCACCGCTCCGGGCACCACCACCCTCGGCCCGGCTCCGGCCCAGCCCCCGCTGTGACGGTTTCCGTGCCGGGGCTCGACGCGGTTCCGGTCGTGGTCCGTGTTCCCGGACGCCGGCCGGACGGCCCCTGATGCGCGGGCCCGGGCTTCCCGGGCCTCTCAGACCTCGGCGCGGCCCTGCTTGCGGACGTCCGCCAGGCGCAGTGCGCCGATCTGGACGGCCGCCTGGGTCGCCTCGTTCGGCACGTCGCCCAGGCCCCCGTTGGTGAGCGCGAAGGAGTCCTCTCCGACGCGGACGGCGGCCACGTCCATCGTGAGGACGACGTCCTGGCCGCCGGACGTGGTGGTGTAGAGGGTGAGCCGCAGGCCCTGCCGTGCGTCACCGACCTCCGGCAGCGGAGCCTCCTGCACCTGGACGTCCTCCACCAGGCCGGTCTCCGTGGTGGCGGTGAACCGGGCGCACTTCGTCGGCATCGTCCGCAGCCAGGCCAGGGCGGCGTCGACGTCGGCCGGGCGGCGCGCGCCGATCTGGTAGCGGAGCTGGGCGTCGGTGTCGGCGTCGTCCAGGCCGACGGCCACCCGGCCGGGGGCGCCGAGCAGTTCGTCGGCGTAGAGCGCGTCGAGCAGGCGCTGGCACTCGGCGGTCCGCGAGCTCGCCTTCAGCAGGGCGTCGCGCCAGGTGGCCGCCCCGCGCGTCGCCGACCAGGGGGCTCCGAGGTCGTTCTGGGTGAGGAGCGCGGCCCGGGCCTGATCGTCGGTGAGCAGGGCGCTGTCGCCCCGGCCGGACGCCTTCGGCGTGGGCGAGGCCGTGTCGATGGTGGGCAGCGGCTGCTCGGCGGTCGGCGGGTGCTCCAGGCCCAGGGCCGCGCAGCCGGTGAGGGCGAGGAGGCCGGCCGCGAGAGCGGCGAGCGGGAGGGCACGGGGGCATATCGCGGCGGTCATCGGTGGGCCTCCTGTGCGGCCGGTGGTGGTGCCACCTCTCACGGCACCACCGCCCACACCGGCTCACCAGCGCTCCGGGCCGTCCGGGTGAGAACGCGGGTCCGGCGGCATCGGGGCGTCGGGCGAGCGCCCCGCGGCTGTCCGGCCGGTGCGGCACCGGTTCGGCACCGGCTCGGCGCGAGCGCTGTGGGAAAGCACCTCGGCTCTCGGGCCGCCCCCTCGGGGAGTCCGCTCGCGGCTGTCCGGACGGGGATCGCCCGGGTGTCCGCCTCCCCGGGGGCCCGCGATCGCCGTGCGGCCGGGAACGCCGGGCGGCCGTAGGCTGAGGGGGCCTTCGTGGCGAGTCCTCGGGCCGCGGTGGCGGAAGGAGTCCGTCGTGGCCGGGCAGTCCGGTATTCCTGTGATCATCGACTGTGACACCGGCGTCGACGACGCCCTGGCCCTGCTGTTCGCCGTACGCCACCCGGGGCTGGACCTGCGGGCCGTCACCTGCGTGGCCGGGAACACGGACGTGGACGGGGTGGTCCGCAACACCCTGACCGTGCTGGAGCGGGCCGGTGCCCCCGACATCCCGGTGGCACGCGGCGCCGAGCGCCCGCTGATCGAACCCGCCCGCTCGGCCCGGCACGTGCACGGCTCGGACGGCATGGGCGACCTGGGCCTGCCCGCGCCCACCCGCACCCCGGCCGACGTGGACGCCGTGACCCTGCTCCGCCGGGAGATCCTGGCCTCCCCCCGCCCGGTCACCCTCGTGCCCACGGCCCCGCTCACCAACATCGCCCTGCTGCTGCGCACCCACCCGGAGGTGACCCGCAACATCGAGCGGATCGTGTTCATGGGCGGCGCGGTCGCCACCGGAAACGCGACGCCGGTCGCCGAGTTCAACGTCTGGCACGACCCCGAGGCGGCGGCGGTGCTGCTCACCGCAGGGGTGCCGATCACGATGTACGGACTGGACGTCTTCATGCGGGTCGTCGTGCCCGGCACCGATGTGCACCGGCTGCGCGGCAGCGCCGATCCGGGCACCCGGCTGGCCGGTGAGCTCCTCGCCCACCGGCCCACCGCGCAGGGCGGCGCGCCGGAGGCCGAGGAGGCGGGCGGACTCGGTGACGCGGGCGCGGTGTGCGCGGTCGCCGATCCGGCGGGCATCACCACCCGGCGCCTGCCGGTCGAGGTCTGCCTCGCGCCCGGTCCGGCCCGCGGCCAGACGCTCGTCGACCGCCGCCCCCGCCCCGGCGAGTCCGAGATCCACGAGGGAGCCCGCGAACAGGCCCTGGTGGACGTGGCGTTGCAGGTGGACGTGGACCGGTTCGTGAAGCTGTACCTGGAGACCGTCGAGGGGCCTCAGGGACAGGCGGGGTGAGGGACGGGGAGGGCAGGCCGCGGGTCCGGGGTCACTCGGACGTCGCCGGGACCCGTGCCGCCCAGCGTTCCTCCACCCGCGCCAGCCGCCAGTACGCCAGCGCCGCCGCCCACACCACCACGAACAGCCCGACGATGACGTAGCCGACGCTGTCCAGGTCGAGCCCGGCGATCCAGCCGGTCACGGCGTCGCCCAGGTCGAACTTCTCGTGCAGGACCCCGACCAGCTCGATGGTGCCGATGAAGAAGGCGACGGCGATGGACAGACCGGTGATGGTGAGGTTGTAGAACACCTTGCGGACCGGGTTGGAGAACGCCCACTGGTAGGCGAAGTTCATGAACGTGCCGTCGAGGGTGTCGAACAGGCTCATCCCGGCGGCGAAGAGCAGCGGCAGGCACAGCACCGCGTACCAGGGCAGCCCGGCCGCCGCGCCCGAACCGGCCATCACCATCAGCGTGACCTCGGTGGCCGTGTCGAAGCCGAGCCCGAACAGGAAGCCCAGCGGGAACATCTGGCCCGGCCGGGACACCGACCTGGTCAGCCGCCCCAGCACACGGTTCATGAACCCCCGCGAGTCCAGGTGCTGTTCCAGCTCCCGCTCGTCGTACGTGCCGGACCGCATCGCCCGGAACACCCTCAGGATGCCGGCCAGCGCGACCAGGTTGAGGGCGGCGATGAGGTAGAGGAAGGTGCCGGAGATCGTCGTGCCCATGAAGCCGAGCACCTGGTGGGTGCGCGAGTGCTCGTCCATGACCCGGCCGGCGAGCCGGGTGCCGCCCGCGATCAGCAGGGCCAGCAGCACCACCACGCTGGAGTGCCCCAGCGCGAACCAGAAGCCCACCGACACCGGCCGTCTGCCGTCGGCCATCAGCTTGCGGGTGGTGTTGTCGATCGCGGCGATGTGGTCGGCGTCGAAGGCGTGCCGCATGCCGAGGGTGTAGGCGGTGACGCCGAGGCCGACGCCGAAGACGTCCTGCCCGACCTTGTAGTGCCCGGGGGCGACGAGCAGGAACAGCACCCCGAAGGCGACGACGTGCAGGGCGGCGATCACCGCCAGCAGCCCCGCCGTTCTGATCGTGTCCTCGCGTCGCCATCGGAAGGCAGCGGCATCGGCCATCGGATTCACGCTCCAGCACCTCGTGGATCATCTCGTGAGCTGCCGTGGCCGGTCTCCTGGCTTACGGGGTGGTGCGTTCGCCGTCCCTGCCTTCCCAGCCGTGGACACGGCCAGTGGCCCGGCGGACGCCGGACGGGACGGGAACTCCCCGATCACAGTGGCGAGGGCCGCGTCGGCATGGACCCCTGAGGGGCCGTCACCGACTTCCCGAGCACCACGGCCCGCCCACCGTAGGCAGGTGAACGCCCGTCCGTACAGCCGCACATCGGCGCGGGTACTCAAGATCACATACGGAACGACCCCCGCCGTCTCGCAGGCCTCGCGGCTGCCGCGAGCGGCGGGGGTCGTGGTGTGCGTGAGGAGGCGGAGGGTCAGCCCTGGGCGCCCCGCCTGCGGCGCGCGAGGACCACGAACGCGGCGCCGCCCGCGACCAGCACGGCGGCTCCGCCCGCGATCAGGCCCGAGTTGCCGCCGCCACCGGTCTCCGCGAGGTCGCCGTCGTCGTCACCGCCACCGTCCGGCGTGGGCGCCGAGCCGGCCCGCGACTCGGAGGCGGACGGGGCCGGCGCGGACTCCGAGGAGGCCGGGGACGGTGCCGCGGACGACTCCGAGGCGCTCGGCGCGGGCGGTGCGGACTCCTCCGCGGGGGCGCTCGGCGACGGGGACTGCGGCTCCTCCGGGACGCTGGTGCAGTCCTTCGTGCCGCCGTTCCAGGCCGCGATCAGCTTGTCCTTGATGACCGGGTGGTCCGGGCCCTTGGGCAGGTCCCCGTGCTCGAAGCCGTCGTCCGCGCCGGACTTGCCGTCGAACTTGACCGCGCCCCGGTAGAGGTCGATCTGCGCGAAGCAGCCCGCGTCCGGCACCGAGATGTCGAGGGAGTCGGTCGCGCCCGGCTTGACGGCCACCGTGTCGAAGTCGACGAAGACCTGCTCACCGGAGGTGGCGAAGCTCGCGCCGTGGGCGAGGTAGGAGGCGAGCGAGGCGGTGCAGCCGGCGGCGTCCCCGGCGGCGCGGACCTTGACGTGGACCTTGCCGTCCTCGGTCGGCCTGAGGTTCTGGTCGTCCACCTTCACCGAGTCGAAGAAGTTCACGCCGTCCAGCGAGAACTGGCAGCGGTCGGTGCCGGTCTCGGTGCCGGCGCCGGTGCCGGGCGTGTAGTGGCCGCCGGCCGTCCAGCCGTCACCGCCGTGCGTGCCGTGGGCCCAGGCGCCGGAGGCGGCGGCGATCGAGGCGGCGCAGAGGGCGAGCGACGCGGCGCCCGTCCCCAGCAGGCGGCGCGCGGTGACACGTCTGGCTATGGACATGGATATCCCATCGCAGAAGCTCGAGTGAGCGAAGAAGTCAGAAGAGACACGCGGCCCATCGGTCATATGCGCCACAGTGTGAGGCCATGGTGATCGGCCCTGTTGAAACCTGTCAACCTGCGGCAATACAGAGGTCGTTCATGAAGCCGTCACAACTTCATCACACGAGGAATGATCCACTCCTCATCGTCCGAAGGTTCCCTTTCCGGGCAATGTGGACAGTCTCTGTACTGTCGTCCTTCCCCGAAGGGAGCCCGTATGGCAGACCTCTCGTCCCGGAACCCCGACTGGTGGCGCCAGGCCGTCGTCTACCAGGTGTATCCGCGCAGCTTCGCCGACGCCGACGGCGACGGACTCGGTGACCTCAGGGGAGTCACCCAGCGCCTGAACCACCTCGCCACGCTCGGCGTCGACGCGCTGTGGCTGAGCCCCTTCTACCCCTCGGAACTGGCCGACGGCGGCTACGACGTCGCCGACCCCCGGGACGTCGACCCCCGCCTCGGCACCCTGGACGACTTCGACGCCATGGTGGCCGAGGCGCACCGGCTCGGTCTGAAGGTCGTCGTCGACATCGTCCCCAACCACACCTCGCACCAGCACCCCTGGTTCCAGGAGGCGCTGCGGGCCGGCCCCGGCTCCGCCGCCCGGGACCGCTACGTCTTCCGGTCCGGCCGCAGCACGCACGGTGAACTCCCGCCCACCGACTGGCAGTCGGTGTTCGGCGGCAGCGCCTGGCGGCGGGTCGCGGACGGCGAGTGGTACCTGCACCTCTTCGCCCCCGAACAGCCCGACCTGAACTGGGAGAACGAGGAGGTCCGCGCCGACTTCCGCACCACCCTGCGCTTCTGGTCCGACCGGGGCGTCGACGGCTTCCGCGTCGACGTCGCGCACGGCCTCGCCAAGGACCTCGCCGAGCCGCTGCGGAACATCGGCGGCATCGGCGCCACGGGCGAGGAGGCCCTGCTGCGCGTCGCGCCCGGCAGCCACCCGTACTGGGACCGCGACGAGGTGCACGAGATCTACCGCGACTGGCGCAAGATCTTCGACGCCTACACCCCGCCGCGCACCGCGGTCGCCGAGGCCTGGGTCCCGGACACCCGTCGCGCCCTGTACGCCCGCCCGGACGAACTGGGCCAGGCCTTCAACTTCGAGTATCTGCAGGCCTCCTGGGACGCGGACGAGCTGCGTGAGGTCATCACCGGCTCGCTCGCCACCGCCCGCACCGTCGGGGCCTCGGCCACCTGGGTGCTCTCCAACCACGACGTCGTACGGCACGCGTCCCGCCTGCTGCTGCCGCCCGGCACCGACGAGAACGCCTGGCTGCTGTCCGGCGGCAGGGCCCCGGCCGTCGACCAGGCGGCCGGTCTGCGCCGGGCCCGGGCCGCGACCCTGCTGATGCTGGCGCTGCCCGGCTCCGCTTACGTCTACCAGGGCGAGGAACTCGGCCTGCCCGAGGTCGCCGACCTGCCCACCCAGGTGCTGCGGGACCCGATCTGGGAGCAGACCGGCCATGTCCGCAAGGGCCGCGACGGCTGCCGGGTGCCGCTCCCGTGGACACCGGACGGGCCGTCGTACGGCTTCGGTCCGGGGGCCGCCTGGCTGCCGCAGCCGGAGTTCTTCGCCTCGTACGCGGTCGCGGCGCAGGCCGGTGCCGAGGGCTCCACCCTGGAGCTGTACCGCACCGCCCTGCGGCTGCGCCGGAAGCTGCTGGAGGGCGAGACGCTGACCTGGACGCCCGGCGCCCCGGCCGGTGTCCTCGACTTTTCCCGCACCGAGAACTGGCGCTGCGTCACCAACCTCACCGAGCGGTCCGTACCGCTGCCGCCGGGCGAGGTGCTGCTCGCCGGCACCCCGCTCGCGGAGGCAGGATCGCTCCCGCCGGACACCACGGTGTGGCTCGGCTAGCCCACGGTCGGACTGGGGGTGGGGGCCGGGGCGTTCCCGCCGGAGCCGCCGCCGTCGCCGGTGAGGCCGCCGAGGTTCAGCGGGGTGGACGTGGCGTTCGGCGGCGGGGTGAGCACCACCTCCGGCTGGCCCGCCGGCGGCGGGGGCGGGGTGAGGTTGTCGGAGGGCAGCTTCGGCGGGGTGGTCTGCTGGAAGATGGTCTGGTCGAAGTCGACCAGACCGGTCTTCTCCATCACCGTGATGTGGTCCAGCACGGTGTTGTTGGCCTGGTCGGCCAGGGCGCGCACCAGCGAGTTCTTGGTGGTGGAGCGGATCTTGGCGATCGTGTTGAAGATCGAGCCGTGGGTCATCCGCAGGATGTTGGCGAAGTCGGTGTCGAACGACTTGCCGCTCTCCGCCTTGAGCTGGGTGACGAAGCCCTCCTGCTGGGGGCTCGCGATGTTGGGCAGGGTGATGTTCAGCATGGGCGCGATCTTGCGGCAGCTCGCGTCCAGCGCGGCGTGCCCGTCGACCAGGTGCTTGCTCGCCTCCAGGACGCCCTTCGAGGAGCCCTTCTGCAGCCCGATCTGGCCGAGCGGGTACTCCCAGAGGCCGGCGGCCCGCACCTTGACCACGAAGTCCCGGTCGCCCTCGGTGAGCGGCCCCCACTGCGTCTGGGCGATGATCTGGGTCTGCGAGGTGGAGACGGTGTTCAGCCCGAGCATGCTCGGGTAGGCGAGCGCGCCGAGTGTCAGGGCCATCGCACCGCCCACGAAGATGGTTCCCGTCGCGTTCCGCGAAAAGCGCACCGTGCCTCCTGCCCGGTCGTGGATCCCGCCCCCGACGACACGCGGGCAGTTCGTACGCACAGCAGTACGGATGCGATGGCCGATCGTCTCTGTGGAACGGGTAAAAACTGTCACGGGCCGGCACCAGGGTTGCGGCGCCCCGCGATTGCGATCCGTTGGGGATCGATGGATGTACGTGACGGACGGTTGGGTGAAGGTTGACCCTCCGCCGGGAGAAGGCAGACCGGAGGCCGTCCTAGATTCGCCGCATGCCCCCGCAACCGTCCCCGAGGACGCCCGCCGCGCTGCCCGTCCTGCCCTACCGCAAGCCCACCGAGGGCCGCGACTACTGGGTGCTGGACGACGTCCTCCCGGACCCCGATGCCGTACGGGAGCGGTGCCTGGCCAAGGACGACTGGACCCGGGGCCGCCCGTACACCTCCGAGACCTGGCCGGGACTGCGCGCCATGCCCGGCCTCGAACCGCACGAACTCGGCGCTGTGGAGAGGCTGGTGATGAAGGCGACCGGGGCCGGGAAGCTCTGGGTCCAGCGGGCGCCCGGCGGCGGCACCCTGAACCACAACTGCGTACAGGTGGTCGGCGAGGGCGAGAGCGAGCCCCGACCGCACACCGACTCGCGTGCGCTGTGCCGGTACGCGGCCGTGCTGTACCTCAACCCGGATGTGCCCGAGGACTGCGGCACCAGCTTCTACCGCCAGTCCCTGCCCGGCGGCCGGCTCGGCGGCAATGTCGTCCGGGCACCGCACGACAACCTCGTGGAGGCGCTCGGCACCCGTTTCGTGACCGCCGACGCCTTCGAGGAGGATGTCCGCGTTCCGCACCGGTACAACCGGCTCCTCCTCTACAACGCCTGCCTGGTGCACAGCGCGACGGGTTATTTCGGCGGGGAACTGGCGCGCAAGCGGATGACCGCGGTCTTCTTCTGGATGGCCTGAGCCCGGGCATCCGGCGCATGCCGGCGCCGGGCGGAGCCGGGAGGGCCGCGGCGCTGATCCGCCGACGACGGGCGGTCCGGCCGGACCGCCGGTGAGGGCGCCGGTCCGGCGTCGGGGCGCTGCCGTCGGCGCCTGGCCCACGCTCACCTCACGGTCAGGACCTGATCCTTCCCGCGCCATGCCCCGGCCCGGACCCCGCACGACGGTGTCCGGGCCGCACTCTTTTTTCCGGCGGCCGGCGCCCGGGCGTAACGCGGCCGTGCCCCCATCGCGTGTAAAGGGTGACGTCCGACCACGGAGGGACACACGGTGAGGGAAGCACCCGCGGACTACCTGGAGTTCGCAATCGCCCGCAGCGGACCGCTGTTCCGGACCGCATGCCTGCTCACGGGCGACTGGCACCTCGCCGAGGACCTGGTGCAGGAGACCCTCGCCAAGATGTTCCGGTCCTGGCGGCGGGTCAGCCGGGCCGGCTCCCCGGTGGCCTATGCCGACACCGTGCTGGTGCGGACCTTCCTCTCCCAGCGCCGGCGTCGCAGCTCCACCGAGCGTCCCAGCGACCGGCTGCCGGACGCCGCCGGTCCGGCACGGGACGCGGAACTGCGGATGGCGCTGCTGGACGGCCTCGCGCGGATGACGTCCAGGGACCGTGCCGTGCTGGTGCTCCGCTACTGGGAGGACCGCTCGGTGGAGGACACCGCACAGGTGCTGCGGATGTCCCCCGGGGCCGTCCGGGCGCAGAGCAAACGCGCCCTGCAACGGCTGCGCACCCTCCTAGGCGGCCAGTTGGCCGATCTGACCGCCTGACGGGCCGGGCGCCGCCACCCGACCACCTCCCCAGACGAACGGAGAGCCCATCCCATGCCACGTGACGAGCACCGCCCCGACGACTTCGAGGAACGGGTGACCCGCGCCATGAGCGGCGCGACCGACGAGTTCCCGCCCCATTCGGCCGACCTGGTGCCCCGCTCCGTCGCCCGGGGCCGCAGGATGCGCCTGTTCGGCGCAGCCCGCGTCGCCGCGGCGGCCGTCACGGTGGTCGCCGTGGGCGGCACCCTGATGGCCACGGACGCCTTCGGCACCAGAAGCGGGACGGACGGCCGGCTCGGTGCCGACGCCTCGGCGAGCACCCCCGCGTCCGTTGGCCGGTCCCCCTCCCGCGGTCACGCGTCGGTCAGCGGTGACGACATGCTCCGCACGCTGAAGAGCCTGTTGCCGCCCGGCGGTACGGTCTCCGGGGCCTCGGGCCGGGGTTCCCGGTCGGACGGCTCCGGCGTCTGGCCGCGTGCCCGGCTCACGTACTCCACCGATGCCGGATCCTCCGGCATCGAGCTCACCATCGCGCGACTGGCGTCCGGCCTCCCCGCCGGCGAGCAGGGCACGGGCGGGTGCCTGCCGGTGGAGGCGCGCCCGTACGACGAATGCACCACCCGCAGGCTCCCCGGCGGTGCCGTGCTCGACACGACCAGGTCCTTCACCTATCCCAGCAGCGACACCGGCCAGAAGCGGTGGTACGTGGTCCTGACGACCGCCGACGGGGTGCAGCTGACGGCCGAGGAGTTCGGCGGTGGCGGCGAGAAGGGCGCCACCGGCGGAGCCGACCCCCTGCTCTCGACCGCCCAGCTCACGGCGATCGTGCGCAGCCCGGCATGGAACGAGGCGATCACCGCTCTGCCGGTCCCGGACGCCGCTCCCACCGCCCCGGGCCACCCGGACCGGGCCTCCGGCGCCCGCCTGACCACGGTTCTCGAGTCCCACCTGCCCCACGGCACCGTCTCCGACCTGAACAGCGGCGTCGGCCTGGTCCAGTTGGTCCACGACGACGGTCACGGCAGGAACATGGTGGAGGTCGACGTCCAGTACGACGCGACCGCCCAGCTCGCCGGCCACATGGGCTGCGCCGGAGAATCCGGCGACTGCGAAGCCAGGACCCTGCCCGACGGCACCCGGGTCAAGAGGGTCAGGACCCGTTCGGAGAAGGGCGGCCCCGCTCAGGTCTGGCTGGTCGACACCCTGCGCCCCGACGGCCGCCGAGTGACGGCCCGCGAGGTCAACTCCTACGCGGAGAGCACCCCGGTGACCCGCCCCCGGCCCGAGCTGAGCCTGGACCGGCTGCAGGAGATCGCGCTCGACGAGGGGTACTTCGCGGACTGAGCGGGCCGATGCGCCAGGATGGGCCCGTGAACGAAGACATGGGGGAGGAAGCCGCTCGCGGGCGGCTCGACGCGCGGTCCGTCCGGACGGCCGGGTGGCTGGCCGGCGGGGCGCTGCTGGCGGCCGGGGCCGCCTGGGCGGTGCGGGCGGTCTGGGAGATCAGGCTGGCCGTGGCGGGAGAGCCCGCTTCGGGGCCGCCGGACCAGGGGGACGGGGTGCACCGGCCGCTCAACGGGCTCGAGGACTCGTACCACGTCGTGACCTCGCTGGGCGGCGCCGTCGCCCTCGTGTGCGCGCTGCTGTTCCTGGCCTGGCTGCGGCGGGTGCGGGACAACGCGCGGGTGCTGTCGGGGCGGGCGCCGAAGTACGCCGGGATCTGGGTGTACCTCGGGTGGATCGTGCCCGTCGTGAACCTCTGGTTCCCGCGCGGGATCGTCGCGGACGCCTTCCGGGCCACCGCCCCGGAACGGAAGCTGCCCGTCTCCGTCAACGTGTGGTGGGTGCTCCTGCTCATCGGCATGTTCGGCGGGGTCGGACTGGTGTCGCACGACTCGACGGACGAGATCATCGCGCGGGCCTACGCGCAGGTGTGGCCGCTGCTCGTCGCCGACGCCGCCGTGGTCGGGGCCGCCGTGGCCGGGGCGTTCGCCGTGCGGGCCGTCACCGCCGCGCAGGTGGAGCGGATCCGGCGGGAGCAGGGCCGGGGTGTGGACAAGGAGTCCGCGGGCGTCGTCGGCGGGTGACGGGGAACCCGCGTGCTGCCCGTGCGGCGGCCTCGTCCGCCGTGCGGGTGGTGAGGTGGCCGTGGGACGGGGAGGATTTCTTCCGTGAGTGTCATCGCCGTCGTCGGGGCCGGTCCCGGGCTGGGGGCCGCCGTCGCCCGCCGGTTCGGGCGGGAGGGCTACGACGTCGCCCTCCTCGCGCGGGACCCGGGGCGGCTGGACGACCTGGTCCGTGAGCTGGCCGCCGACGCGGTCACCGCGCGCGGCTTCGCCGCCGACGTGCGCCGGCCGGAGGAACTGGCGGCGGCGCTGAAGGACGCCGGCCGCGCGCTCGGGGCCGTGGAGGTGCTCCAGTACAGCCCGGTGCCGCACCGGGACTTCATGCGGCCGGTGCTGGAGACCCGGTACCGGGACCTGCTCGGGCCGATCGAGTTCTCCGTGTACGGGCCGGTCGCGGCGGTGCAGCAGGTGCTGCCGGGCATGCGGGAGCTGGGCCGCGGGACCATCCTCTTCGTCAACGGCGGTACGGCCGCCGTGCCCCATCCCGAGCGGGCCGGCACCTCGATCGCGTTCGCCGCGGAGAGCGCGTACGCGCATCTGCTGCACGACCGGCTGGCCGGCGAGGGCATCCACGTCGCCCAGCTGATCATCCCGGGGTCGATCACCCCCGGGCACGTGCGCAAGGACCCGGCCGTGCTGGCGGACACCCTGTGGGCCATGCACCGCGACCGGCGCGGATTCCGGCACTACGCCGACGACCTCGACGGCTGAAACCGCAGGCGGGCCGGGGTACCGGACGTTGCCCTGCGTGAAGAGCATTTGTGGGCCAATATGGTGATGTTGGCCGCATTGCTCTCTTCTAGGGGGCCTCAATGGCTGTGGAAATCCCTTCGCTCATCAAGCCGTCCCGGCTGCGAAGCCGGGGAGGGCTGCTGGGCGAGTGTCTGGCGGAGTTCCTGGGGACCTTCGTCCTCATCTCCTTCGGCTGCGGTGTGGTCGCGATGGCGGTCGCCGCGCTGCCCGGATCGGGCCGTGCCGCCACCCCCACGACGATCTTCCTGGCGGCCGGTGACTGGCTGCTGATCACCTGGGGCTGGGCGATGGCCGTCGTCTTCGGCGTCTACGTCGCCGGCGGCGTCAGCGGCGCGCACATCAATCCGGCGGTGACGCTGGCCATGGCCGTGCGCCGCGGGTTCCCCTGGGTCAAGGTGCTGCCGTACTGGTTCGCGCAGATCGTGGGCGCGTTCGCGGGAGCGGCGCTGGTCTACCTCGTCTACCACCAGGCGATCAACGCCTTCGACGCGGCCGTGCCGGGGCCGAAGGTGAACGGGCATACCAATGCCACCTTCTCGATCTTCGCGACCTTCCCGGCCCCGTACTTCCAGGGCGGGATCTGGGGGCCGCTGATCGACCAGATCGTCGGTACGGCCTTCCTGCTGATGCTGATCGCCGCCGTCCTAGACCTGCGCAACCAGGCCGTGAAGGCCAACCTCGCACCACTGGTCGTGGGCTTCGTCGTCGCCGCGATCGGCATGTCGTACGGCGCGAACGCGGGCTACGCCATCAATCCGGCCCGCGACTTCGGGCCACGGCTGTTCACCTGGGCGGCGGGCTGGGACAGTCTCGCCTTCCCGGGCAGTGTGGCCGGCTCGTTCAGCGCGTACTGGTGGATCCCGATCGTCGGGCCGCTGGTCGGCGCCGTGATCGGCATCCTGGTCTACGACCTGTTCATCGGAGATGTGCTGGTGGTGCGCGCCGAGATGGCCGAACTGCCCGAGCCGGGCCGCGCCCGGCCCGTGCGTGAGGAGGACTACTAGACGCCGCCGTCCACAGCCTGTGGACCGGCTCCCTCGCCCTCGCCCGTCACCACCCGGTCAGCAGCAGGTGGTTCAGGAGCAGGGCGAGCGCCGTCTGCGCGGCGAGCCAGACGCGGGGGCGCGGCAGGTACGCGCACGCCGGGAGCAGCCACATCGCGAACGGCAGCCAGATCCGCTCGGTCTCGGCCTTGCTCATCCCGGACAGGTCGGCGGTCAGCAGGGCGAGGAGGGCGGCGCAGACGAGGACCGCCAGGCGGACGGCGGCGGGGGACGCGCGGTGGGCGAGCACGGTGGCGGTCCGGCGCAGGCCCGCCGCCGTCGCCAGGCCGGTGATCAGCACGGTGCAGGCCAGGTTGGCCCACACCCAGTAGCCGTAGGGCCGGGTGCCGCCGACGCCCTGGTGGTAACGGGTCACCAGCAGGCGGTACGCCGTCCACCAGTCGAACCCGGCGAGTGTGAACGCCAGGGGTACGACGGCCAGTCCGGCGAGCACGGCCAGGAGCAGGGCGGGACGCCGGCGGACCCCGTCCCGGGCCGTCCACAGCACGGCCGCGCCGGGCAGGGCGATGAGCGTGAGCCCGTACGACAGGTAGCAGGTCAGGCCGAACAGCAGGCCGGAGGCGGCCGCCCACGGCAGGGAGCGCCGGGTGACCGCGAGGGCCAGCAGGGCCACCGCCCAGGCCGCGACCGCCGCGAACCAGCCGTCCGCCGAGGTGCCGGTCCAGACCGCGGCCGGGGCCAGCACCAGGAAGGGCGCGGCGCGGCGGGCGAACGCCTCGCCGGCCAGGGCCCGTACGGCGACCAGGACGGCCACGCAGGCCGTGGCGCCGGTGAGCACGCACCACAGCCCGGCCCAGCCGCCCCCGCGCAGTCCGGCCCGGTCGAGGAGGACGAAGGTGAGCGTGGCGCCGGGCGGGTGGCCCGCGACATGGGCCGGCCAGGGAGCGGGGGTGCCGGCCACGATGTGGTGGCTGAAGTCGCGCAGGGCGGCCGGGACGTCGTGGAAGCGGCCGATGACCCGGAGGTACTCCTCACGGGTGGTGAGACGGCCCGCGACGCCCCGGTGCCAGCCGTCGACCAGGGCGAGGGAGAAGATCCAGGCCGTCGCCGCCGCCCAGGCCGCCGCGAGCAGCGCCCGCCAGGGCAGGCGGCCGGCGAGCGACGGGCCGTACGCCACCCCGGCCGCGGCGAGCAGCACGGCGGCCGGGGTGCCGGGGCCCAGGTGCGGGTCCCACTTCGCCAGCAGGGGCGGCCAGTGCACGAACAGGGTGTGGCGGGTGGACTGGATGTGGCGGCCGGTCAGCACGGCGGCCGTCACCAGCAGGGCGGCGGCCCCGGCGGCGTACAGGTCACGGCGGAGGCCGCGACGGGTGTCACGGCCGGCGGGGCGGCGGAGGTCGCGGCCGGCGTCACGGCGGAGGGAGCGGGTCACGTCGGCACGTTAGGCCGCTCGGCCGTGCCGGAGCCGTCGCACGGGGCGGACGTCAGCGTTTCGTCACCGGTCGCGGGCCCTTTTCCGGGCCCCTCGCGGCCTACCGTCGGCACATGCGCGACCATCCCCGGCTTCCCACCGCCCCCGGCTTCTGGCGCAGCCCCCTGCGCGGGCCCTGGTTCACCTCGGTGCTCGGCCTCGTGCTGCTCGCCGGCATCACCGTGCTGTTCGTGACCGGTCTGGTGTCGTACGCCGCCTACAACCCGGACCTGTCCCCGGTGAACGACACCACGCCGGACAAGGGCGTCCTCGGTTTCTACCTCTTCGCCTGGCCGGTCGGCCCGGTGTGGCTGTACCGGTTCACCCAGGGCGTCCACGTCACCCTCGGTGTCACCCTCGTCCCGGTCCTGCTGGCCAAGCTGTGGTCCGTGGTGCCCCGGCTGTTCACCCTGCCGCCGGCCCGTTCCCTCGCGCACGCGCTGGAGCGGCTCTCCCTGCTGCTGCTCGTCGGCGGCGGGCTGTTCGAGTTCACCACCGGGGTGCTCAACGTCCAGCTCGCCTACGTCTTCCCGGGCTCCTTCTACCCGCTGCACTTCTACGGGGCCTGGGTGTTCTTCGCCGCGTTCGTGGCGCACGCCGTACTGAAGGCGCCGGCGGCCGTGCGCACCGTACGGCGACGGCGCGAGGAACCGGAGAGCGATCTGTCCGCACCGCGCCCCGACCCGCCCACCGTCTCCCGGCGCGGGGCGCTGTGGCTGGTCGGCGGCGGTTCGCTGCTGCTGTTCCTGACCACGGTGGGGCAGAGCCTGGGCGGCCCGTTCCGCCGCACCGCGCTGCTCGCGCCGCACGGCGGGCCCGACCCGGGCGGCGGCCCCAACGGCTTCCAGATCAACAAGACGGCCGGGTACGCCGGGATCGACGCGGCGGAGACCGGTGAGGAGGCGTGGCGGCTCGTCGTCACCGGGCGGACCGGCACGGTGCGCCTCAGCCGAGCCGAGCTGCTGCGACTGCCCCAGCACAGCTCGTCGTTGCCCATCGCCTGCGTGGAGGGCTGGTCGACCGCCGACCAGTGGTGGCGCGGGGTGCGGCTGCGCGACCTCGCGGCGCTCGCCGGGTACGACGGGGAGGTGCCGGACGTGTTCGTGGAGTCCCTGCAGCGGCACGGCGCCTTCCGCCGCGCGGCCCTGCGCGCCAATCAGGTGGCCGACGGCCGCTCCCTGCTCGCCCTGTCCGTCAACGGTGAGGACCTGTCCATGGACCACGGATACCCGGCGCGGATCATCGTGCCCGCGGCGCCCGGTGTGCTCAACACCAAGTGGGTGGCCCGGCTGACCTTCGGAGACCTGTGATGCGGCGCCGTTTCCCGGTCGGAAGCCCGTTCCAACTGCTGCTGTTCGGCTGCACGTTCGCGCTCGCCGGGTACGCGGGGGTGCGGCTGTTCGCCGGTGACTGGCGCGGGATCGCGCTGTGGATCGTGGGCGCCGCGCTGCTGCACGACCTGGTGCTGCTGCCGCTGTACTCGGCGGCGGACCGGGCGGTCGTCCGCGGGCTCGGCGCCGCCGGACGGCGCGGGTGGACCTTGTACGTGCGGGTGCCGGCCGTGCTGTCGGGACTGCTGCTGCTCGTGTGGTGCCCGCTGATCCTGAACCTGGTGGACCGGCGCTACCGCGCGGCCACCGGCATGTCCGCCGACGTCTACCTCGGCCGCTGGCTGCTGATCACGGCCGTGCTCTTCGGCGGCTCGGCGCTGCTGCTGGTGCTGCGGGGGCTCGGCGTGCGCAGGGCGACGAAGCGGCGCTCACCGGCCGTCCACTGAGCGGCCGTCCGCCACCCGGCCCGGTCCGCGATCCGGAGCAGGGCCGGGGTGCCGATCCGGGCCCACGGGAAGGGTTCGCCGTCCGTTTCCCGGCCATGGCGCACGACCCGCACCTCGGCGCGCTCGTCGAGGTCCGCCGGGTCGGTCTCGATCATCAGCAGGCCTCCGGAACACAGCAGTTGTCCCATCCGGTGCAGCAGGGCGGCCGGGTCGCCGCCGATCCCGACGTTGCCGTCCATGAGCAGGACGGTCCCCCAGCGGCCCTCGCCGGGCAGCGGGCCGAAGACGGAGCGGCGCAGCGCCTGGCCGCCCACGGTGATGGTGCGGGTGACGGCGGCCCCGGAGACGTCGACTCCGAGCACGGTGCGGCCCTGGGCGGCGAGTTCCGCCACCAGCCGGCCCGGTCCGCAGCCGACGTCCAGGACGGCGCCCTCGCAGCGGGCCAGCACCGCCCGGTCCACGGCGTCCGCGTCCGCGCACCAGCGCTCCACCTCCAGGGGCAGCAGCCGGCCGTCGGCGTGGCGCAGGAACAGCGGGCCCCGGCCGCTGAGCACGGCGGCGGCGTACGGATCGCTGGCCGCCCAGGCGGGCGGGGCGCCGGCCGCGCTCACCGGCCGGCCGCGCAGCCGGCGAGCCGTGCGGCGAAGGCGCCGTGCGGGGCCAGGGCGGCGACGGCGCGCGCGTCGGCGGCGGTGTCGACGTCCCGCAGCCTGGGCAGGTCCCGCACCCGCAGCCCGGCGGCCACCAGCCGCTCCCGCTGCACGGCCCCGGTCATCGGCGTCGACATGGGCACTCCGCGCAGCAGCGCGGGCTCGGGACGGGCCAGGCCCAGCGCCCAGAAGCCGCCGTCCTCGGCCGGGCCGAAGTACGCGTCGCAGTCCGCGAAGTCCACGGTGAGCAGGGCGGGGGTGACCTGCGGGGTGTCCATGCCGATCAGCAGGGCCGGGCCCGGGCAGTGGGCGAAGGCGCCGGCGAGGCGGTCGTCGAGGCCGCCGGCGCACTGGGGGACGACGTCGAAGCCGGGCGGGAGCCAGGGGCCGGGCCGGCCGTCCAGGACGAGGAGCCTGCGGGCGGCGGGGGTCCCGGCCACGGCGCGCAGGGTGTCGGTGAGGGAGGCCTCGGCGAGGGTGGCGGCCTGGGCGGGGGTGAAGGGCGGGGTGAGGCGGGTCTTGACCCTGCCGGGGCGGGGTTCCTTGGCGATGACCAGGAGGGTGATCACGGTTCGGTCTCCTTGTGCGGCGCGGGGTGGTGCGAGTCCTCGGGGGCGCGGGGGACCACGCGGTCAGCCACCGCCGGCCGGCGGCCGGGGGCGGACGGCGGGCGGCTCCTTCAGGACCGTGCTCATGTCCCGCACGGCGTGCCACGTGCCGCGCCAGGTGCCGGTGACCTTGGAGGTGCCGGTGCGCGGGAGGTAGGGGACGTCGTGCTCGGTGACGCGCCAGCCGGCGTCGGCGGCGCGCACCACCATCTGCAGGGGATAGCCGCTGCGCCGGTCGGTGAGGTCCAGGGCGAGCAGGGCCTCCCGGCGGGCGGCGCGCAGCGGGCCGAGGTCGTGCAGGCGCAGCCCGGTGCGGCGGCGCAGCAGACGGGCCAGCGCCAGGTTGCCGGCCCGGGCGTGGGCGGGCCAGGCGCCCCGGGTCTGCGGGCGGCGCCGGCCGAGGACCAGATCGGCGCCGCCGCCCTGGACCTCGCGGACGAACGGGACCAGGTGCGCGGGGTCGAGGGAGGCGTCGCAGTCGCAGAAGCACACCACGTCGGCGGTGGCGGCCAGCAGCCCCGCGTGGCAGGCGGCGCCGAAGCCCCGCCGTTCCTCGGTGACGACGGTGGCGCCGAGGGCGCGGGCGAGGCCGGCGGAGCCGTCGGTGGACCCGTTGTCGACGACGAGGGCGCGCCAGCCGGGCGGAACGCGCTCCAGCACCCACGGCAGGGCCGCGGCCTCGTTCAGACAGGGCAGGACGACATCCACGCCGGTGGGGCACGGTGAGGTGGTCACGGCGTTCACCCTACGAAGCCGAACCGTGACGAACCGGACATCCGCTCCTTACGAAACCCGGACGTCGCAGCCGGGACCGGGCCGGGGCGGCGGCGCGGTGCCAGGGTGGGAGACATGCAGCAGCCATACGTATCGCCGGACACCGGACGGCGGCCGGACAGCCGGGGCCGGATCCTCGTCGTGGACGACGACCCGACCGTCGCCGAGGTCGTCGCGGGCTATCTGGACCGTGCCGGGTTCGCCGTGGACCGTGCCGGTGACGGGCCCGCCGCCCTCGACCGGGCCGCCGAGCACCGGCCGGACCTGGTGGTGCTCGATCTGATGCTGCCCGGCATGGACGGCCTGGAGGTGTGCCGCCGGCTGCGCGAGCGGGGTTCGGTGCCGGTCGTCATGCTCACCGCGCGCGGCGACGAGGACGACCGCGTCCTCGGCCTGGAGGTCGGCGCCGACGACTACGTCACCAAGCCGTTCAGCCCGCGCGAACTGGTGCTGCGGGTGGAGTCGGTGCTGCGCCGCGCCCGGCCCGCCGCACCGCGCGGCCGGCTCGGCGCGGCCGGCCTGACCGTGGACCCGCAGGCCCGCCGCGCCACCAAGGACGGCGACGAACTGCTGCTCACCCTGCGCGAGTTCGACCTGCTCGCCTTCTTCCTGCGGCATCCGGGCCGGGCGTTCGGCCGGGAGGAGCTGATGCGGGAGGTGTGGGGCTGGGACTTCGGTGACCTGTCGACCGTCACCGTCCATGTCCGCCGGCTGCGCGGCAAGGTCGAGGACGATCCGGCCCGGCCCCGCCTCATCCAGACCGTGTGGGGCGTCGGATACCGCTTCGACGCCACGGGGAAGGAGACGGTCTGACGTGCGCGACAACCTCCTCATCGCCCTCTACGCCTTCCTCGGCGCCGCCGCCACCGGCCTCGCCGGCGCGGCCGTGCTGCGCCTGATCCGCAGACGCTCCCTCACCGCCTCGCTCGCCGTGGTGGCCGCCGTCGGGGTGGTGGCCATGCTCGCCGGGACCATGGCCGTGGCCCGGGCGATGTTCCTGTCCGCCCACGATCTGCGGGTCGTCACCGCCGTCGTCGCGATGGCGGCCGTCGTCTCCCTGGCCACCGCACTGCTGCTGGGCCGCTGGGTCGTCGCCCGCAGCCGGGAACTCACCGAGGCCGCACGGCACTTCGGCGACGGCGGCGCCTTCGCCGCGCCCGCCGTCCCGGCCACCGCCGAACTGGACGCGCTGAGCCGCGAGCTGGCCGCGACCAGCGCCCGGCTGGCCGCCTCCCGGGACCGCGAGCGGGCGCTGGAGACCTCCCGGCGCGAGCTGGTCGCCTGGATCTCGCACGATCTGCGCACCCCGCTCGCCGGGCTGCGTGCCATGTCGGAGGCGCTGGAGGACGGGGTGGCCACCGATCCGGACCGCTACCTCAAGCAGATCCGCACCGAGGTGGAACGCCTCAACGACATGGTCGGCGACCTGTTCGAGCTCTCCCGCATCCACGCCGGCACGCTCCCCCTCAGCCCGGCCCGTGTCTCCCTGTACGACCTGGTCGGCGACGCCATCGCGGGCGTCGGACCGCTCGCCCGCGAGCACGGTGTACGGCTCGTCGGGGACGGGGTGGAGCCGGTGCCGGTGGAGGTCGACGGCAAGGAGATGAGCCGGGTGCTGGCCAACCTGCTGGTGAACGCCATCCGCCGCACCCCCGCCGACGGCACGGTCGCCGTCGCCGCCGAACGCGCGCCCGGCGGGGTGGTGCTGTCGGTGACGGACGGCTGCGGCGGCATCCCCGAGGAGGACCTGCCCCGCGTCTTCGACACCGGCTGGCGCGGCACGGACGCCCGGACGCCCCCGGCGGGGGCGGGTCTCGGCCTGGCGATCGTACGGGGGATCGTGGAGGCGCATCAGGGCCACGCCTCGGTGCGCAACATCCCGGGCGGCTGCCGCTTCGAGGTGACCCTCCCGGCGGCCGGAGGGTAGGCGGGGACGCGGCGGCGGCACTCGAAGAGGCCCGGTGCTCACCGGACCCGCGCGAACTCCCGCATCCCCGCCGCGAAACCGGTCTCCGGCCGCCAGCCGAGTTCCGCGCGCAGGCGGGAGGAGTCCGCCGTGATGTGGCGGACGTCCCCCAGCCGGTACTCGCCGGTGACCAGCGGCTCGGGGCCGCCGTGTGCGGCGGCCAGGGCGCGGGCCAGCTCGCCCACCGTGTGCGGCTCACCGCTGCCGGTGTTGTACGCGGTGAGCGTTCCGGGGCGGGCCCCGGCCTCCAGCGCGGTCACGTTGGCGGCGGCCACGTCACGCACGTGGACGAAGTCCCGGCGCTGCCGTCCGTCCTCGAACACCCGTGGCGGCTCGCCGCGTTCGAGGGCCGAGCGGAAGAAGGAGGCGACCCCGGCGTACGGGGTGTCGCGGGGCATCCGGGGGCCGTAGACGTTGTGGTAGCGCAGCGAGACGGCCGTACCGCCGGTGCAGCGCGCCCAGGCGGCGGACAGGTGCTCCTGGGCGAGCTTGGTGGTGGCGTAGACGTTGCGCGGGTCGGCCGGGGCGTCCTCGGCGACCGGTCCCGGGGCCAGTTCGGCGCCGCAGGAGGGGCAGTCCGGCTCGAAGCGGCCGGCCGCCAGCCGGGCCTCGGCGCGCGGGCCGGGACGTACGACGCCGTGCGCGGGGCACTCGTAGCGGCCCTCCCCGTACACCACCATCGAGCCGGCCAGCACGAGCCGCCGTACGCCCGCCCGGGCCATCGCGGCGAGCAGGACGGCGGTGCCCAGGTCGTTGTGGGCGACGTAGTCGGCCGCGTCCGCGACGCCGTCGCCGAGGCCCACCATGGCCGCCTGGTGGCAGACCGCGTCCACCCCGGCGAGCGCGCGGGCGACCGCCGCCGGGTCGCGCACGTCGGCCGCGGGATCGTCCCGGACGTCGTAGACGACCGGCTCGTGCCCGCGCGCCCGCAGGGCGTCGACGACATGGGACCCGATGAACCCGGCACCGCCGGTGACCAGTACGCGCATACGCCCACGCTAGGCCCGGGTCCGGTCCCGGCCCCGTCCGGCGGACGGCGCGTCACGGGTCCGTAAGAAGCCCGTCACCGGTGTCCGGGACGGGACGTGCCCGGCGGGCGACGAGGACGGTGGGACCCTGGTGCCCCGGCCGGTCCGCCGGGGAGGGGGCCGCGTCAGTGCGAAGGGCCGCCCGCCGCCCCGGAGTCCGGGGCCTTCGCGGACGGAGCCTTCACCAGGTCCACGTCCTGCTCCCGGACGTAGGCGAGCCGGTGCCCGAACTGGATCTCGTAGTAGCGCTCGCGGCCCTTCACCACCGGGTTGGGGGCGCTGCCGTAGGACTTTCCGGCCCAGGTACCGAGCACGCTGGACCGGGTCACGTACCGCTGGCCCGCGCGGAGGCCGTACGGCAGCGGCGACTCGGGCTGCTCGTCCACGCCGTCCGGGTAGGCGTCCTCGTCCGGCAGCGCTCGCCCGTACACCGGGATCTCGCTCAGGCCCTCCTTGGGCGTGACCATCCGGCCGGCCGCGCCTACGGCCGTCGGGTGCTTCTTCGGGTTCTCGAACCAGGCCTTGTTGCCCTGGAACCAGATCGCCGTCCAGTCGCCGCTGCGTCCGGCGACCGCGAACGTCTGGCCGGCCGAGACCCGCGAGCCCAGGTCGTTGACGTCCTCCGTGGAGTCGTCGCCGTCCGGGTGCCGGCCCATGTCCTGGATCAGCGGTGCGCCGTCGGACGGCTCGGTGTGCAGGCGCACGGCGCTGGAGCCGTGCGGCGCGCACGGGTCGCCCTTCCCGGTGCACCCGGTGAACCGCGGCTTGTGGGTGGCGTAGTCGGGCAGCACGGTCACCATCGGGCTGTCCGGTCCCGCCGTCGCCTTCAGCGGGGCGCCGAGCAGGTCGAAGTAGTGCCGCCAGTCCCAGAACGGGCCAGGGTCGTCGTGCATGTCGGGGATGGAGTCGGCGGTCGGGGCGGGCACGTTGTCGTGGCCGAAGATGTGCTGCCGGTCCAGCGGGACGCCGTACTTCCTCGCCAGGTAGCGCACCAGGCGGGCCGAGGTCCGGTACATCGTCTCGGAGAACCAGGCGTCCGGCTGGGTGAGGAAGCCCTCGTGCTCGATGCCGATCGAGCGGGCGTTGACGAACTGGCTGCCCGAGTGCCAGGCCTCGTCCTTGGTCTTGATGTGCTGGGTGACGTGCCCGTCACGGGAGCTGATCGAGTAGTGCCAGGACGCCTCCGTCGGGTCCTGCACGGTCTTGAACATGTTCGGCAGGATCGCCTCGGTGTCGTGGATGACGATGTAGTCGATCTTCTGGTCCCGGGGCCGGTCGGCCAGGTCGTGGTTGCCGTACCCGCCCTCGTCGTCGGTGGTGTCGTAGGACGCGCTCAGCCAGGAACAGGACAGCTCCGGCGGGCACTCGGGGTCCTGCGCCCGCTGCGGCCCGGACCGGCCGGCGGGGTTCCAGCGCACCTCGGGGCGGGCGGCCAGGCTGACCCGCTGGCCCACGTCGGTGGTGCGGTGCGCGCCCTGCCGGATCACCTCGAAGACGTCGTGCGCGTACGTCGCCGCCTCCGCCCTGTCGCTGGAGCCGGAGAACCGGGTCACGGCGTCCCACCAGTCCGCCGGGTTCCTGCTCAGCGGCTTGCCGAGCGCCTTCTGGGTCGCCGCCAGCAGGGCGGCGCCGCCGCGCACGTTGGCGGCGGCGTCCAGCCGCAGCCGGTCCGTCGCCTCCCCGGTCAGACGGGCGGCCCGGCGCAGGTCCGCCGCCTGCTGCTCCGGACGGCCGCGCGCGGGCCGGGCCGCGGGCCGGGGCGAGGGACCCGCCGCCCCCGTGAGGCCGGCGTCCACCAGGTGCATCGGCCCGTAGCCGCCGCCGGTGCTGGGGACGCCGGGATGGGAGTCCCAGCGCGACTGGAGGTAGGACACGCCCATGAGGACGCTCACCGGCACGTGGTAGTCCTGCGCGGCGGTCGCGAAGTCGTCCTGGAGCCGCCGGTCCTCCGTCCCGCCGTCGTCGGACGGCCAGGCCAGCAGCGGCAGCAGGAGCGCCGCCGAGGCGGTGGCGCAGATCAGCCCGTTGCGTCCACGCACGGCACCGGGAACACGGGACATGACACGACTCCACATACGCAAGGGCCTCCGACCGCGCTCGTGCTGCCCAGGGGAGCGAATGCTCCACCGCCACCCCGTCAACGCTGCCGTCCGCACGGCGCCACGTCGCGCCAAGGGTCACCGGCGTGGACCAGTGACCCCGCCCAGGCCACCCGGTCGGCGGCGTGAACGCTCAGTCCCCGTCGTCCTCGACGGGGTCCACCCGCCAGTCGGGGTGCCCGGGCATCGGCGGGGTGTGCGGCCCGTACAGCCACGGCGTCAGAAACGGTCCCAGGTCCCGGCCGGCGACCCCGGAGGCGAGCGCGACGAAGTCAGCGGTGCCGGCGGCCCGGCCCCGGTACCGGGCCACCCACGTCCGCTCGATCCGCTCGAAGGTCTCCTCGCCGACCTCCTCCCGCAGCGCGTAGAGCACCAGCGCGGAGCCGTCGTAGCGGATGTTCCGGAAGAGGGACGGCTCGGTGGGTTCGGCGGGCGCCCCGTCGTCGTGCCGCCACTGGTCGTGCTGCTCGTACGCGTCCCGCATCGCGTCCTCCAGGGACACCCCGCCGTGCGCATCGGAGTAGAGGCGTTCGTAGAAACGGGCGTGACCCTCGCTCAGCCACAGGTCCGACCACCGCCGCAGGGCGACGCTGTCACCCGTCCACTGGTGGGCCAGCTCGTGCACCAGGTCGCGTTCGGCGTGCACCCGGTCGCCCAGCAGGCTGTCCCTCGGCACGACGGACAGCGACTGGGTCTCCAGCGCGACCGGCAGGTCGGTGTCGGCGACCAGCACTCCGTAGCGGCGGAACGGGTAGGGGCCGAGCCGCTGTTCCAGCCAGGCCAGGTGTTCCGGGGTGAGGGCGCGGTGCTCCGCGGTGTCCGCGACGAGGTCCTCGGGCACCACGTCCCGTACCGGCAGACCGTGCGGCCCGGTGCCGTCGGCGAACGTGAACCTCCCGATGGCCAGCTGGACGAGCTGGGCCGCGATCGGCTCCTCGGAGTCGTACGTCCACCGGACGCGTCCGCCGGGTTGCGGAGCCCGCTCGACGAGCCGGCCGTTGGCCACCGCCTGGCGGTCCGCCGGGGTGGTGATGCGGAAGGTGAACGGCGCCCGCAGGCTGGGGTGGTCGTCGGCCGGGAAGATCATCTTGGCGCCGTCGGGCTGCGGGTACAGCACGGTGCCGTCGGGGGTGGGCACCCAGCCGTACTCGCCGATCGCGTCGCGGCGGTGGCGGCGCTGGGCGGGGTCGGCGGTGTAGGTGACCCGCACGGTGAAGGCGGCGCCGTCCGGGACCGGGCGCGCCGGGGTGACGACGAGTTCGTCGCCGTCGCGTTCCGCCCGCGCGGTACGGCCGTCGACGCTGACCGTGTGCAGCGTGTTGCCCGCGAAGTCCAGGTCGAAGCGGGACAGGGCCTGGGTGGCGGTGGCCGTGATGGTGGCGCCGGCCGCGAACGGCGTGCCCGGCGCCCGCCAGTCGAAGGCGAGGTCGTAACGGCGCACGGTGTAGCCGCCGTTGCCGTCGAGCGGCAGCAGCGGGTCGCCGATGCCCCGGGCGCCCGGGGAGGGGGCCGCACCGGTGGCGCCCGCGCCGGAGCCGGGGGCCCGGCGGGCCGGGTGGGGCGCGTCGTGGCCGCCGGAGCAGGAGAGGGCGCAGGCCAGGAGGGCGGAGCCGGCGAGCACGAGGGCGGTACGGCGGCCGCGCGGGCGAGCGGTGCGGGCACGGCTGCCGGGCCTCGTGATTTTCATGGCCGCACTATGTCAGCAAAGCGATGAATCACCGCTTATTTTCCTATGAACACTTTCATGTCTGTCTGTCACTTCTTCACCCCGTTTACGGCATAGTGGCGGGCGGCTCGGCACCGGACCCAGGAGGAGAACGCATGCTCGGCACCGACTTCCGCACCGGATCGCCCGTCTGGCTCGACCTCGGAAGCCCGGACACCGACACCAGCGCCGCCTTCTACGGTGCCGTCTTCGGCTGGCAGTTCGCCTCCGCCGGCCCGGAAGCGGGCGGCTACGGGTTCTTCCTGAAGGACGGAAAGACCGTCGCCGCCCTCGGGCGCCTCACCGAAGCGGGCGCCGCCCCGGCCTGGACGACGTACTTCCACAGCGACGACATCCAGGCCACCGCTCGTGACGTGGTCGCGGGCGGCGGAACGGTACGCGTCGAGCCGATGAGCGTGGGCGAGGGTTCGATGGCCCAGTTCACCGACCCCCAGGGCGCCCGGTTCGCGGTGCTGCAGTCCCCGATGGGGCTCCAGCGGACGTCCGAGGACAACGCGCTGGTGTGGGTCGAACTGCACGCAACCGAACCGGAGTCGGCGATCCGGTTCTACGCCGGGGTGTTCGGCTGGCGCTCGGCGGAGATGACGGCACCCGGCATGACGTACCAGGTGCTCAGCATCGCCGACGGCGACCAGCAGGAGGGCGCCTTCGGCGGTGTGGCCCCGCTGCAGGGCGGTCAGGGGGACCCGCGCTGGGTGCCGTACTTCGCCGTGTCCGACCCGGAGGCCGTCGTCGCCGCCGCGCGGGACAACGGCGCGACGGTGCTCATGCCCGCGGTGGACGTCCCGGACGTCGGCACCATCGCCTGGCTGAGCGCCCCCGACCAGTCCGTGTTCGCCGTCCTGCGGCCGAATCCGCGCCAGGGCTGAGGCGTCCCCCGCCGGGCGGGCCGGCCCTCGGCTGCCCGGGGTGTTGTGTTACGCCGTTCCGGTGTCCCTCCCGCCGCAGTTCGGCGCTCCGTCCCCGCGCCGCGCATTGAATGCACCGTGCCGCGTGAGGGGCATCCGCTTTGTGCCGTCCCTTCGCGCGTCCACGAACATGCCCGCGTACCCGGTGCCCCGAGGGCACCGGAGGAGAAGGGACCCGGATGCGCGTACTGCGCCGTTTCCTGTGGAGCGCGCTCGCCTCGACGCTCCTGCTGTTCGGGGTCACGCCGGCCCCCGCCCAGGCCGCCGGAGCACACCTCCGCCACGACAGCCGCGCCTGCCCGGTCACCCACCGGACGGCGAACCTGACCAAGGCGCCGCCCGAGGGGCTGGAGAACTACTACCGCGACGACTGGCGGCTGGGTCCCAGCCACCTGCCCACCACCGGCCCCGTCGCGAGGATGCTCAAGGGCTGGAAACCGCAGGACAGCACGTCCTCCTACTGGTTCCTGGGCTGCTACTGGCAGACCAGCCAGCAGAACGTGTCCGGCTGGTGGTACCCGGACAACAACGGGTTCGTGCTGCGGGACGGCCGCCCGGTGCAGCGGACGGAGACGCTCCGCAAGGGGCAGCTCGTCGACCTCTTCGGCAGCGGCCGCGGCAACTTCCTGGCACCGGCCGGCACGCCGTACGCCAAGCGGGCCATCCCGCCGACCAACCTGGACGAGTACGACACGGCCGCCCCGTCGTTCAACTACCACCTCTACCGCGTCCTGGAGGACTTCACGGTTCAGGCCGGCCCCATCCGGCCCTGGTTCGGCCAGCCGGGACTCGGACGGCAGTACGTGACGGGGAAGACCGTCCCGGAACTGATCACCGGCAAGAAGCTGGTGGAGATCACACCGGCGGCGTAGGGACCGCAGGGCGGGCCCGGCTCAGCCGCCGGGAGCGCGGAAGGCGACCTGCCGGCGGGCGGCCTCGTCGATCTCCTCCAGGGTGAGCAGCGCGGTGGCCCGGGTGAGCAGGGCGCCGCTGGCCTTCACATGGAGGGAGACGGCGGCCATGGCCGCCGGGTCGGGGAAGTCGACGACGAGCACGACGTCGTCCGCACCGAAGGCGAAGTACATGGCCTCGACGCTTCCGCCGAGGCCGGTGACGACCTGCTCGACGGCGGCGCGGCGACCGCTCCCGCCCTCGTCGAGCAGACCCTTCGTGCCGTCGGCGGTGTAGCTGGCCTGGATGAGGAACTTGGGCATGAGGCTCCCTGCACGTCGGTGACCGGTTACGCACAAGGGGCTTCCCGCTCCGGCCCCGGCCGCCTCCCGCGGCGCGGCCGGATCACCCGTTGGGCGGTCCGTGATGCCGGCGCCTGCGGGCACGGTGACCGCGCGTCACCCGGCGTCCGTCACGGGGAGAGTGTCCAGCGGGGTGCCGTCCTGGCCCAGGCCGCGTCCCACGCGGCGAGATTGTGCCGTCGCACGGCGAGGGCCGCGGTGCCGTACGCGGCCACGCCGGTGCCGGCGGTGGCCAGGACCGCGCAGATCGCCCAGCCCATGACGCGGGAGCGGATCTCCTCGGCGGTCAGCGGCGCCCCGGTGATCTCCCCGTTCCGGTCGGCCCAGACGCGCACGGTGCTGCCCGCGCGCAGCCCGGGCTCGACCTCGGTCCGCACCGTCCGGGGACGGCCGTCGGGGCCGTCGACGCTGACCCGCGCCGGGTACCGCGTCCGCCCGGCCTCCGCCGAGCCCGGCTCGGGGTGGCGCGGCACGTCCCGGAGCAGGACCGCGGTGGCGGGCCGCCGGGTCTCGGCCTGGTGCAGGGCGGTACGGGCGTAGTGCCGGCGGGCGGCGTCGCCGGCCAGCAGGGCGACGACGGGGGCGGCCGCGAGCACGGCCGCCAGCAGGCCGATGCCGAGCCACGCCTGGAGCAGATCGGAGCGGCGGCGCAGGGGATTGCCGCGCAGCCGCCACAGCGTGACCCGGGGAAGGTCGCCGGGAGGCGGCTGAGCGGGCGGGGGTACGCGGCCGGCCAAGACGACCTCCTTCCGGTGGCGGGGACGGCGCACGGGAGGGCGGGCTAGCCGGGGTGCGGCCCGGGTGGCAGGCGGGCGCCGGCACCGGTCGTGGCGGGGTGGCGGTGGGCCGCTTCGAGGAGCCTCGCGGCCCCGCGTACCGCGGCGGTGTGCGGCGCCGGGACGACGCGGAGCGGCACGTCCAGCCGGCCGGTGAGCCGATGGGTGATCTCGGGCCACAGCGCGCCGCCGCCCGCCAGCAGGGGGCCGCGGCGCAGCGCGTCGAGGGTGGCGGAGGAGCGGTCCTGCCGCACCATCGCGGCCACCATGGCGGTCACCGCGTCGCAGAGGTCCGCGGGCGGCACGGTGTCGAGGTCGCCGGTGCCCAGAGCGGTACGGCGGGCGTCCACGACGGCGCCGTCGGACAACAGCACCACCTCGGTGAGATGGGCGCCGATGTCCACCACGAGCACGGGGCGGGCCTGGTCCGCACCCGCGGCCAGCGCGACCGCCCGGGCGCTGGGGACGGTCAGCACGCCGCGCGGGCGCAGCACGTTCACGGCGGTGCGGGCCGCGTCCCGGTAGGCGACGCCGTCCAGAACCGGGGCGGTGACGATGACCAGCGGCCGGGTGAGGCGCGGCAGCCGGTCCGAGAGCAGGCGCTGCAGCATCCTCGCGCAGGCCGGGGTGTCCACGATGGTGCCCCGCTGGACGGGGTGGACGGCGCCGGTGCCGGGAAAGGTGACCGTGGGCACGTCGAGGACCAGTCCCCGGCCGGCGATCCAGGCGCGGGTGCGGGCACTGCCCACGTCGAGGGCGATCCCGCAGCATTTCCGGCACCGGGGCCAGGGCCGGTGCCCGGTGACGCCGAGGCGTCGGACAGCGGTCATCGGCCGGCCTCCCGGACCTGCTGGCAGCGCGCGCAGTAGCGGGCCTGCGGCACTATGAGCAGCCGCTCGCGGTCGATGGGCCGCCGGCACAGGTGGCAGGCGCCGTAGCGGCCCTGGTCCATGCGCTCGAGTGCCGCGACGACGTCGGTGAGGACCATGCGGGCGGAGGCGGCGAGCTTGACGTGCACCTCGACCTGCCCGGCGGCGCCCTGCCGCAGCAGGTCGTCGGTGCGGCACGGGACGGCGGACGCGATCTGCGACAGCTGCTCCTGGCGGAACAGGCGTTGCTCGTGCAGGTTCTCGCGCAGTGCGGCGACGTCCTCGGGCGACAGGTGCGGATACGGGTGCGGCGCGTGCCTCGCCGGCACGCGCGGGCCGGTGTCGTGTGTCTCCGGGTCGCCGATGATCTGGTGGGTCACCACTTCACCCCTCGGGCAGAGCGGAACGGAAGGTGGGTCGGGGGACGGGGGAGGGCGCGGGGCTCAGGGAGCGACGCGCCGGCAGGTGACGCAGTAGCGGGTGTAGGGCAGGATCTCCAGCCGCTCCACGGGCACGGGCTTGGCGCAGTTCTCGCAGGTCCCGTAGGTCCCCGCAGCGACGCGCGCGAAGGCGTCGTCGATCTCCTTCAGCACCCGCTCGATGGCGGTCCGCTGCGCGGACATCAGCTGGTCGTCCGCCGGGTGCCCGTTCTCGTTCACCGCCTCGAGCTGGACCAGCCGGGTGCCGCGCGCGTGCTCCAGGCGCCGGCGGGCCTCGTGGGCGGTGAGGCTGCGCAGGTGGCCATCGGCGGCGGGAGTGTCGATCGACATGGTGCTTCCCTCTCTCGGTCCCGGACGGTTCGGGGTGTCGGACGGCCGGTCCGCCGTCATCGCCTCGACCCTCGCCGATCCCGCCGCCCCTGCCCATCGGGCGCGGAACCCATTTACCGAGCGTCACGAACCCTGCCCGGGCCGGGCATGGGTGGGCGGCGGCGGAGAAAATGGGCCGCGCGCCCCATCGCCCCTGCGCGCCGAAGGCGGGCAGGCTGGGGGCGGCCAGGGCAGCGGCCCGTCCGGGGCACCCGATGCCCGACAGTGGAGGCAGGCCGCATCGCGCGAAGGAGGCGTACGTCCCGGTGTCCCTGTTCTGGCGGATCTTCGGACTCAACGCCGTGGTGCTCGGCACGGCCACGGCACTGCTGCTGTGGGCTCCGGTGACCGTCTCCGTCCCGGTCGTGCTGACCGAGGCCGTGATCCTGCTCGGCGGTCTGGCGGTGATGCTGGTCGCCAACGCCGGCCTGCTGCGCTGGGGCCTGGCCCCGCTCGACCGGCTGACGAAGCTGATGACCACCGTGGACCTGCTCCGTCCCGGCCAGCGGCTGCCCGCGCACGGCGGCACCGAGGTCGCCGAGCTGATCCGCGCCTTCAACGCGATGCTGGAGCGGCTGGAGCAGGAACGCGCCACCAGCAGCGCCCGCGCCCTGTTCGCGCAGGAGGCCGAACGCCGCCGTATCGCGCAGGAACTGCACGACGAGGTGGGGCAGAGCATGACCGCGATCCTGCTCGCCCTGAAACGGGCCGCCGACCAGGCCGGTGAGCCGCTGCGCGGAGAGTTGCACCAGATGCAGGAGATCACCCGGGAGAGCCTGGACGAGGTGCGCCGCCTGGTGCGCCGGCTGCGGCCGGGCGTGCTGGACGACCTGGGCCTGGTCAGCGCGCTGACCTCGCTCACCGAGGACTTCGCAGCGCACACCGGGCTGCAGGTGCAGCGCCGCTTCGACGCCGACCTGCCCGCCCTGGAGCCGGAGACCGAGCTGGTCCTCTACCGGGTGGCCCAGGAGAGCCTGACCAACGCCGCCCGGCACGCCGAGGCCGACCGCGTCGTCGTGGCCCTGCGGCACGCCGAGGGCAGGGTGGAACTGGCCGTCACCGACGACGGCTGCGGCATCGAAGCCGCCCGCGAGGGCGCCGGCATCCGCGGCATGCGCGAGCGGGCCCTGCTCATCGGGGCCCGCATCGACATCACCCCCGCGCCCGGTGCGGGCACCCAGGTGCGGCTCACCGCACCCGTTCCCAGGAAGCAGCCGTGACCATGCCCGCAGCCACCCCGATCCGCATCCTGCTCGCCGACGACCACGCGTTGGTCCGGCGCGGAGTGCGGCTCATCCTCGACCAGGAGCCCGACCTGGAGGTGGTCGCCGAGGCGGGCGACGGCGCGGAGGCGATCGCGATGGCCCGCACGCACGACGTCGACCTCGCGGTGCTGGACATCTCCATGCCCCGGCTGACCGGCCTTCAGGCCGCCCGGGAGCTGATCGCGCTGAAACCGGGGCTGCGCGTCCTGATGCTCACGATGCACGACAACGAGCAGTACTTCTTCCAGGCCCTGAAGGCCGGTGCCTCGGGGTACGTGCTGAAGTCCGTCGCCGACCGGGACCTGGTCGCCGCCTGCCGGGCCGCGATGCGCGACGAGCCCTTCCTCTACCCCGGGGCGGTCACCGCCCTCATCCGCAACTACCTGGACCGGGTGCGGCACGGCGAGGAGACGCCGGACCAGATCCTCACCCCGCGCGAGGAGGAGGTCCTCAAGCTGGTCGCGGAGGGGCACTCCTCCAAGGAGATCGCCGAGATCCTCTTCATCAGCGTCAAGACCGTGCAGCGGCACCGCGCCAACCTGCTGCAGAAGCTCGGTCTGCACGACCGCCTGGAACTCACCCGCTACGCCATCCGCGCCGGCCTCGTCGAACCCTGACCCCGGCCCACCGGCCGCCCGGTGCCCCGGCCGCCAACTCCCCGGCCGGGCCCGGGCCCCATGTCACCGACACCGCCACGAAAGGGGGCAGGCACATGCGCCCAGCACCGCGCACCCCCCTTCGCGTGCCCGCCCTCACGGCTCTGCTGGCCCTCCTGCTGGGCGCCCTCACCCTGCTCGACGGCCCTGTGGACACCGCCCGTCCCGCGCCGCCGACGGCCCTCCTCGCTCTCACGGCGCACTCCGCCCCCTCGGCAGGTGAGGGCCCCGCCGGGGCCTCCGGGCCGGCCTCCGACCCGTCGGCCGTCGATGGCGGCGCCAGGTCCTCGACGGCGCGCCCCGGCCACTCGGCCGGTGAAAGCCGCGCCGTCCCGCACGCCGCCGTCCCGCACACCGACGAGCCGTGCGCCGGTGTGCGTGCCGCCCGGGCGGCCGTCCGGCAGGAGGCCCACAGGGACCGCTCGGCCCCGCACGGACCGCTCGCCGTGGCCGTGCCCGGTACGGAAGCGGTCCCACCCGGCGGTGAACCGGACGGCGGGCCGCGGCCGGCCGCGCCCTCCCGGCCCGACCGGACGGCGGCGGATCGCGGGCGAGCGCCACCGCCCGCGGCGGCCCGCGCCTGAAACCGGCGCCGCCGCCCGTCGCCCACTCACCCGTTCAGCCATTCCCCCATTCACCCGTGCCGATCCGCCGCGGCCGCACGGCCGCAGCCGTGGCATGCCCGCCGGAGGCCCGTGTTGATCCGCTCCGCCCGGGTGAGGGCGCTGCTCGCCCTCACCGTGATCGCCGTGTCGCTGTACATCGCCCTCACCGTGCCGATCCGTCTCGGACTCGATCTGCGCGGCGGCACCCAGATCGTGCTCCAGACGCGTTCCACCCCGACCGCCACCGCCGACCGCGAGGCCACCGACCGCACCCTGGAGGTGCTGCGCGGCCGCGTCGACGCGCTCGGCGTCGCCGAACCCAGCCTCGTCCGCTCCGGTGACGACCGGATCATCGTCGAACTCCCCGGGGTCCGGGACCCGAAGCAGGCGGCCGAGGTACTGGGCCGCACCGCGCAGCTCACGATCCACCCCGTGGCCGGCGCCGCCACCGCCGGCGGGGAGCGGACCGGGGAGCGGGTCCTGCCCGACGGTTCGGGCGGGCAACTGCGCCTGCGGGAAGCCGCCCTGACCGGACAGCAGGTCAAGGACGCCGCCGCCCGCTTCGACCAGGAGTCCGGCGCCGGATGGCACATCACCGTCGACTTCGGCGGCACCGGCCGCGCCGAGTGGGCCCGGCTGACCGGGGAGGCCGCCTGCAAGCCGGTGGGCGACCCCGGGCGCCGTGTCGCCATCGTCCTCGACGACAAGATCATCTCGTCGCCGGAGGTCGACCCCTCGGTCGCCTGCGGCACCGGCATCACCGCCGGCTCCACGCAGATCACCGGCTCCTTCGGCGACGCCGAGGCCCGCGAACTGGCCCTGCTCATCAAGGGCGGTGCCCTGCCGGTGGCCGTGGAGACTGTGGAGCAGCGCACCGTCGGCCCCACCCTGGGCGCCGAGGCCATCGCGGCCAGCACCTGGGCGGCCGTCATCGGCACCGCCCTGACCTCGCTGTTCGTCATCGCCGTCTACCGGCTCATGGGCATGCTCGCGGCCCTCGCCCTGCTCTGCTACGGCCTGATCTCCTACGCCGCCCTGGCCGCCCTCGGCGCCACCCTGACCCTGCCGGGCCTGGCCGGGTTCGTCCTGGCGATCGGCATGGCCGTGGACGCCAACGTGCTCGTCTTCGAACGCGCCCGCGAGGAGCACGCCGCCCGGGAACGCCCCACCCCGCGCTCGGCGCTGACCGCCGGCTTCCGCAACGCCTTCAGCGCGATCGCCGACTCCAACATCACCACCCTGATCGCGGCGGCCCTGCTGTTCTTCCTCGCCTCGGGACCGGTACGCGGCTTCGGCGTCACCCTCGGCATCGGTGTCCTCGCCTCCATGGTCAGCGCCCTGCTCATCACCCGGGTGCTCGCCGACCGCGCCGCGTCCCGCCCCTGGCTGCGCGCCCGTCCGCAGCTCAGCGGCATCGCCACCACCGGCCCGGTCCGCGACCGTCTGCTGCGCCGCGACCCGCAGCTCATGCGCCGGCCCCGCCGCTGGCTGGCCGCCTCCGCCGTGCTCCTGGTGCTCGCCGGGGCCGGTATCGCGCTGCGCGGCCTGGACCTCGGCGTCGAGTTCACCGGCGGACGGCTGGTCGAGTACACCACCGGTGCCCCGGTCGACCCGGACAAGGCCCGCGCCGCGCTCGCCGACGCCGGATTCCCCCGGGCGGTCGTCCAGTCCTCCGGCGACGACCGGCTGACGGTCCGCACCGGAGCGCTGAGCGAAGCGCAGTCGGCCGAGGTCACCCGGACGATCGGCGCCGTCGGGGGCGGGGCGGACCGGATCCGCGACGAACTGATCGGCCCCAGCCTCGGCGAGGAACTGCGCCGCAACGCCCTGATCGCGCTCGTCCTGGCCCTCGGCGCCCAGCTCCTCTATCTGGCGGCCCGCTTCCGCTGGGCGCTCGGCACCGCCGCGGTCACCGCGCTGGCCCATGACGTACTCGTCCTGCTGGGCGTCTTCGCCTGGCTGGGCAAGCCGGTGGACGGCGTGTTCCTCGCCGCCCTGCTCACCGTCATCGGCTACTCGGTGAACGACTCCGTCGTCGTCTTCGACCGCATCCGGGAACTGCGCCGGCGTCCGCGCGCCGCACCGCTGCCCCAGGTCACGAACCAGGCCATCCTGCAGACGCTGCCCCGCACCGTGAACACCGGCATGGGAGCCGCGCTCATCCTCACCGCCCTGGCCGTGCTCGGCGGCGACTCCCTCACGGACTTCGCCCTCGCCCTGCTCATCGGCCTCGTCGTCGGCACCTGGTCCTCGGTCTTCGTCGCGGCGCCCGTGGCGATCGAACTCCAGGACCGGAGTCCTCGGCGGAAGCGGAGCACGCCCTGACCGGACGGCCCCGAGGTCACCCGGCCGCCCGCCTCAGGGCGCCGTCCGCAACACCTTTGACACGGCGACCGGTTGCCGGGCGTCGGCGTCCAGGCTGCCGTCGGTGGGCAGCGCCATGCCGACCGCGGGCGAGACTCCGGTCGGGTCGGTGGCGCAGGCGCGCAGTGCCGTGGGCACCGTGCGCAACTTCCTGTCCTCGGCCATCACCAAGCTCGGCACGGAGAACCGCCACGCAGCGGCCCGGCTCGCGCGCGAGCGGGGCTGGTTGCAGCCGGCCCTGTGCCGCGGCCTCGGCTCGCGTCCCTCCGGTTCGTCCGTGTGCCGGACGGGCTAGGATCCGGGTCCATGGCGCTGACCGTGCACGACGTGGACCGGTTCGAGGCGTCCAGGCCCCGCCTGGAGGCGATCGCCTACCGCCTGCTCGGCTCGGCGGGCGAGGCGGAGGACGCCGTGCAGGAGACGTTCCTGCGCTGGCAGGCCGCCGACGTCGGCAGCATCGTGGTGCCCGAGGCCTGGCTGACGAAGGTGCTCACCAACCTGTGCCTCACCCAGCTCACCTCCGCCCGCGCGCGGCGCGAGACGTACGTGGGCCAGTGGCTGCCCGAGCCGCTGCTCTCCGGGGACCCGATGCTCGGACCCGCCGACACCGCCGAGCAGCGCGAGTCGCTCTCGTACGCGGTCCTCACCCTGCTGGAACGGCTGTCCCCCAACGAGCGCGCGGTGTACGTGCTGCGGGAGGCGTTCGACTACCCGCACCGGGAGATCGCCGAGATCCTCGACCTCACCGAGGCCGCCAGCCAGCAGATCCTGCACCGTGCCAGGAAGCACCTCACCGAGGGCAGGGCCCGGGCCGAGATCGACGGGGCGGCCGCCCGGCGGATCGTGGAGGAGTTCCTCGCGGCCGCCACCAGCGGCCGGACCGAGCCTCTCGTGCGGCTGCTCACCGAGGACGCCGTCGCGATCGGCGACGGCGGCGGCAAGGTCCCGGCCCGCGCCAAGGCGTTCGAGGGCGCGCTCGCGGTCGCGAAGTTCATGCGCGGCCTGTTCAAGCCCGGCACGGCCCAGCGGAACCTGGCCGGCGGCCCACTCGAGGTCCACGTCACGACGGCCAACGGCGGTCCGGCCATCGTGGCCCTGGTCGAGGGCCGGATCATCGGCGTCCTGTGCCTGGAGATCACCGCCGACGGCATCGCCGCGTTCCGCAGCCAGGTCAACCCCGACAAGCTCGAACGCGCGACCAGGCGCTGGGCGGCCACCGATCACGGAGAACCCCAGCTCAGGGCCTTCTGACCCGCATGTGACGCGCTTCACATCAGTCACCTGTCAGGAAACGGCGGGCCGCCCGGTTCAAGGGGCGAATCCGCTGAAGACAGGAGCAGGGACATGCAGCACCGCATCGTCGTCCTCGGAGCCGGATACGCCGGGGCCATCGCCGCTGGACGCCTCGCCAGGCGGCTGCGCCCCGAAGACGTCGCCATCACCCTCGTCAACGCCGAGCCCGACTTCGTCGAACGCGTCCGGATGCACCAGCTCGCGGCCGGCCAGGACCTGCGGCCCCGGCCCCTCGCCGAGATGTTCGCGGGCACCGGCGTGGAACTGCGCCTCGCGAAGGTCACCGGCGTCGACGCCGACCGCGGCACGGTGGCCGTCGAGACCGCGGACGGCGCCGGGGAACTCGCCTACGACACCCTCGTGTACGCCCTCGGCAGCGGCTGGAGCGACCAGGGCGTCCTCGGCACCGCCGAGCACGCCCACGACATCGCCGGCCGGGCGGGCGCGCTCCGGCTGCGCGAGCGGCTGGCCCGCCTGGAGGCCGGCCGGGCCGTGGTGGTGGTCGGGGGCGGGCTCACCGGCGTTGAGGCCGCGACCGAGATCGCCGAGGCACGCCCGGACCTCGACGTCGCCCTCGCCGCCAACGGCGGTCTCGGCGACTGGCTCTCGCCCAAGGGCCGCGGTCACCTGCGGAAGGTCTTCGGCCGGCTCGGCATCACCGTGCACGAGCACGCCACCGTCACCGCCGTCGAGGCCGACCGGGTCGTGACCGCCGACGGCGGGTCCGTCCCGGCCGCGGTCACCGTGTGGACCACCGGCTTCGCCGTCCACCCGATCGCGCGGGCCACCACCCTGGAGGTCACGGACACCGGCCGGATCGTGGTCGACGGCACCATGCGCTCGGTGTCCCACCCGGACGTGTACGCCATCGGCGACGCGGCCATGGCGACGGGCGTCGCCGGCCGGCCGCTGCGGATGTCCTGCGCCTCGGGCGTGCCCATGGCGTGGCAGGCCGCCGACGCCATCGCGGCCCGCCTGACCGGCGGCAAGGTGCCGAACGTGCCGCTGCGCTACTTCAACCAGTGCGTCTCGCTGGGCCGCGGGGAGGGCCTGATCCAGTACGTCACCGGCGACGACCGGGCCGTCCGTGCGGCCCTGACCGGACGGCTGGCGGCCTTCTACAAGGAGCTGGTCTGCAAGGGCGCCGCCTGGGGCGTCGCCAACCCGACGCTCGGCGTCCCGAGCCGGCGCCGCCGCGTCGTGCGGCGGCCGGACCGGCCGGGCCGTCCGGACCAGGTGGCCGAGGCGGTCGTCTGACCGGGGCGCGGGACGGGCGTCCTCGCGGTGAGGGCGCCCGGGCCCGCCGCCGGACGCCGTGCGTCACAGCTCCGTCGCGGGCCAGTCCAGCAGGCGGGCGCCGATCGTGGCGGTCTGCAGCATGTAGCGGTGGGCCGGGTCCGAGAGGTCGGCGCCGGTGAGCCCCCGGATGCGGTCCAGGCGGTAGGTCACGGCCCGCACGCTCAGCGACAGCCGGCGGGCCGCCTCGGCGGCGACGCAGCCGGAGTCGAAGTAGGCGGTGAGGGTGTCCAGGAGCGGCCGGGCGCCGCCGCGGGCAGCCGTGAGCGGGCCGAGGGCGCCCAGGACCAGGTCGGTCAGGGCCTGGCGGTCACGGGCGAGGACCGGGTAGACGAGCAGGTCGGCCGCGTACAGCACGGGTGCGTCAAGACCGAGGCGCTCGGCCATCTCCAGGGCGTTCAGGGCCTCTTCGTACGACTGGACCACCCCGCCGGGGCCGGGCTGCGGGCGGCCGACGGCGACCCGGCCGCCGTCGGTGGCGGCGTGCGCCTGCTCGGCGAAGTAGGGCAGGACCTCCTTCTCGTGGCCGGGGGCGATGCACAGCAGCCGGCCGTCCTTGGTGGTCAGCAGGACATCGCGATGGCCGAAGCGGGCCATCAGCGCCCGCTCCACCCGCCGGGGCACCGAATCGCCCTCGTCGTAGCCGGTGGGGCCCTGGGCGACGGCCACGGCGTGGGCGTGGGAGAGCCGCAGGCCGAAGCGTTCGGCGCGCTCGGCGAGCCTGCCCAGGTCACTGCGGCCGAAGAGCAGGTCGTCGATGAACTCCCGCCGCGCCGCCTCCTCCTGGCGCACGGCGAGACGCTGGGCCCGCTCGTACCCCTCGGCGAAGGCGTCCGTCACCTGCTGAACGGCGGCCAGGGCGCTGTCGGCGGAGCCGGGTGACCGCGGCCAGGCGGCCCGGGCCGCGGCGAGGTGGGCGCCGACCAGGGCGCGCAGCCCGTACCCGGCCTCGGCGGCCTGCTCCCCCAGGGCGCGCCGGGACTCCAGCTCGGACCGGGTGAGACGCCGCCCGGTGGCCGACACCTCGGCCAGGATGTGGGCGTACCCCTCGAGAAAGTGCTCGGGAATCTCCCGGTCCGGCACGCCGTCCCCCCGTATCCCGTAGTCCCGGTGACGGCTCCTCAGTTGCCCCCCGGCATTCAGACCCTAGTGAAAATTGCCGGGAACCGGCAATGCGCCGGCCGGCGCCGGTCGGGCAGCATGGCGTGCGGGGAGCACCACGGACGGCGCCGGTGCCGGACACCGGCAGGTGCCCGGCACCGGGCCGGAATCGGACGCCGTCGACCGTGCCGCCCGCGCCGCCGGCCGGCGCGAAGGCCGCGAACGTTCGTACCCGGGAGGCCCGATGATGACGTCGTTCCTGATCCCGCCCGCCACCGCCGCGCTGATCGTGGCCCTCTGCACGGCCGTACTGATCCGCCGGGACCGCCGCCGGATGACGCCGTCCGCCGAGGCCCGGAACACCCGCTCCACCCCCCGCCCGTCCGGCAGCTGACGGGTCGAGCGGCGCCGGCACGACGCCCGTGACGGCGCCCTGCTCCTGGCCCACGGCACCGCCGGCACCCTTCTCGCCCGGCGTGCACCCGGCCGGTGTAGCTTCACGCCATGTCCCTGGCCTTCGGTTCTCTCGGCGTCCTGGCGGCCCTGCTGGCCGTGATCAACGCAGCGCAGGCCTTCCTCGGCCGCCGGTTCGTCAGATCCTTGCCGAGCGCGCGCCCGGCCCGCCGGCTGCGCGCCGAGTCGGCGGTGGCCGCCGTCGTCCTGTCCGGCGCCTCCCTGGCGGCCTTCGGCGTCCTGGTGGGCGGCCAGTGGCCCCCGCTGGGCGGCGCCGTGATGCTGGCCGGCTGGATCGCCCTCGTCCTGGTGCGCCGGCGGTTCACCGCCCGGGCGTAGGCGGCCCCGGCCCGGGCGGTGAACCGGACGGCACCGCGGGCCGTCCGTCCTCCGGCCCGTTCCGGATCACCCGCGCGGTCCTTTCACCGAGGCGTTCGCGTAAGAGTCCTGCGGAACGCGGACGGGACCCGGACCGCGCGGTCCGGGTCCCGTCGGGCGCACCGTCAGGAAGACGGCATCAGCACCGTGTCGACGATGTACACGTTGGCGTTGGCGGTCTTGACGTTGCCGCAGACGACCTTCGAGGAGTCGTTGACGGTGTAGGACTCACCGGAGCCGGACGTGGCGAGCTGCGACTTCTCCAGGGTGGGGAAGGAGCCGTTCTCCAGGTCCTTGGGCGCGAGCCTCTGGCCGACGACGTGGTAGGTCAGGATCTTCGTCAGCTGGGCCTTGTCGGCCAGGACCTTGTCCAGGGTGGCCTTGGGGATCTTCTTGAAGGCGTCGTCGGTCGGCGCGAACACGGTGATGTTCTGCGCGTTGTTGAGCGTGTCGACCAGGCCGGCCTTCTTCACGGCGGAGACCAGGGTGGACAGGGCCGGGTTGTTGGAGGCGGCGGTGGCCACCGGGTCCTTCGCCATGCCGTCGAAGGAACCGGCTCCGCTCTTCGGCACCGAGGAGCAGGCGGGCCCGAAGGGCTCGTCCATGGCCGAGGCGGAGCTGCCCATGCCGTCGTTCGAGGCGCCGGCCGACGCCGACGCCTTCGGGGCGGAGTCGGACTTGGCGGAGTCGCTGCCGCCGTCGGAACAGGCGCTGAGCGCGAGCGGCAGGACGGCCGCGGCGGCCAGGGTCACGGCGGTACGGCGGATACGGCTGTTCATCGGATCTCTCCTGGTGGTAGCGGCAGCCTGAGCTGCCTGTCCTGAGGGAAAAGGGTTGGTTCGGAAGGTCACTCGACGGTGACCACGACGGAGTGCCATCCACTGGCGCCGTCGGGGACGGTCCGGGTGCGTCTCTCGGTCTGCACCCGGCCGGAGCGGTCGGTGGCGCGCACGGTGAGCGTGTGGCCGCCCTTGGTGGCCCGCCAGGGAAAGGACCACTGGCGCCACGTGTCACGGCTGTCCTCGGCGGCCAGCCGGGCCTCCTGCCAGGGCCCGTCGTCGACCCGGACCTCGACCTTGTCGACGCCGCGGTGCTGCGCCCAGGCGACCCCGGCGACCATGACCGGACCGGCCGCCGGCCGGGCGAAGGGCTTGGGGGTGTCGATCCGGGACTGCGTCCTGACGGGCGCCCTGCGGGCCCAGCCGCGCCTGACCCAGTAGGGGTCGTAGGCGTCGAAGGTGGTCAGCTCGATGTCCGTGATCCACTTGCAGGCGGAGACGAACCCGTAGAGCCCCGGCACCACCATCCGTACGGGGAAGCCGTGGTCGAACGGCAGCGGCTCCCCGTTCATGCCGACGGCGAGCAGCGCGTCCCGGCCGTCCATGACGTCCTCGACCGGGCTGCCGATGGTCATGCCGTCCACCGAGCGGGCCACCAACTGGTCGGCCGGACCGCCGCGCGAGGGCGGCCGCACCCCGCACTCGGCCAGCAGGTCGGCCAGCCGGGCGCCGGTCCAGCGCGCGGTGCCCACGTAGGGGCCACCGACCTCGTTGGACACACAGGTGAGGGTGATGTCGCGTTCGACCAGGTCGCGGCGGAGGAGATCACCGAAGGAGAGCACGACCGGCCGGGACACGCCCTTGCCGTGGACGCGCAGCCGCCAGGTCGTGGCGTCCACCTTCGGCACCACCAGCGCGGTGTCGACCCGGTAGAAGGAACCGCTGGGGGTGATGAAGGGGCTCACACCGGGGATCCGCAGACCGGCGCCCCGGGGAACGGCGTCCGCGGGCGAGCCGGGCGCCGGCAGCACCAGCCGGTCGCGGGAGGCGACCGCGTCCCTGCCGCTCGCACCGTTCAGTGACCGGCCCAGCGCGCCGGCCCCGGCGGAGGCGACGGCGGCGGCCGTGGCGGCGATCACGAACCCGCGCCGGTCCCAGTCGCCGCCGGAACCCGGCCCGGCTCCCTCGCCGGGTGCCAGGTCCCCGGCCGAACCCGGCGCGAACCCCTCGCCGTCGGCCGGGCCGGCCGGCGAGGCGGAACCCGGCTCCCGCCGCGCGAGCCGGCCCGCGAGGACGAGGAGGACAGCCGCTCCCGCGCCCGCGCCCACGAGCGAGGGCAGGGCGTCGGACAGGCCGCGCGAGTCGGGCCGGCCGGTCGCCGCCAGCGCGCCGACCACGCCGAACAACAGGACCCCCGCCGCGCCGGCCTTCCGGAAGCGCAGCGCGGCGATTCCGAGGGCGAATGCGAAAAGCGCCAGCACCGCCAGAATTCCGAGTTGCAGAACCAGCTTGTCGTCGGTTCCGAAATTCCGGACGGCCCAGTCCTTCACGGTGGCCGGGGTGCGGTCGATCGCCGCCCCTCCCACCGCGACGACGGGCCCCGCCTGCGGACGGACCGCCGCCGACACCAGCTCGGCCAGGGCGAGCGAGGCGAAGCCCGCCACGGCACCGGCGAGCGCGCCCGCCGTCACGCGGAGCGGCCCCGAGGGCCGGTGCGGTTTCTTCTCGTCGTCGGTCACGTGGGGAATCCGGTTCCACAGGGGTTCCGGATTGGTCGTCCACCCGATCGAGTGAAACCTTTCTCCGCACCAATCCGCGTGCCACGCCGCTACGGATCAAAGAAAAAGGCCCTTCCTGCCCGGGCCCGCCCTCGGGCCGGGACCAGCCGTCAGGCGGGGAAGCCCAGCAGGGCGACCGGCGCGGAGGTCGGCTTCGTGGAGCCGCCCGCCGGCTCCACGGTGACCCCCATGCCCGAGGCGCCGTCCACACCGCCGCGCAGCAGCACGGCCTGGTCGGTGCGGCCGGGATCCATGAGACCGGCCGACCGCATCGTGCCGCCGTCGTCGTACCAGAGCTGGTAGACCTTCCCTCCCACGGGCCGGGCCATCCCGGAGGCGACGAACACGGCCTTGTCCCGTACCCGGGAGACGACGATGCTGCCGGTGGCGCCGTCGCCCAGGGCGGCGGTCCGGGTCCGCGCGTCCGGTGCCGCCAGCACGGCGGCGATCTCGGCGGTGCCCTGCCGGGCGCTGCGCGCCTGGCGCAGGGCGTCCTCGGCCCGCTGGTGCTGCCACACCGTCGTACCGCCGAGTGTGGCGGCCGCCGCGAGACAGGCGGCCAGGGACCACCGGGACAACAGCCGCGCCCGCTTTCCGGGCCGGCCCGTACGGGCCCCGGCCGTGCCGGGCGGCACCTGCCGGACGGAGGAGATGTGACGCAGGACCCGCGCGCGCAGGGCAGTCGAAGGCGTCATCGTGGCGGCGAGCCCCAGACGGGCCGCGGTCGCGGACAGCTCGGCGGTCTCCTGCGCACAGGGCTCGCAGTCGGCCAGGTGACGCTCGAACGCGGCGCGTTCCTCGTCGGACAGGGCATGCACGGCGTAGGCGCCGGTCATCCGGTGCAGGTCGGCGGTGGTGGTCACGCGGTCACCCCCAGGCAGTCACGCAGCCGGATGAGGCCGTCCCGCAGCCGGGTCTTGGCCGTGCCGAGGGGGAGGGTGAGCGCCTCCGCGACCTGGCGGTAGGTCAGCCCGCGGTAGTAGGCGAGCGTGACGGCCTGCCGCTGGATCTCGGTCAGCGTGCGCAGGCACCGTCGGACCTGTTCCCGCTCCAGCCTGGCCTCGACCTGTTCGGTCACCTCGTCGAAATCGGGCGTCCGCGCCAGCAGGGCGGCCTTGTGGTCCCTGACCGCCGCGGCCTCCACCGAGCGCACCCGGTCCACCGCGCGGCGGTGCGCGAGCGTGAGGACCCAGTTGAGGGCGGTGCCGATCTCGGCCCGGTAGCGGGGCGCGGTCCGCCAGACCTCCACCAGCACCTCCTGCGCCACTTCCTCCGACTGAGCCGGATCACGCAGCACGGCCTGCACGACCCCGAGGACGGGACCGGCCACGGCGTCGTAGACGGAGGCGAACGCGTCCTCGTCGCCCATGGCGACGCGGCTCATCAGCTCCTGCAGATCAGGTTCGGACGAGGGATTCGCGCCGGTGTACACGGCTTCTCTCACAAGGGGCCTCCGCGGGTTGCGACATCTCCGGACGTAATCCGGTCCAGGAGCGGCGGCGGATTGGTCCCGGCGGTGAAGGAGCGCGCATACCCCGAGAGAGCGGTCCGACGCCCCGTCGTCGGCCCGCCGTCACCCCGGCTGCGAGGCCCCCCACTCCGAGGAGCCGAGCGGATGGCTGTACGCGGGGCGGCCCACGTTCCCGCTGGTGCGGAAGGGCCTGCCGTTGTCGTCGACGCGTACGGTGCCGTGCCGGGCGCCGCTGGACCAGTCCAGCTCCAGGTACCAGCTCACGTTGTGCGCCCGCGCGTCCGCGAAGACGTAGAACACCTCGGGGTCGGACTCGCTCACCTTGTAGGGGAAGTCGCGCTGACCGGCCCTCGGGGTGAGCGCGGGCCGCCCGGCGTCGAGGTCCGTCCCGAACGCCGCCGTTCCCACACCACCACCGCAGCCGACGCCCATCGCGAAGTCGTTCCAGGCGAGCGGCGCGCTCTTCTCCACCACCCGCACATGCAGGTCCTCCAGGACGACGGTGGCCCTGCCGGTCCCCTGCACGGTCAGCGCGAGCATCTGCTGTCCGCCGGCGACCCCGCCCAGCGCGGTGACCCACCCGCGCGCGTCCGGCTCACCCGGCGGCGGAGGCACCTGCTCGGGCTGCCGGTCGACCAGGTAGTGCTGGCTGCACGGGTCCTCCCACTTGTACGGATCGACGGCGACGGCGGGCGCGGTGGCCCCGTCCTCGAAACCGCCGCCCCGTGCCGCCCCGGCCCCGCCGCCACGGGTGGCGGAGGCGGAGGCGGAAGCCGGGGGACTCGCGCCCCGGGAGGCGGACGGCGCGGGCGAACCGCTCTTCGCGCCGCCCGTCGGGGCGCCGGCACCCCCGGAGACGGGCTGAGAGGCCATCGTTCCCGTGGACGGGTCACCGGCCCGGCGGAGCTCGCCCCCGCTCTCGCCGGACAGGAGGTTCGCCACAAGCGCGGCCGACACCACGGCGGCGGCCACACCGGCTCCGGCGAGGACGACGGCCCGCCGCCGCGCCACGGGAGCCCCCGCCGAACCCCGCACCTCACCCTCGGCCCGGGCCCCGGCCCCCGCCGACCCGGCCGCGCGCGGCGCCCCGGGCTCCGCGGTTCCGGTCTCGTGCGGTGCCCCGGGCTCCGCCGCAGCGGACACGGCCGGTGCTTCCGCCTCCGCCGCAGCGGCCGCGACCGGCGCTTCCGCCGTCCCGGCCGTGGACGGCGCTTTTGCCCCGCTCCCCGTCCCCTCCGGCCCGGTCGTGGACGGCTCCTCGGCCACCGCTGCCCCGGTCCCGGCCTCCGCGGCCCCGCTCGCCCGCTGCCGGCGCCGGGCGTCCGCCAGGACCCACCGCCGGTGCAGTTCCACCAGTTCCTCGGGCGTCGCCCTGCACAGCCGTGCGAACCGTTCCACGGGCGCGTAGTCCGTCGGTACGGCATCCCCGTTGACGTACCGGTGAAGCGTGGACGCACTCGTGTGCAGCCGCTTCCCGAGCACCCCGTAACTGAGCCCGGACCGTTCCTTCAACCGGCCCAGCAGCTCCGGGAAATCGTCCCCCGTCACCGTTCCGTCCCCTCCAGGCGTCCCGCGCCCCCGTTCCAGGGGGAGGTCGTTTCAGCAGCTCAGAGCTGTTGCGAGCGTTCCAGCGTCCCGGATGTCCCGGCAGTCCTGGCGACCGGGACGGATCACCGCACAAGCTTGGGCCATCCAAGCACGCCGCTCCCGGATCCCGGACGAGCGGCCCACGTCACACCCGTACCGCACAAGGGGGATCACATGTCCACTCGTACCCGCCGCACCCGTCTGCTGTTCGCTTCCGCGCTCGCCGTCACCGCGCTGACACTGACGGCGTGCAACGACGGACAGGACGTCCACGACGAGGGGGCGTCGGCCGGAACCGCGTCCACGTCGGCGCCCACTGCCTCCGCCACGTCCTCGGCCAAGGCGGGCGGGGGGACCTCCGACGGCTCGGCGGACGGCTCGGCCGGCGGTGCGGCCGCTTCGAGCGGCACCACGGGCTCCCAGGCCTCGTCCGGTTCCAAGGGCTCGTCCGGGTCCACGGACTCGAAGGGTGCCGACGGGTCGTCGGGGTCGAAGGGGTCGGGGGCCATCTCCCGGTGCTCCGTCTCCGCCACCCGGACGACCGCCACCGTGGTCTCCCGCCCCCTGAACCACATGCTCCTCACCGTCACCAACACCGGCTCGAAGAACTGCGACCTTCTCTACTACCCGGCGGTCCGGTTCGGGGAGGCCCAGTCCGTCCCGGCGGCCTACGAGGACTCCAAGCCGCAGGCGGTCGTCACGCTGGCACCCGGTGAGTCCGGCTATGCGGGCGTCCGTCTCTCGGCCGGGGACGGCAGCGGCTCCCACGGCTACACGGCCAGGTCCCTGGAGGTCTACTTCGACACGAGCGCGAAGGCCGCCGCCCACCCGGCGCTGCCCGCGAAGGGCGTGTACGTCGACGACTCGATCCAGGTCACGTACTGGCAGTCGACGATGGGCGACGCCCTGAACTGGTGACACGCGAACGAGCCGGGGCCCGCACCTCAAGGGTGCGGGCCCCGGCCACGCGGTGCGCGAACCATGGGTTCGCGACGATTCGCGTCAGCGTCAGGCGGGAACGATGTTCTCCGCCTGCGGGCCCTTCTGGCCCTGCGTGACGTCGAAGGTCACCTTCTGGCCTTCCTGAAGCTCGCGGAAGCCGGTGGTGGCGATGTTCGAGTAGTGGGCGAACACGTCAGCGCCGCCGCCGTCCTGCTCGATGAAGCCGAAGCCCTTTTCCGCGTTGAACCACTTCACGGTGCCAGATGCCATATTGAATCTCCCTAAGAGGGGCAGTGCCGGATCCGCACTTTACGGAACCGAGTGGCCGCGATGATCACCCCTCCGGAAAGATCCGGAAAGCTGTGCAAAGAAAAAATCTCTGGCAACCAAAACTGCAACCGGTAGCCAAGCTAACACAGGTGCGGGTCGCGGCACCTGAGCATTTTCCGGAGCGTCGGGTCGTCCGGCCGTCGTCCGTGGCCCTGTACGGGCGGCCGGGGTGACGAGCCAGGTTTCGCCGAGGGCCCGGAGGACGCCGGGCGAGCGGCCGGACACGGGTGCGCCGAGGGGCACGGCTGCCCCGTCGGCCCCCTCACCCGGCCGCGGTAATCGGGTCCCCGGTTGTCACTGACATGCCATACGCTGCGTCTCGGGCAGCGTCCGGGCACCCGTCGCAGGGGCCAGGGGGGACGCGCCGCCCCTTCCTTACCGCCCGGAGAGCACCGGGCTTCTTCTGTGGGGGGTCACAGCACTGTGCGCAGGCGCAGCATCTCGATCGCGACGGCACTCGCGGTCGTCCTCGGTTCCGCGTCCCTGGTAGCCGGCGTGGCGAGTCCGGCGTCGGCCGACTCGGCGAAGGTTCTTCCGGTGAAGGCGGTCGGCGACATCGTCGTGGACGGTGCCCACCGGCGGGTCTACGTCTCCGATCCGGCCGGCGGCAAGATCGTCGTCACCGACTACAGCGGCACGGTCAAGGCGACACTGACCGGCCTTTCCGGCGTGACCGGCCTGGCGCTGTCCGCCGACTCCGGACAGGTGTACGCGGCGGTCAAGAACGGCGACCGGATCGTCTCGTTCGAGACGAGTACGTACACCCAGACCGCCGGTTATCCGGTGGGCGTCGCTCCCGGCGACCTGGAGGTGGTGGACGGCCGCATCTGGTTCGCCCACGGTACGGACTTCGGCTCGCTGGACATCTCCGGCCCTGAACCCGTCGTTCACCTCGCCCAGCGGGGTGAAGTCGGCTTCTCCGGGGCCTTCGGCATGTTCCTGGCGTCCGACCCGGCCGTGCCGGGCGTCCTGGTGGCCGGCAACGGTGGCGATCTCGCCGTGTACGACGTCTCGGCCGACGGGGCCGCACTGCGGGTCAAGGGCGACATGGACACCGCCGTGCGGCAGCTGGACCTGACGCCCGACGGCGAGCAGGTCCTCACCTCGTGGGGCGACCCGGAGCACGGCTACGGTCTCGGCGCCTACTCGACCACCGATCTCACCGAGCGGCCGGGCTACCCCATCGACGCCTACCCGAACGCCGTGCGGGTCGCGCCCGACGGCAGCGTCGCGGGCGGCAGCTCCTCCTGGTACGAGCCCGACGTCCACATCCACCGGCCCGGCGACCCGGTCCCGGTACGGGAGTACGACTTCCCCAACACCGGCAACAGCAGCGGCGCCGACACCCTCGTGGACGGAGCGCTCGCCTGGGCGCCGGATTCGAGCCGGGTCTTCGCCGTGTCCGAGAACTCGTACGGCACGTACACGCTGCGCGCCCTGACCGACCCGACCAAGGAGCTGCCCACCCTCAAGGTGTCGGCCCCCGGCAAGTCGGAACGGGGCAAGAAGCTCACCGTCACCGGCAGGCTGACCTCGAGGACGCCCCTGGCCGCCGGGACCGTCCTGAAGGTGACCCGTACGGACGTCGACTCCCCGAACGGCAAGGCGCTGGCCACCGTCAGGACGAACGCGGACGGCGGATTCTCCTTCACGGACACCCCGCCCGCCGGAGGAAAGGTCACGTACAAGGTCTCCTACGCGGGCGACGCCACGCACGCGCCGGCCTCCGGCTCCGACGCGGTGGACGTCTCGCGCAAGGCGACGGCGCTGAGCCTGAACAACAACGGCAAGCTGTACACGTACGGCAAGGACGTCACCTTCACCGCGCACCTCGGCACGACGTACAAGAACCGCACCGTCTCGATCTACGCGGACCCCTTCGGCTCCGACAAGCCGAAGAAGCTGCTGAAGACGGCCAAGGTGGACTCCAGGGGCAACCTGTCGGCAACCGTCGACATGACCCGCGACACCGCCGTCACCGCGGTCTTCGCCGGGGACGCCCGCTATGCGTCGAAGACCGTGAAGTCCACGGGGTACGCCCAGGTGAAGGTCTCCACCACCGTCTCCAAGCACTACAGGACGGGCCGGATCGGCTCCACGAAGTACTACTACTTCCACAAGAACACCGACCCGGTGTTCACCACCACCATGAGCTACTACGGCGGACGCAAGCAGCGCTTCCAGCTCCAGGTCTACTACCAGGGCTCCTGGCGCGACTCCGGCTCGCAGTACTTCGCCCTGGGAACCAACGGCAAGTCGGCCGTGCGTCTGGAGGCAGCGGGCGCATCCGGCGTCCGCGCCCGCATGCGCTCGTCGTACGTCAACGGCTCCTCCGGCGACAGCGTCAACTCCACGACGCACGGCGCCTGGAAGTACTTCGCCTTCACCAACTGACCCTCCCGGCCGGAGAAGGCCTCCGCGAGGCCTTCTCCGTCCGGTCGCCGCTCACGCTCCGAGCCCGCGCAGCAGCGGACTCGCCACCTCGGCGGAGCCGGCCCGGATATCGCGCGGCGCGGATGTGGTGCGCAGCCCGCGCCCCGGGGCCGGGCAGCAAAAAACCCCCGGGTCTCTGACCTGGGGGTTTCACATTGGAGCGGGTGACGAGAATCGAACTCGCGCTCTCAGCTTGGGAAGCTGATGTTCTACCATTAAACTACACCCGCGTAACTTCGGGCGGATCGGCTCCGCGGAGTCGATGCCCGAACGCTCGCTCACTGTACCCCATCGTGGACCCCCGGTGCCCGGACCCGGGGGTCCACGTGCGTCCGGGGCATGGGATACCGCTGCGGGGGAACGGAGTTGGGGCGTACCGTGGCGGGGTGGGAGAGGGGCCGGGCGAGGCCGGAGTGCCGCCTGGAGAGTCGTCTCTTTGATCCCGTAATGTGGCTTTCGTCGTCAGAGCAGCAGGGCGATGAGGCTCTTGGGGAAGGGACTTGAGGGATTTGATGGATCGCACCGTCGTTCGTTGCGCGGACGGGCACGTCTTCAGCGCCACTTCGTTCCCGATGCAGAAGGCCGAGCGGCTGGGCCCCGGCCGGCTCGTGAGGTGTCCGCGGTGTGCCCGGCTCCGCAGTGTGGTGCCGGTCGCCCTGGAGAAGCGGTAGCCGGGACCACCAGCACACGGACACAGGCGCGCGGAGCCGTCACGATTGTCGGGGCTCCGCGCGCCTTGCGTATCCTCGGGGCGTGCTTCTCTCAGACAAGGACATCCGGGCCGAGATCGATGCCGGGCGGGTACGGATCGATCCCTATGACGAAACCATGGTGCAGCCGTCGAGCGTCGACGTCCGGCTGGACCGGTACTTCCGGGTGTTCGAGAACCACCGGTACCCGCACATCGACCCCTCGGTCGAGCAGGCCGATCTGACCCGGCTGGTCGAGCCCGAGGGCGACGAGCCGTTCATCCTGCACCCCGGGGAGTTCGTGCTCGCGTCGACGTACGAGGTGATCACGCTCCCCGACGACCTCGCCTCGCGTCTCGAGGGGAAGAGCTCCCTCGGCCGGCTCGGGCTCGTCACGCACTCGACCGCCGGGTTCATCGACCCGGGGTTCAGCGGTCACGTGACCCTGGAGCTGTCCAACCTCGCCACCCTGCCGATCAAGCTCTGGCCCGGCATGAAGATCGGCCAGCTCTGCATGTTCCGGCTGACCTCGCCGGCGGAGCACCCGTACGGCAGCGAGCGCTACGGCTCCCGGTACCAGGGGCAGCGCGGGCCGACCGCCTCGCGGTCCTTCCTGAACTTCCACCGGACCCAGGTGTGAGGGCGGCGGCGACATGAGCGAAGCGCGGGAGAATCTGACCTACGAGCGGTTCGGCACCGCGATCCGCGAGCTGGCGCAGACCATCGCGGACGACGGGTACGAGCCCGACATCGTGCTGAGCATCGCGCGGGGCGGGGTGTTCGTGGCGGGCGGGCTGGCCTACGCCCTCGACTGCAAGAACATCCACCTGGTCAACGTCGAGTTCTACACCGGCGTCGGCACCACGCTCGAGATGCCCGTCATGCTCGCGCCCGTGCCGAACGTGATCGACTTCTCCGACAAGAAGGTGCTGATCACCGACGACGTCGCGGACACCGGCAAGACGCTCAAGTTGGTGCGCGACTTCTGCCTCGACACCGTCGCCGAGGTGCGCTCCGCGGTGATCTATGAGAAGTCCCACTCCCTGGTGAAGTGCGAGTACGTCTGGAGGCGGACCGAGGACTGGATCAACTTCCCGTGGTCCGTGCTGCCTCCGGTCCGGAAGGCCGGTGTGCCGATCACGCCGTCCAAGGACGCCCTCTAGGACACCGGTGAACGGTCCGGCGCCCGGGGGCTCGTGCCGCCGGGCGCCGGACCGTGCCGTCAGAGCGCCGTCGTCACTGCCCGGCCTGCTGCTGTTGCTGTTGCTGCTGCTGGTTGCAGTCGATGGTGACCGTGTTCCCGTCGTCCTTCTTGACCGTCTTCAGGGCCTTGGTGGACTTGGTGGACTTGGTGGATTTGGTGGCCTTGGCGTTCTTGGTGGCCTTGGTGGTCTTCAGCGCCTTGGCGGCGGCGGGGTCCGCGGCGGCCTGCTGTTGCTGCTGTTGCTGCTGCTGGTTGCAGTTGACGGTGATCGTGCCCGGGTCGTCGTCCTTGGCGGCCTTCAGCGCCCTGGTGGCGGCGTCGCCCGTCCGGACCTGGTCCATCGAGGGGTAGGAGATCTGCAGGAGTGTCACGTTGCGCAACAGCGGAAGGGCGTCCCCGACACCGTCTGCCTGGGCGCCGCCGGCGCTGAAGAGAACCGCCGCCGTCACAGCGGCGCTGACCGCGGCACATCGCTTGGCGAACTTCACTCGACCAACCTTTCGTCGTCCCTGATGCCGAATTCCTGGCTTCGGTGGACAGGATGGCCACGGCGGGCGGCGAACGATCACCGGGCACGCTGCGGTGCCTCTCTTTTCCCCCGGACAGCCTCACCGGGGAAATGCGCCGGGTGCGCGCGAAAGGCCCCCGGCGGGGGACCGCGCGGGGGCCTTCCGGAAGCGGACGGGCCGGCTAGAACGTGCCCAGCTTCACGATCGACAGCAGTGCGATCAGCTGGATGGCGGACGCGGCCAGCGCCTTCGGCCAGGGCAGGTCGTGCGAGCGGGACACCATCAGGGTGAGCAGGGCGCCCGCGCCGATCCAGGTGGCCCAGCCGAGCAGCTGGACGAAGCCGGCGTCACCGCCGAAGAACATGGCGAAGACCAGGCGTGGGGTGTCCGTCAGGGACGTGATCAGCATGGACAGGCCGACCGTGGGCTGCCAGGCGCCGTTGCCGCCGAGCTGGCGGGCCAGGGTGTGGGTCACCACGCCCAGGACGAAGGCGCTCAGCACCATCGCCACCGCGGTGACCAGGACGATCGGGATCGCGTTGGACAGCGTCGCGTTGATCGCGTCCGCGCGGGCCCCGTCGAAGCCGAAGACGGCGAGCAGGCCGTAGAGGAAGGTGACGATCAGGGCCGGGGCCCACATCGTGTAGTCCCGCATCCGCAGGAACGTCCGGTTCGGGGCGAGGACGACGCCCTTCAGCAGTTCCTTCCAGTGCAGGGGCGGGCCGATCGGGCCGGACGGCGCGGCCGCGCCGGCGTGGTAGGTCGAGCCCTGGGTGTAGCCGGCGGCCTCGTCGACCGAGAACGCCTGGGTGTGGCCCGGGTTGTTCGCCGCGTACGGGTCGTATCCGCCGGGTCCGGCGCCCGGGTGGCCGCCGTCGCCGAAGTACTCCGGACCGTCGCCGGCCGGCCCCGGGTACCCGTACGGCTGCCCCTGCTGCGGGTACGGCGGCTGCGGTGCCGCCGGATAGCCGTACGAGGGGCCCGCGGCCCGTCCGTGCGGCGGTCCCTGCCGCCCCTGCGAGGGCCCGCCGGGCCGCCCCTGTCCGTACGACGGTCCCTGCGGCGCCTGCTGTCCTTGGGGGGTGCGGTTGTCTCGGCCCCCACGTCCGCTCCTGAATCCAGCCACGTCATCGAACGTACCTGGTCCCGGGGACCGACGTGCCGGGCCCGGGCGTCCGGGCCCGGCTTTGCGGCCGACCTGTGACATCCCCTAAGGGACCGTCAGGGTCGGTCAGTCGGCGAAGTTGGATCCGAAGAACGGCGTGCCCGTGGTCGAGACGCCCGAGGTGCTCGGGGCGATCGCGCGCGAGCCGGTCGTGGAGATCTTGGTGCCGTTGGAGGGAAGGTAGGTCACCGCGCCGTTGTCGGCGTTCTCCCTGGAGCCCACGATCAGGTCGGCCCTGCCGTCGCCGGTGACGTCGTCGAGCTTGACGTCCTGCCCGAAGTAGTCGTCGTCCTCGTCGCTGCCGGGCACGCCCGCCGTGGACTGGGCGAAGGACTGGGCGCCGGAGTTGGTGTTCAGGCCGTCCGGGGTGCCGTAGAGGACGGTGACCGTACCCGTGTTGGCGGCGCTGCCGATGTTCTCGCCGGCCACGCCGATCGCGAGGTCGAGGAAGCCGTCGCCGTTGACGTCTCCGAGGTCGAGCTCGTAGCCGAAGAAGTCGTTGCCCTCTGCGGTGCCGGGGACGTTGCCCGTGTCCTGGGTGATGCCGGTGGCGTTGGAGGGGCCGCCGTCGGAGCCGTAGGTCACCCAGACCTTGCCGCCCTTGCCGGAGTCCGGGACGGCCGTGCCGGTCTCCGTGGTGGTGTTCCAGTAGGCGCCGCTGACGATGTCCCCGTAGTGGTCGCCGTTGATGTCGCCGATCGCGGTGATCACGCCCGGCTTCAGGGGCATGGCCTCGGACATGTGGAGGCCGCTCGCCCCGCCCGGAATGTAGTAGTTGCGGTTCCAGCCGTCGGCGGTGCCGGTCTCGAAACCGTCGACCACCAGGTCGGTCTGGCCGCTGTTGTTGATGTCGCCGGCGGTCAGGTTGAGCGGGCCGTTCGCGTCGGTGCCCATGATCGGGGGCTTGACCGTGTACTTGCCGCCGGGGGTGCCGGAGGTGTTGAAGCCGCCCTTGAGGACGTAGATGGTGGCGGTGGAGCTGCCGACGGCCAGGTCGGCCCGGCCGTCGCCGTCGAAGTCGCCGGCGGCGAGGTTCTTGCCCCAGTAGTCGTGTGCGGAGGGGGCCGGGTCGGCGACCGAGACGCCCTTGCCGGTGATGCCGGCGGCGGAGCCCCACAGGATGGCGACGCCGCCTCCGTCGGTGTCACCGCCGACGTCCTCGCCGGGGGTGCCGACGGCGAGGTCGTCGTAGCCGTCGTTGTTGAAGTCGGCGTACGCGGTCTCGGAGCCGAAGTGGTCGCCGGTCTCGGCGGAGCCGGGATTGCCGGCGGTGTTCTGGCTGATCGTGGAGCGCTTGGCGGACGAGACGCCGCTCTTGGAGCCGTAGAGCACGACGAGCTGGCCGGCGCCCTTCTTGCCGCTGACGTACGCGCCGTCCGCGGAGAAGGCCGTGTCGCCGATCCCGTCGTTGTTGAAGTCGGCCTGCGGGACGACGGTGGAGTCCGCGGCCGTGGCGGTCACGGCCGAGAACGTGAGCAGCCCGCCCGTCAGCGCGGCGGCGGTGGCCGTCGCGAGGGCGAGTCGCAGAGGCTTGTGCATGCGGGTTTCTCCTGCTGCATGCGGGGGACGCCTGGCGGGCATCCGCAGTCGATGGGGTGCGGACCGTCCGGGTTCGCCGCGGGTTGTCCCGCGGTTCACGGAGCGTTCGGCGCAGAGGAGACCTGCCTCGGGGCGCAAGGGTTGTGCGTGAGCCCTGTCACTTTCCGGGGCCGCCGGGGAACCGCGCCGGCCCGGATCACATCGCCAGGAACTCCGAGCTGGAGAAGGTCACCGCGGGCTCGCGGTCGAGCAGGTCCTTCACCGAGCCCCGGTACACGGCGACGGTGTCCTTCGTCCCGCCCCGGTGCGTCCGCACGACCAGGTCGGCCCGTCCGTCCCCGTCGAAGTCGCCGGCCGTGAGGACCCGGGTGGTGCCGGGCCCGGGCGGCGCGAGGGTGACCGCGTCCTTTCCGGACAGCCCGGCCGTGCCCGCCCGCAGGACACGCAGCCGGGAGCCGCTTGAGACGAGTTCGTCGCGGCCGTCGCCGTCGAAGTCCGCGGCGTCCAGCATCGAGCCGGGCACGGCGAGGGCCACCCGGGCCGCGGGGGCCGGGAGGTCGTAGCGCAGGGACGTTTCCGCCGTGCCGCCGACCGCCGCGTCCAGCGCCTTGCCGCGGCCGAAGCGGCCGAGGGCCACGTCGACGCCGGCGGGCAGGCGGGTGCCGGTGCGGACGGGGCCGGCCGGGCCGCCGAGGACGACCGCGGCGGTGCCGGTGCCCTCGGTGGCGCGGACCACGAGGTCGTCGTAGCCGTCGCCGTCGACGTCGGCCGCGGGGCCGGCGGGTACCTCGCCGGGGGAGGGGACCGGCGCGCCGGCCGCGTGCGGGGCGCCGGTCCGGCTGAACGGGCCGCGCAGGTACGACAGCCTGCCCCCGGACGCGTGCAGCACCAGGTCCTTCCTGCCGTCCCCGTCGAAGTCGCCGCAGACCGGCTGGTCCGGCCAGTCGTTGCCGAAGCGGGCGCGGGCCGGGACGGTGAGCTCGACGGCGCGGCCGGTCAGTCCGGCGGGAGAGCCGAACAGCACCTGCAGCGGCACCGGGGGCCGGCCCTGGCCGTCGTAGGGCGGGTCGGTGGAGACGATCAGGTCGGTGAAGCCGTCGCCGTCCAGGTCGCAGCCCTCCTCCGCGTCGAAGACGGCCGGGGGCCGTCCCTTCGTGGGGGCTGCCTGCTTCCTCGGGGTGAGCAGTTGCCGTGCGCCGGGCGTGAGTCCGCGCGGGCCGCCGTAGACGATCCCGATGCCCGCGTCGTCGGCGTGGCTGTCCTCCTTGACGAGGTCGTCGAGGACGAGGTCGCGGTGGCCGTCGCCGTTGAAGTCGTCGGGGACGTCGCTCCCCTCACCGTGCGGGACGGGGCGTTCGGCGGGGGCGTCGGCGATCCGGGCGGGTGTGGGCCCGGTCCCGCCGTCGGCGCCGCCCGGGCCGCAGGCGGCGAGGAGCAGGGTGCCGCAGAGGACGGCGGTGGCCGCGGTACCGATCCCACGTCTGCGCACGCGCACCGCGCACCTCTCCCGGCTCTCCGACGACAACCTCGCAATCATGCACGCGTTCGAGAGGCGGGGTGAGGGGCGGGGTGGCGGATCGGCCACGGCGGTGCGGCCGCGGCGGTCCGCGGACACCACGGCGCCCCCCGGACCGCCGTGCGGTCCGCGGGGCGCCGTGGGCTGTTCAGCGGGTGGTCACTTCACCGGCTCGGGCTCCGGCTCGCTCTCCGTCTCCGCCTCGCCCGCCGGGTCGACCGGCGTCCTGACGGAGTCGAGGAGCAGCTGGGCGACGTCCACGACCTGGATGGACTCCTTGGCCTTGCCGTCGTTCTTCTTGCCGTTGACCGAGTCGGTCAGCATGACCAGGCAGAACGGGCAGGCGGTGGAGACGATGTCCGGGTTGAGGGAGAGGGCCTCGTCGACGCGCTCGTTGTTGATGCGCTTGCCGATCCGCTCCTCCATCCACATCCGGGCGCCGCCGGCGCCGCAGCAGAAGCCGCGCTCCTTGTGGCGGTGCATCTCCTCGTTGCGCAGGCCCGGGACCTTGCCGATGATCTCGCGCGGGGGCGTGTAGATCTTGTTGTGGCGGCCCAGGTAGCACGGGTCGTGGTAGGTGATGATGCCCTCGACCGGGGTGACCGGGACGAGCTTGCCCTCGTCCACCAGGTGCTGGAGCAGCTGGGTGTGGTGGATGACCTCGTAGTCGCCGCCGAGCTGCGGGTACTCGTTGCCGAGGGTGTTGAGGCAGTGCGGGCAGGTGGCGACGATCCGCTTCGCCGACTTCGGCTTCCTGGACTCCGCCGTGACCTTGCCGTCGTCGTCCAGCTCCTCGCCGAACGCCGTGTTCAGGGCCATGACGTTCTCCATGCCGAGCTCCTGGAACAGGGGCTCGTTGCCCAGGCGGCGGGCGGAGTCACCGGTGCACTTCTCGTCGCCGCCCATGATCGCGAACTTCACGCCCGCGATGTGCAGCAGCTCGGCGAAGGCCTTGGTGGTCTTCTTGGCGCGGTCCTCCAGGGCGCCGGCGCAGCCGACCCAGTAGAGGTACTCGACCTCGGTGAGGTCCTCGATGTCCTTGCCGACGACCGGGACCTCGAAGTCGAGCTCCTTGAGCCACTCCAGGCGCTGCTTCTTGGCCAGGCCCCAGGGGTTGCCCTTCTTCTCCAGGTTCTTGAGCATCGTGCCCGCCTCGGACGGGAACGCCGACTCGATCATGACCTGGTAGCGGCGCATGTCGACGATGTGGTCGACGTGCTCGATGTCGACGGGGCACTGCTCGACGCAGGCGCCGCAGGTGGTGCAGGACCACAGGACGTCGGGGTCGATGACGCCGTTCTCCTCGGCGGTGCCGATCAGCGGGCGCTCGGCCTCCGCGAGAGCGGCGGCGGGCACGTCCTTGAGCTGCTCCTCGGAGGCCTTCTCCTCGCCCTCCATGGTCTTGCCGCCGCCGGCCAGCAGGTACGGCGCCTTGGCGTGCGCGTGGTCCCGCAGCGACATGATCAGCAGCTTCGGGGAGAGCGGCTTGCCGGTGTTCCAGGCGGGGCACTGCGACTGGCAGCGGCCGCACTCGGTGCAGGTGGAGAAGTCCAGCAGGCCCTTCCAGGAGAACTGCTCGACCTGGGACACGCCGAAGACGTCGTCCTCGCCCGGGTCCTCGAAGTTGATCGGCTCGCCGCCGGAGGTCATCGGGAGCAGGGCGCCGAGGGAGGTCCCGCCGTCGGCGTTGCGCTTGAACCAGATGTTCGGGAAGGCGAGGAAGCGGTGCCAGGCCACGCCCATGTCGGTCTTCAGGGCGACGGTGATCATCCAGATGAAGGACGTCGCGATCTTCAGGCCCGCGAAGAAGTAGGTGAGGTTCTGGAGCGTGGAGACGTCCATGCCCTCGAGCCAGTGGACGACCGGGTACGAGATGAAGAACGAGGCCTCGTAGCCGTCCACGTGGTGCTGGGCGCCCTCCAGCGCGTGCAGCATGAAGATGCAGACGCCGACGATGAGGATGACGGCCTCGACGAAGTACGCCTGGCCGAAGTTGGAGCCGGCGAAGCGGGACTTGCGGCCCGGCTTGCGCGGGTGGCTGAGCTGCCGGATGACGATCAGGGCGAGGATGCCGAGCACCGTCATCGTGCCGATGAACTCGACGAAGACGTTGTACGGCGCCCAGTCGCCGATGACCGGCAGGATCCAGTCGGCCTGGAACAGCTGGCCGATGGCGTTGACGATCGTCAGCAGCAGCGAGAAGAAACCGACCGCCACGAACCAGTGCGCGACACCGACGATGCCCCAGCGGTTCATCCGGGTGTGGCCGAGGAACTCCCTGACCACGGTGACGGTGCGCCGGCCGGGCTCGTCGGTTCGGGTGCCCGCGGGCACGTTCTGGCCGAGCCGCATGAAGTTGTAGATCTGCAGGAGGGCGCGGGCGAACAGGGCCACGCCGACCACGATCAGAACCAGCGACACGATGATCGCGGCGAGTTGCATTTCGGGGCTCCTCGGGCCTGCGAGGGAAATTACTAAGCGGTAACTTATGCAGTCCGTTCGAGACTACCCGCATCTTTACTCGCACTGTAGCCAGGCGCGAGGTGATCTGGATCGCTGAGGTGTGCCTCAGCCGAGTGGCAATCTGATCGTGTTATTCGTACCGAATTGCTACTTTCGCGCCTAACTTAGAGCCGTGCTCTACGGGATCGCCGCGGCCTGCGCCGCCCTCCTCCTCACCGCCGTGCTCGCGGCGCTGCTCCGGATGCCCGCGCTGCGCGCGGGAATCGTGGACCGGCGGCGGCAGCGGCCCCTTCCGGTGCTCGGCGGAGTGGCCGTCGTGGCCGTCACCTGCCTGGTCGCCTGGGCGGGGGAGTGGCTCGGGGTCGCGCCGTTCGGGGACGGGGTCGGCCGGCTGCTGGCCGTCGCCGCCGGGATCGCCTTACTGGGGCTGGTCGCCGACGTGTGGCGGCTGCGCGCGCGGGTGGTGGTCGCCGGCGCGGCCGTGGCGGCGGCCTGTGTGGTGCCGTACGACGAGACGGGCGCCTGGGGCGGCCTCCTGGCCGTGGGCTGGATCGTCTTCGCCACCCTCGCCTTCAAGGGGCTCGACCACGCCGACGGGCTGGCCGGGACCGTGGGGGTGGTCACCGCCTTCGGGGCGGGGGTCTGCGCCGCGGCGGAGCTGATGGACGGGCTCGCGGTGCTGCTCAGTGTGTTCGCCGCCGCGCTGACCGGCTTCCTGATGCACAACTGGCATCCCGCGCGCGTGGGGCTCGGGGCCTGCGGATCGCTCTTCACCGGATTCCTGCTCTCCTCGGCCGTTGTCTTCACGCGCGCGGGGTACGGGCTCGAGCAGAGCGCGGGTGTGGTGTTCAGCCTGAGCGCCGTGGCCGCCGCGGACTTCCTGCTGGTCGTCCTCGCCCGGCTCACCTCCCGCCGCCCGCTGCTCAGGCGGGGCCCGGACCATCTGGCTCACCGGCTGCGACGGCTCGGGCCGACCCCGCCGGGGGCGGTCGTGCTGCTGGGTGCCGGGTCTTTTTCCTCCGTGCTCGTGGGGGTGCTCGTGCACACGGGGTGGACCGGGGACGGGGCGGTGCTGTGGGTGGTCGGCGGGGTGGTCTTCGCCGTCGTCGTACTCCTTCGCATCCCTGTCCAGCCGCCCCGGCGGACGGTATCGACGCAGGTCAGCGGGCGGTTGCGTGTAAGGAACGGATAAGAGTTGAGTCCTGTTGACTCAGGTCTGTTGACCGCGCGGGCCCGCTCATGCACACTTGAGCCTGTTCCACTCAAGTCAGCTGGAGGAATCAACCATGGCACGTGCGGTCGGCATCGACCTGGGCACGACTAACTCCGTCGTCAGCGTTCTGGAGGGCGGCGAGCCCACCGTCATCACCAACGCCGAGGGTGCCAGGACCACGCCGTCCGTCGTCGCCTTCGCGAAGAACGGTGAAGTGCTCGTCGGCGAGGTGGCCAAGCGCCAGGCGGTCACGAACGTGGACCGGACCATCCGGTCCGTCAAGCGCCACATGGGCACCGACTGGAAGATCCAGCTCGACGGGAAGGACTTCAACCCGCAGCAGATCTCCGCCTTCATCCTGCAGAAGCTGAAGCGGGACGCCGAGTCCTACCTGGGCGAGAAGGTCACGGACGCGGTCATCACCGTCCCGGCCTACTTCAACGACTCCGAGCGCCAGGCGACGAAGGAGGCCGGCGAGATCGCCGGTCTGAACGTCCTGCGCATCGTCAACGAGCCCACCGCGGCGGCGCTCGCCTACGGCCTCGACAAGGACGACCAGACGATCCTCGTCTTCGACCTCGGTGGCGGCACCTTCGACGTGTCCCTCCTGGAGATCGGCGACGGCGTCGTCGAGGTGAAGGCCACCAACGGTGACAACCACCTCGGTGGTGACGACTGGGACCAGCGTGTCGTCGACTACCTGGTGCAGCAGTTCAAGGCCGGCCACGGCGTGGACCTCGCCAAGGACAAGATGGCGCTGCAGCGTCTGCGCGAGGCCGCCGAGAAGGCGAAGATCGAGCTGTCCTCGTCCACCGAGACCTCGATCAACCTGCCCTACATCACCGCGTCCGCCGAGGGCCCGCTGCACCTGGACGAGAAGCTCACCCGCGCCCAGTTCCAGCAGCTGACCGCGGACCTGCTGGAGCGCTGCAAGACGCCGTTCCACAACGTCATCAAGGACGCGGGCATCCAGCTCGGCGAGATCGACCACGTCGTCCTCGTCGGCGGCTCCACCCGTATGCCGGCCGTCGCCGAGCTCGTCAAGGAGCTGACCGGTGGCAACGAGGCCAACAAGGGCGTGAACCCGGACGAGGTCGTCGCCATCGGCGCCGCCCTCCAGGCCGGTGTCCTCAAGGGTGAGGTCAAGGACGTCCTGCTCCTCGACGTGACCCCGCTGTCCCTCGGTATCGAGACCAAGGGCGGCATCATGACGAAGCTCATCGAGCGGAACACGACGATCCCGACCAAGCGGTCCGAGATCTTCACCACCGCCGAGGACAACCAGCCCTCCGTGCAGATCCAGGTCTACCAGGGCGAGCGCGAGATCGCGGCGTACAACAAGAAGCTCGGGATGTTCGAGCTGACCGGTCTGCCGCCGGCCCCGCGTGGTGTCCCGCAGATCGAGGTCGCCTTCGACATCGACGCCAACGGCATCATGCACGTGACCGCGAAGGACCTCGGCACGGGCAAGGAGCAGAAGATGACCGTCACCGGCGGCTCCTCGCTGCCGAAGGACGAGGTCGACCGGATGCGCCAGGAGGCCGAGAAGTACGCGGAGGAGGACCACGCCCGCCGCGAGGCCGCCGAGACCCGCAACCAGGGCGAGCAGCTCGTCTACCAGACCGAGAAGTTCCTCAAGGACAACGAGGACAAGGTCCCGGGCGAGGTCAAGACCGAGGTCGAGGAGGCCGTCGCCGAGCTGAAGGAGAAGCTCAAGGGCGAGGACACCACCGAGATCCGCACGGCCACCGAGAAGGTCGCGGCCGTCTCGCAGAAGCTGGGTCAGGCCATGTACGCCGACGCCCAGGCCGCCCAGGCCGCCGGTGGCGCGCCCGAGGGTGAGGCCAAGGCGGACGACGACGTCGTGGACGCCGAGATCGTCGACGACGAGCGCAAGGACGGTGCCGCGTGACGGAGGAGACCCCGGGCTTCGAGGAGAAGCCCGACGTCCCCTCCGGCGCCACCCCCGACGACGCCGAGCCGAAGGCCGCCCCCGAGGAGGGGGCGGCCCCGGCCGGGGACGCAACCGCAGACGCCGGCCTGGTGGCACAGCTGGACCAGGTGCGCACGGCACTGAACGAGCGCACGCTGGACCTCCAGCGCCTGCAGGCCGAGTACCAGAACTACCGCCGCCGCGTCGAACGCGACCGGGTCGCGGTCCGGGAGATCGCCGTCGCGAACCTCCTGACCGAGCTCCTGCCCGTGCTCGACGACATCGGCCGGGCACGGGAACACGGCGAACTGGTCGGCGGCTTCAAGTCGGTGGCCGAGTCGCTGGAGACCGTCGCGGCCAAGATGGGCCTGCAGCAGTTCGGCAAGGAGGGCGAGCCCTTCGACCCGACGATCCACGAGGCCCTGATGCACAGCTACGCGCCGGACGTCACCGAGACGACGTGCGTGGCCATTCTGCAGCCCGGGTATCGCATCGGCGAGCGCACCATCCGCCCCGCGCGGGTGGCCGTCGCCGAACCGCAGCCCGGCGCGCAGACCGTCAAGGCCGAGGGCGCCGAGGAGAACACCGAGGCGGACGCGGCGGACGACAAGGAGAACGGTGGCCCGGAGGAGGGCTGACGTAATCACCGTGGACAGGAAGGAGGGACGTCGGGGATGAGTACCAAGGACTTCATCGAGAAGGACTACTACAAGGTCCTCGGCGTCCCCAAGGACGCCACCGAGGCCGAGATCAAGAAGGCGTACCGGAAGCTCGCCCGCGAGTTCCACCCGGACGCCAACAAGGGAAACGTCAAGGCCGAGGAGCGGTTCAAGGAGATCTCCGAGGCGAACGACGTCCTCGGCGATCCGAAGAAGCGCAAGGAGTACGACGAGGCGCGCGCCCTGTTCGGCAACGGCGGCTTCCGCCCCGGGCCGGGCGCCGGCGGCGGCAACTTCAACTTCGACCTCGGTGACCTCTTCGGGGGCAACCCGCAGAGTTCGGGCGGCTTCGGCGGCGGGCTCGGCGACGTCTTCGGTGGCCTGTTCAACCGCGGCGGCACGGGCACGACCCGGACCCAGCCGCGGCGCGGCCAGGACATCGACACCGAGGTGACGCTGAGCTTCACGGAGGCCATCGAGGGCGCCACGGTGCCGCTGCGGATGTCCTCCCAGGCGCCCTGCAAGGCCTGTTCGGGCACCGGCGACAAGAACGGCACGCCGCGCGTGTGCCCGACCTGCGTCGGCACCGGGCAGGTCGCCCGGGGCTCGGGCGGCGGGTTCTCGCTCACCGATCCCTGCCCCGACTGCAAGGGCCGCGGCCTGATCGCCGAGCACCCCTGCCTGGAGTGCAAGGGCAGCGGACGTGCCAAGTCCTCGCGCACCATGCAGGTCCGCATCCCGGCCGGAGTGACGGACGGGCAGCGGATCCGGCTGCGCGGCAAGGGGGCGCCCGGCGAGCGGGGCGGACCGGCGGGCGACCTCTACGTCGTCGTGCACGTCGGCGAGCACCCGGTGTTCGGGCGCAAGGACGACAATCTCACCGTCACCGTGCCGGTGACGTATCCGGAGGCGGCCCTCGGCGGCGAGGTGCGGGTCCCGACCCTCGGCGGCCCTCCGGTCACCCTGAAACTGCCGCCCGGCACCCCGAACGGCCGCACCATGCGTGCCCGGGGCAAGGGCGCGGTCCGCAAGGACGGCACCCGGGGCGACCTTCTGGTCACCGTCGAGGTGAGTGTCCCGAAGGACCTGTCGGGGAAGGCTCGTGACGCGCTCGAGGCGTATCGCGAGGCGACCGCGGGCGAGGACCCGCGGGCGGAGCTGTTCGAGGCCGCGAAGGGAGATTGAGAGCCCCATGGACACACCCGGCCGTCGGCGTAACCCGTATGAACTGACCGAGGAGACCCCGGTCTACGTCATCTCGGTGGCGGCCCAGCTCTCCGGGCTCCATCCGCAGACGCTGCGCCAGTACGACCGTCTCGGTCTTGTCTCCCCGGACCGCACGGCCGGGCGGGGCCGCCGCTATTCGGCCCGGGACATCGAACTGCTCCGTCAGGTGCAGGCGTTGTCCCAGGACGAGGGCATCAACCTGGCCGGTATCAAGCGCATCATCGAACTGGAGAACCAGGTCGTCGCGCTCCAGTCCCGCGTGGCGGAGCTGCAGGCGGCCCTGGAGGGCGCGGCGGCCGCGATGCAGCAGCGCGAGGCCGCCGTCCACGCCTCCTACCGGCGCGACCTGGTGCCGTATCAGGAGGTGCAGCAGACCAGCGCGCTGGTGGTCTGGCGGCCGAAGCGGCAGCAGCAGGCGGACTGACCGCCCACGGGAAGCGGCACCGGAAGGGGCCGGGGACGGGAGACCGTCTCCGGCCCCTTCCGCGTGCGCGGCGGCCCCGTCGGTTGCCCGGATCTTTGCCCACCCGTGAACTTCCTTTACGTGAAGGGTCCGTAAAGAGTGCTTGGAGGTGATTCCGCTCCTCCTTCACAGGTGCAGCGGAGCGTGCTGTTGCGCACTCGTTAAGTAGTTCCGCTTGACGCCGGGTGGCCGCTCCGCGTTGTCTTTTCAGACACCTGGGTCGTAAAGAAGCACCCACGTCCGGATCGCACCTGAAGTGAGCCCTCGAATGCGTCGTATCGCCATATCCGTGGCCGCGTCCACGATGATCCTTTCGCTCGCCGGGTGCGGCGTGCTGGACGCGACGGGAGACGGTGCGAGCGCGAGCCCGACGAAGGGTGACGACGTCACCGTCGGGCTGCTGCTGCCGGAGAAGGCGAACACCCGCTACGACAAGTTCGACTACCCGATCATCAAGGCCAAGGTGTCCGAACTGACCCGCAAGAAGGGCACGGTCCGGTACGCCAACGCGGACGCGGACGCCGCCCGGCAGGCCGGCCAGATGCAGACGATGATCGACGACAAGGTCGACGTCATCCTGCTCGACGCGGTCGACTCGCACGGCATCGTCGGCGAGGTGAAGAAGGCCAAGGAAGCGGGCATCCCGGTCATCGCCTACGACCGTCTCGCCGAGGGTCCGATCGACGCCTACATCTCCTTCGACAACGAGCTGGTCGGCGAGGTGCAGGGCCGCACGCTGCTCGAGGCCCTGGGCTCGGGCGTGGACACCTCCGACAAGGTCGTCATGGTGAACGGCTCACCCACCGACCCCAACGCCAAGCAGTTCAAGCAGGGCGCGGTGTCCGAGCTGAACGGCAAGGTCGACATCGCGAAGAGCTACGACACCCCCGACTGGAAGCCGGAGAACGCCCAGGCCTACATGACCAAGGTGATCGCCGAGATCGGCAAGGACAACATCGCCGCGGTCTACGCGGCCAACGACGGCATGGCGGGCGGGGTCATCAAGGCCCTGACGGCGGCCGGTGTCACCAAGCTGCCCCCGATCACCGGCCAGGACGCCGAACTGGACGCCGTGCAGCGGATCGTCGCCGGCGAGCAGTTCATGAGCGTCTACAAGTCCTACCCGGACGAGGCCCAGGCCGCGGCCCAGATGGCCGTCACCAAGGTGCAGGGCAAGGACATCCAGTTCGACGCGCTGACCCAGGACCGGGTCGACAGCCCCACCGACAAGGACATCCCGTCCCGGCTCGTCCAGGTGAGCGCCCTGACCCGGGGCAAGATCAAGGACACCGTCATCGCCGACGGCATCTACTCGGTCGGCGACATCTGCACGGCCAAGTACAAGGCGGCCTGCGCGTCGATCGGCCTGAAGTAGCCCGCGTCCCGCCCCCCCCCGCAGCTTGTTGCGGTGCGGCGGGCGGAAGATCGTACACAACGGCACATACCGGCCCTTTTCCCTGCCCGGTGCGGCCCGAGCCGTGTTGCGGACCCGGTCCCGGCCGCGCATAGTTGCGCTGCGGAAGTGGCAGCAACCGGGGGTGGAATGGGCGATGGCCGGGCACGGGGCGGAAGAGCACCCTCACGGTGCCGACCGGCTGTGCGGGGCCGGGGATCGCGTGTATTCCCGGGCCGTCCGCCGGGGTCGGGTGCCGCGCACGGACGCCGAGCCGGTGCCCTGCCTGCTGGAACTGGCCCTGCTGCACCCCGATCCGGACGACATGGACTGGCTGGTGCCGACCTCACCGCAGGAGGTCATGACCCGGCTGCTGCGCGGGGTCCAGGACGAGGTCAGGGAGAGCCAGCGGCGGGTGGGCTCGGCGGTCGCCGCCTTCGAGTGGTACGCGGGCCTGGGGCGGCAGCTCCAGGCGCTGTCGGCGTCCGGTGAGGGCACGGCCATCCGGGTGCTGGACGGGCTCTCCCGCATCCAGGCCGCGATGGACGAGGCGACCGCCGCGTGCACCGTGGAGGTGCTCACGGTGCAGCCGGGCGGCATCCGCCGCGAGGCCGAGCTGTCCGAGGGGCTGCACCGGGCGCTGGCGCTGCGCGGCCGGGGCGTGCGCATGCGCGACCTGTACACGCACGTGGCCCGGCACGGGCAGGGGCTGCTCAACTACCTGGAGCTGATGGGCGGGGCGGTCGAGGCCCGCACCCTGGACGAGGTCATCGACCGGCTGATCCTCTTCGACCGCACGGTCGCCTTCATCCCCGCCAACTCCGAGCGCACGATCGCCCTGGAACTGCGGCACCCGGCGCTGGTCGAGTACCTGGTGACCGTCTTCGAGCGGCTCTGGCGCCTGGCGCTGCCGCTGACGGCGCCGCTGCCCGACACCGGCATCGAGGGCATCTCGCACCGCGAGCGGTCCATCGCCGCGCTGCTCGCCGAGGGCCACCAGGACGCGGTGATCGCCGAACGGCTCGGCATCAGCGTCCGTACCTGCCGGTCGCACATCGCCCGGCTGTCGGACACGCTCGGTGCGGCGAGCCGGACCCAACTGGGCGTGCGTATAGCCCAGGTGGGCCTGGACCGGCCCCCGCACAGCGGACCGCCGGCCACGCCCGCCGCGCTGGGGTTGCCCGGCCAGGGCTCGCCGAGCGTGCGCTGAGGCGCCCGGGCCGCGCCCTCGCGTCAGTCGTGCTCCGCCGGGGCCGGCGTCCCGGACTCCGGGCCCGGTTCCTGGTCCAGCAGCCCGGAGCGGGCGATGAGATAGCCGAGCTGGGCGCGGCTGCCGCTGCCGAGTGCGGCGGCCAGCTTGGCGATGTGGGCCCGGCAGGTCCTTACGTTCATGCCGAGCCGGCGGGCGATCGCCTCGTCCACATGGCCCTCGACCAGGAGCTTGGCGATGGAGCGCTGCACTCCCGTGACGCCGTCGACCGGAGGAGCGTAGGCCGGCTCCTCCAGGAGGGGGACCGCGCGCCGCCAGAGCTGCTCGAAGACCTTGACCAGATACTCGACCAGCGCCGGGTGCCGCAGTTCGAGGGCCACCTGGCGGTCGTCGCGGGCGGGGATGAAGGCGACCTCACGGTCGAAGATCATCAGACGTTCGATCAGCTCCTCGAGCGTGCGGATCTCCACCTTGCCCTTGGCCATGATCTCCGCGTACGCGAGCGTCCCCTGGCTGTGGCGCACCGTGTGCTGGTACAGCGTGCGCATCGAGATCCCGCGGTCGATGACGGCCTGACCCCGTTTCAGGGCGATGCCCAGGACGTTCTCGCTGCGTCCGCCGCCGGGCTGCACGGTGAGCACCTCGTGCCGGCAGTCCGCCGTGGCCCGTTCGATCGCCTTGTTGATCCGCTCGATGCCCTCGTGCACCGTGACCGCGTTGGTATCCCCCGTAGTCTGGGCACTGATGGCCATGAATGGCTCGAAGGAATCGGTGAGTTCGATCGCGACGTGCCTGCGCTCCTGAATCTCTCGTTCGATCGGATGCAGGCGCTGGGCGAGCGCGGCGGCGGGCGGTACCGGACGCAGCCACTTGGGATCGTCCGGATCGGGGTGCAGCAGCGCGAGTTCCAGCAGACAAGGGGCGACTGCCACCTCCGGGCGGGCGACGCGTCCCAGCCGCAGCGCGTCGGCGTACAGGCGCTTGCCGTCTTCACAGAGATCTGTCATCCCGTGAGGATGATGTGTCTCGTTTGTGTGAGTATTAGGCAAATCTCCACCCCCCAGGGTCCTGTACATGCAGGAACATGATGCACCGCTTCTGTGGCTTTGACGTGGCTTGATGAGCCATCGTCTTGATGGCGGGGGAGAGACACAGGGGAAGTGAGGACGAAGCCCATCATGTGCAAGAGAATGCTTCGCTCAGTACTTGCCGTGGCCTTCTCCACAGGACTGGTCTTCGGCACGGTGAGCACGCTGGACCTCGGCTGGGACATCGTACGGCCGGCCGGTCATGCGGACTCCGCGCTGGATCTCGGCTGGGACATCACGCCCCGCACGAGCCAGACCGCGTCCGGGCAGGATCTTGGCTGGGACGTGGTGAGGGCGGGTGCGAGGGCATGACCACCCCGCCCGACGACCGGTCCTTCCGGCGAGAGATGGCCACCGCCTACCGCTCCGGTTGGCACTTCATCGACCTGGTCACCGCCATCCCCCACAGTGGTGACTCGTTGATGGTGACCGTGTTCGGAGAGCCGGTCGTCGTCACCCGGGACGATGACGAGGACGTACGGGCCTACCGGTGCCTGCGCAAGCCGCGCGGGGCGCCACAGCCGGTGCGGTGCGCGATCCGCTACGGCATGATCTTTGTGAACCTGGACCAAAGGGACCACCGCCTCGCTGAGCCGGAGGACCCGGAACTCACGACCATCTCAGCCACCCCCCGCAGTGCCTGACGCGATTCCCCCGTCGTAAAAGATCGCTCAGGTGCTTCCCCCCGCAGCGGCGTCACCGTGACCTGAACACGGTGACGCCGCTGCAGTTTTATGGGCACATTTCCGGGTGTGGGAGCGCGGCCACGCCGGCTGAAACCGATCGGTCGTCAGCCATGTCCGAGCGCCCGCTCGATCTCGATCTCGATCACCACCCGCCGCGGGTTCTCCGCCGGCACCCGGTGGTAGCGCTCGGCGTACCGCCGCTCCGCCTCCGCGACCCGCTCCCGGTCGTCGCGCACCCGTGCCCGGCCCTCCAGCGTGGCCCACCGGCGGCCGTCCACCTGGCACACCGCGACCCGCGCGCCCTCGTCACCGGCCGCGCGGACGTGGGCCGCCTTCGCGCTGCCGCCGTTCGTGATCACCCGGGCCAGCCGCGCCCCGGGGTCGTACGTGACCCCGACCGGCACCACGTGCGGGCTGCCGTCGGGGCGCAGGGTCGTCAGGGTGCACAGATGCCGTTCCCGCCAGAAGGCGAGATACGGCTCGTCCGGGGCAGCCGGGTCTACGGAGTGCTTGGCCATGGCCGAAACCTAGCCGCAATTTCCACCGCCCCGCGGTCTGCCGTGCCTTGAGTGGAATAGACTCAACTTTGTGTACGCTGGTCAAGTCAGCGCTGGGAAGGACCCGGCCGCCGAGCCGACGCCGAGGAGGAGAACGGACACGTGGACGCCGAGCTGACCAACAGGAGCCGGGACGCGATCAACGCGGCCGGCAACCGCGCAGTCACCGGGGGGCACCCGGACCTCACCCCCGTTCACCTGCTGCTGGCGCTGCTCCAGGGCCAGGACAACGAGAACATCACCGACCTGCTCGCCGCCGTCGAAGCCGACCAGGCCGCCGTACGCTCCGGCGCCGAGCGCGTGCTGGCCGGACTGCCCAGCGTGACCGGTTCCACCGTCGCGCCCCCGCAGCCCAACCGCGAGCTGCTCGCGGTCATCGCCGACGCCACCGAGCGGGCGAAGGCGCTCGGCGACGAGTACCTGTCCACCGAGCACCTGCTCCTCGGCATCGCCGCGAAGGGCGGCGCGGCCGGCGAGGTGCTCCAGAAGCAGGGTGCCGACGCCAAGAAGCTCGAAGAGGCCTTCACCAGGGCCAGGGGAGGACGCCGCGTGACCACCGCCGATCCCGAGGGTCAGTACAAGGCCCTGGAGAAGTTCGGTACCGACTTCACCGCCGCCGCCCGCGAGGGCCGGCTCGACCCGGTCATCGGGCGGGACCAGGAGATCCGGCGGGTCGTGCAGGTGCTGAGCCGCCGTACCAAGAACAACCCCGTCCTCATCGGTGAGCCCGGCGTCGGCAAGACCGCCGTCGTGGAGGGGCTCGCCCAGCGGATCGTGAAGGGCGACGTGCCCGAGTCGCTGAAGGACAAGCGGCTGGTGGCGCTCGACCTCGGCGCGATGGTGGCGGGCGCCAAGTACCGCGGCGAGTTCGAGGAGCGGCTGAAGTCCGTGCTCGCCGAGATCAGGGACTCCGACGGGCAGATCATCACCTTCATCGACGAGCTGCACACCGTCGTCGGCACCGGTGCCGGCGGCGACTCCGCCATGGACGCGGGCAACATGCTCAAGCCGATGCTGGCCCGCGGTGAACTGCGCATGGTCGGCGCCACGACCCTGGACGAGTACCGGGAGCGGATCGAGAAGGACCCCGCCCTGGAGCGCCGCTTCCAGCAGGTTCTGGTCGCCGAGCCGACCGTCGAGGACACCATCGCCATCCTGCGCGGGCTGAAGGGCCGGTACGAGGCCCACCACAAGGTGCAGATCGCGGACAGCGCGCTGGTGGCCGCCGCCACCCTGTCCGACCGGTACATCACCTCCCGCTTCCTGCCCGACAAGGCCATCGACCTGGTCGACGAGGCGGCATCCCGGCTGCGTATGGAGATCGACTCCTCCCCCGTGGAGATCGACGAGCTCCAGCGCTCCGTGGACCGGCTGAAGATGGAGGAGCTGGCGATCGCCAAGGAGACCGACCCGGCCTCCCGGGAGCGCCTGGAGAAGCTGCGCCGCGACCTCGCCGACAAGGAGGAGGAGCTGCGGGGCCTGACCGCCCGCTGGGAGAAGGAGAAGCAGTCCCTCAACCGGGTCGGTGAGCTGAAGGAGCGCCTGGACGACCTGCGCGGCCAGGCCGAACGCGCCCAGCGCGACGGTGACTTCGACACCGCGGCCAAGCTGCTCTACGGCCGGATCCCGGAGCTGGAGAAGGAACTGGAGGCCGCCTCCGAGGCCGAGGAGGAGGTCGCCAGGGACACCATGGTCAAGGAGGAGGTCGGCTCCGACGACATCGCCGACGTCGTCGGCGCCTGGACCGGCATCCCCGCCGGGCGCCTGCTGGAGGGCGAGACGCAGAAGCTGCTGCGCATGGAGGACGAGCTGGGCCGGCGCCTCATCGGCCAGACCGAGGCCGTGCGCGCGGTGAGCGACGCCGTGCGGCGCTCCCGGGCCGGGATCGCCGACCCCGACCGCCCCACCGGCTCCTTCCTCTTCCTGGGCCCGACCGGCGTCGGCAAGACCGAGCTGGCCAAGGCGCTCGCCGATTTCCTCTTCGACGACGAGCGGGCCATGGTCCGCATCGACATGTCGGAGTACGGCGAGAAGCACAGCGTGGCCCGGCTGGTCGGCGCGCCTCCCGGCTACATCGGCTACGAGGAGGGCGGCCAGCTCACCGAGGCGGTGCGGCGGCGCCCGTACAGCGTGGTGCTGCTGGACGAGGTGGAGAAGGCCCACCCGGAGGTCTTCGACATCCTGCTGCAGGTGCTGGACGACGGCCGCCTGACGGACGGCCAGGGCCGCACGGTCGACTTCCGCAACACCATCCTGGTGCTCACCTCCAACCTGGGCAGCCAGTTCCTGGTCGACCCGGTGAGCAGCGAGGCGGAGAAGCGGGAGCAGGTCCTGGAGGTCGTACGGACCTCCTTCAAGCCCGAGTTCCTCAACCGGCTCGACGACCTGGTGGTCTTCACGGCGCTGACCAAGTCCGAACTGGAGCGGATCGCCGGGCTCCAGATCGACCGGCTGGCCAGGCGGCTGGCCGAGCGCCGGCTCACGCTGGACATCACGCCCGAGGCGCTGGCCTGGCTCGCCGAGGAGGGCCTGGACCCGGCCTACGGCGCCCGTCCGCTGCGCCGCCTCGTGCAGACCACGATCGGCGACCGCCTCGCCAGGGAGATCCTCTCCGGCGAGGTCAAGGACGGCGACACGGTCCGCGTGGACCGCTTCGAGGAGGGTCTGATCGTGGGCCCGGTGACGGGCAAGACGCTCTGATCCGAGCGGCCGTGCGACCCGGGGGCGGGCGGTGCCGCCGGGCCGCACGGCGCCGCCGTGCGGCCCGTCCGGCCGGATCATGTCAGCCCTCGGCTGACAGGCCGCGTCGGGGCTTGCCACCCCCCTCCCCGCATGGGAGAGGATGGCGGGATCCGTACGAAGGGAAAATCACGGTGAGCATCGACCCGTCCTCGATTCCGAACTTCGGGGGCCAGCCCGAACCGCAGCCCCAGGGACCGGTGGGCCCCGTCGTCCCGGATCAGGATCTCGTGAAGCAGCTCCTCGACCAGATGGAGCTGAAGTACGTCGTCGACGAGGAGGGAGACCTCGCGGCGCCGTGGGAGCAGTTCCGCACGTACTTCATGTTCCGCGGGGAGGATGAGCAGGCGGTCTTCTCGGTGCGGACCTTCTACGACCGGCCCCACCAGATCGGCGAGAAGCCGCAGCTGCTGGAGTCCGTCGACGACTGGAACCGCCGCACGCTGTGGCCCAAGGTGTACACCCACACCCACGACGACGGCACCGTCCGCCTCATCGGCGAGGCTCAGATGCTGGTCGGCACCGGTGTCGACCTCAACCACTTCGTCTCCTCCACGGTCAGCTGGGTGCGGGCCGCGATCGAGTTCGACAAGTGGCTGGTGGAGCAGCTGGGCCTGGAAGACGAAGTGAACGAAGCGGAGAAGCCCGAGGACGACGGGGAGTAACCCCGCCCCGGCCGGTCCGGGGGCCACGGCCCCCGGACCCCGTCCTCACATGTTCCGCAGCCGCTCCGCCGCCTCCCGCAGCACCTCCGGGCGCTTGCAGAACGCGAACCGCACGAACGGCGCCCCCGCCTCGCGGTCGTCGTAGAACACCGCGTTGGGGATGGCCACCACGCCCGCGCGCTCCGGCAGCGCGCGGCAGAACGCGAAGCCGTCCTTCTCGCCGAGGGGCCGGATGTCCGTGGTGATGAAGTAGGTGCCGGCGGGCCTGAAGACCTCGAATCCGGCCTGGGCGAGCCCCTCCGCGAGGATGTCCCGGCGGTCGCGCATGTCCGCGCGGAAGTCCTCGTAGTACGAGTCGGGCAGGGCCAGGGCCTCCGCGACCGCGTACTGGAACGGCCCCGAGGACACGTACGTCAGGTACTGCTTTGCCGAGCGCACCGCCGTGACCAGGCTGGGCGCCGCCGTCACCCAGCCGACCTTCCAGCCGGTGAACGAGTACGTCTTGCCGGCCGAGCCGATCGTCACCGTCCGCTCGCGCATCCCGGGGAACGTCGCCAGCGGCGTGTGCTCGGCGTCGTCGAAGACCAGGCGCTCGTAGACCTCGTCCGTCACCACCAGCAGGTCCCGCTCCACCGCCAGTTCGGCGACCGCCGCCAGTTCCGTCCGGGTGAGGACCGTGCCGGTCGGGTTGTGCGGGGTGTTGATCAGCAGCAGGCGGGTGCGGTCCGTGACGGCCGCGCGCAGTTCGTCGAGGTCCAGGCGGAAGGCGCCGTCGTGCGGCCGGAGCGTCACCGGTACCCGGCGGCCGCCCGCCATCGCGATGCTCGCCGCGTAGGAGTCGTAGTACGGCTCCAGGGCCACCACCTCGTCGCCGGGCTCCAGCAGCGCCAGCAGGGAGGCCGCGATGGCCTCCGTGGCGCCGGCCGTCACCAGTACCTCGGTGTCGGGGTCGTACGACAGCCCGTAGCGCCGGAGCTGGTGCGCGGCGATCGCGGTGCGCAGTTCGGGGACGCCCGGGCCCGGCGGGTACTGGTTGCCGCGCCCGTCGCGCAGCGCGCGTACGGCGGCCTCCCGGATCTCCTCGGGGCCGTCGGTGTCGGGGAAGCCCTGTCCCAGGTTGATCGCCCCGGTCGACACGGCGAGGGCGGACATCTCGGCGAAGATCGTCGTGCCGAACTCCGCCAGACGGCGGTTGAGGTGCGGGCGCGCGGAGGAGGTCATGCCGGCCATCCTGCGCCCAAGCTCTGGACTTGCTCAACTCTGCTTTGGCGCGCTCGGCGGCCGGGCATCCCCCGGTCACCGCACGAGAGGCGGTGACAGCGAGGCGCCCACGGGGGGCCGCTTCGGGGGAAAGGAAGGAGGGCGGCGCCATGGAGATCGGATTCGGCCTGGCTCTGCTCGCACTGCTGATCATCGCGGGGGCGGCGGACCGGGCGCGCAGGAAGCGGGCCGGGAACAGGGGCCCGGGCCTCAAGAAGGGCAGGACCCGTTCGGCCGGCCGGTCCCGCTCGTCCCGCACGAGGTCCTCGTCGTCCTCGTCGTCGTACGACAGCGGCGCCAGTTGGTGGGTCGCCGGCGCGGCGGACACCGGATCGTCGTCCGGCGGCCACCACGGCTCAGGCCACTCCGGTGGCCACCACTCCTGCGGGGGCGGAGGGCACTCGTCGTGCGGCGGCGGCTCCTCCTCCTGCGGCGGCGGCTCGTCCTGCGGCGGAGGGTCCTCGTGCGGGGGCGGCGGTGGCTGCGGGGGAGGCAGCTGACGGAGCACGAGCGGGGGAGGCGGCCGGCGCGGGGCGGCCGGCTTCCGGGGCCCGGGCGCCCGCCGGAGGAACGCATCCGGCGGGCGCCCGGGTGCTTGCCGGCCGCGCGCCCGGCGCACGCCGTAGTTGAACAGTTGAGCTGTGGAGCCCTCTGAGGGATGGAAACCCCACGAACTTGGGTAAAAACGCTGTGGTGGCGCCACTGTTCATGATTCCCTCTAATTCACCAACGCGGCCGTCCTACTCACCGACACAGCCCTCGGACTCCCGCAGTCGCCCCCACCGGCCGGGCTGACTGGGCTGACAAGGCCGAACTCCCCCCTCCTTGTTCGTTAGCGGAGCCGACCCATGCTCACGACCCTGAACACCTCCTACACCGACACCCGTGCCGCCGACCTCGCCTGGGCCCTCGGCCGCGAACCGCTGCCCGCACTGGCCACCCTCGACCTCGAACTGGGTGGCTCCCACCTGCAGTTGCGGCTCCTCGGCGCCTCCCACCAGGTGCTGCTCGATGAGGAGCGGGGGCGATGTTCGGAGACGGTCGCGTGCATCGCCGGTTCCAGCACCCCGCTTCCGCTGGGTGTGGCCAAGCGCGTCGACGACTGGGAGTACGAGTTCGCGGCGCGCGTCGAGGTGCTCACGCCGGGCTCGTTCGAGGGCCGCGCACAGGAGTTGCTGGCCCTCGTCTCCGACCATCCGCACGGCCTCGTCGGCGTCTTCCCCGGCAGCCCGCATGCCTTCACCGCGCTGCTGGCCCAGTGGCACGAGGGCCAGGTCCACTGGCGCACCTGGCACGCCTACCCGCAGGACGGGCAGTTGGTGGCGACCCGGACGCGGGTCGGGGCGCGGGTCCCGGCCGGCCGGACGGGGTCACACGCGTTCCGCGCGGCATAAACCAGTAATGCGTCAACTGCCCGGAGATCCACACGTGTGGGTGACGAAGCGTACCGAGTGCGTGACGTAACGTCGCAGCGTGATCGATCCGCACGCTCCCGCTCCGCCGGCGGCCCCGCCCTGGACAGGTCCCGCACGGCTGCCCGTCCGGCCCGGCACCGGGCGGTTCCTGGTCCTCGTGTGCGTCTTCGTGTGCGCGGCCTGCGGGCTGGTGTACGAACTCGAACTCGTCGCCTTCGCCTCGTACCTGATCGGCGACTCGGTCACCCAGGCCTCCGTCGTGCTGTCCGTGATGGTGTTCGCGATGGGCATCGGCTCCCTCGTGGCCAAGCGGCTGCGCTGGCACGCGGCCGCCGGGTTCGGCGCGATCGAGATCGTGCTCGCCCTGGTGGGCGGCTGCAGCGCGATGGCGCTGTACGCGGTCTTCGCCTGGACCGGCGGCTGGGGCGGCGTCTGGGCCGACGGCCCGCGCTGTCTGCTCGTCGCCTTCTCGCTCGCCATCGGCCTGCTCGTGGGCGCGGAGGTGCCGCTGCTGATGGAGCTGATCCAGCGCATCCGCCGCCAGGACGCGGGGGGCGCGGTCGCCGACCTGTTCGCCGCCGACTACGTGGGCGCGCTGGTCGGCGGTCTCGCCTTCCCGTTCCTGCTGCTGCCGTACCTCGGCCAGTTGACGGGGGCGCTGCTCACCGGCGCGGTCAACGTGATCGCCGGAGGCGCCCTGGTGCTCGGCCTGTTCCGCCGCGACCTGACCCGCCGCGCCCGCTGGACCCTGCTGCTGGTCGGCCTCACCGTGCTCGGCGTCCTCGCCGCCGCGGCCGCCCTCGCCGGCGACTTCGAACGCGCCGCCCGGCACGCGGTGTACGGCGGGGACGTCCGGGTCGCCGTGCGGACCGGCGTTCAGGAGGTCGTCCTCGCCGGCGGCACCGGCGGCCGGCCCCTCGACCTCTTCCTGGACGGCCGGCTCAGGGTCGGCGGCCGCGATGAACGCCGTTACCACGAGGCCCTCGTCCAGCCCGCGCTGAGCGGCCCGCACACGCGTGTGCTCATCCTCGGCGGCGGCGACGGACTGGCCGCCCGCGAGGTCCTGCGCCACCGCGACGTGCGCCGTGTCGACCTGGTCGAACTCGACGCCGGCCTCACCCGCCTGGCCCGCCGCGACCCCGGCCTGTCCGCCCTCAACGGCCACGCCTACGACGACCCCCGCCTGCGCCTGACGACGGCGGACGCCCTCACCTGGCTGCGCGGGGCGCCGGCGGGGACGTACGACGTCGTGATCGCGGACCTCCCCGACCCCGGCATCACCGCCAGCACCAAGCTGTACTCCCAGGAGTTCTACGGCCTGGCCCGCCGCGCCCTCGCCGCCGACGGGCGGCTCGTGGTGCACGCCGGTCCGGTCACCGCCCGCCCCCGGGCCTTCTGGACGGTGGCGTCGACCCTCCGGGCGGCCGGCTTCGCCACCGCCGCCTACCGGATCCCCGGCCAGGACTCCGGCTTCCCGGCCGGCCCCGACCGCTCGGCCGACGCCTCCCGGGCCCCACACGACTGGGGGTTCCTGCTGGCGGCACCGGGCGGTACGGCGCCGCGACTGCGACTGGACGCCGAGGGGCCCGCGCCCCGCACCCTGACCGGGAACGGCCTGGCGGCCGACGAGCGCGCCGCGGCCGCCACGCGGATCGGGGGGCTGCCGGCGTCGACGCTGGTGCACCCGCGGTACTGACCGGGGCCCGCGCGCCTCACGGGCAGCCGTCGAGGGACTGCTGCGCCCACACGGTCTTGCCCCCCGCCTGGTACCGGGTGCCCCAGTTGTCGGCCAGGGTGGCGACGATGAACAGCCCGCGCCCGGTCTCATCGGTGGTGCGGGCGTGCTTGAGGTGCGGAGCGGACATCGCGCCGTCACTGACCTCGCACGTCAGCATGCCGTTGCAGATCAGGCGCAGGCGCATCGGCGGGGCGCCGTAGCGGACCGCGTTGCCCACGAGTTCGCTGACGATCAGCGCGGTGGTGAACGCGGCCTCCTGGTCGACCCCCCAGGCCCGCAGCCGGCGCCGGGCCGCCTCCCGCGCGAACGGCGCGGCCTCGGGGCCCGCCGGCAGGTCGCAGCCGAAGACCCGGTCGGCGGGCAGCGCCGCGGTCCGCGCGAGCAGCAGCAGCGCGTCCTCCGACCGCCGCCCGTCGCTGACGGCGTAGGCGATGGCGTCGCACAGCTCGGGCAGCGGCTCGTGGGCGTGCTCGTCGAACAGGGCGCGCAGCGGCGCGGACGGGGCGAGGACCTCCCGCGCCAGGACGCGGGTGCCGATCGCGATCGTGCTCCCGGCCGTCAGGTCGACCGTGGTGGCCGGGAACGGGGCGTTGCCGGGGCCGGCGAGCAGCGGTCCCGCCGGTACGGAGACGACGGCCGGAGCGCCGCCGGGCGGCACCATGACGGGCTCCGAGAGACCCGCCCGCACGAAGGTGCAGGTGAGGTCGATCGGGTCGTAGACGGCGATCAGGCAGCTCGCGGTCAGCGGCTCGCGGTGCAGCGGGTCGCCCGTCGGCAGCGCGGCGCGTTCCGCGGCGAGGCGGGCCGCCGTGTCGCTCAGCCGGGCCATCAGTTCGTCCGGCGCCAGGTCCAGGGACGCCAGCGAGTGGATGACCGTGCGGAGCTGTCCCATCGTGGTCGCGGCGGCCATGCCGTGGCCGGCCACCTCACCGACGATCAGCGCGGTCCGAGAGCCGGCCATGCCGATCACGTCGAACCAGGCGCCGCCTCCCTCGGGGGCCGGCAGATGCAGATGGGACAGCTCCACCGTGTCCGGCAGGGCCGGCCGCTGGGGGAGCAGCCTGCGCTGCACGGTCGCGGCGATGGTCCGCTCCCGGGCGTAGCGCCGGGCGTTGTCGATGCACAGCGCGGCGTGCGCGCACACGTCGGCGGCGAGGGCGACGTCCGCCTCCTCGAAGGGATCCTCCTCCCGGTGCCGGTAGAAGCTGACCACTCCGAGCGCCTCACCGCGCAGCGCCAGCGGGGCGACGATCAGGGAGTGGGCGCCGGACGCCCTGATGGCGTCCGCCCGCGGCGGATCGGCGGCGAGCCACAGGGTGCCCTCCTCGACCGTGAGGAGCCGGGGCCGCAGATCGGTGAGCACCCGCGAGAACGGCGTGCCGTAGGGCAGCCGCCGCACCTCGCCCACCGGATACGCCGACACCACGCCCCGGAACGCGGCCCGGCGCAGCGGCACCTCGCGGCCGACCGGGACGAGGGGCGGCGCCTCCCCCCGCACCACCTCCTCGACCACCTCGACCACGGCGATGCCCGAGAACCGCGGCACGACCGCGTCCACGAACTCCTGGCAGGCGGCGATCACGTCGAGCCGCTCGCCGACCCGGCGCCGCACCTCGTCCACCACCGACAGCCGCCACAGGGCGTGTTCGCGTTCGGTCACGTCGATGGCCGAGGCGACCAGGCCGAGGATGTCGCCGCGCACGTTCTCCAGGCGTACGTAGGAGACGGAGTAGACGCCGTGCTCCCGGCCGGACGCGCCCGGCGTCACCCGCACGATCCGGTTCAGCTCCGCCCGGCCGCTGGCCAGCACCCGGCGGGCCGCCGCCTCCTCCTGCGCGGGGTCGGCCAGGCCGTACGCCCGGGAGAAGACCCGGCCCAGCAGCCGGTCCTCCGCCATGCCGCGCAGCGCGCGGGTCGCGGTGTTGACGCGGACGATGCGCAGCCGGTCGTCCAGCACGTGCAGGCCCACCGGTGACTGGGTGAACATCGCCCGCAGGATGGCGAGGTCCTGGCCGGACGCGGCCTCCGCCGCCGCGCACACGTCCCACACCAGCGCCTCGTCCGCCAGCACGGGTCTGACCAGCACCGGCGGCATCACGTCCGGCCGGGTGAGGCCGGCCGGGCCGCCGCGCAGCAGTGCCGCCACGGTCCGCCCGACGGCCTCCTCGGCGGACCAGCCGAACGTCTCCTGGGCCGCGCGGTGCCATTCGAGCACCCTTCCGGCCTCGTCGAGACGCATGAGCCGGTCTTCGCTGGGCATCGCGGCAACACCTCCGCCCCCATCCATGCCCGTGCCGCCCACCGGCCCGACCCGATCTTGGCAAGCTGCCGCCGTTCGGGGCATTCCCGGGCGCGTGGGCGGCCGCGGCGGCGGGTTCCACGCGCTCCGCGCGCGGGAGGGTGCGTTCCGGCCGGGACTGGGTAGGCTCAGCCGACATGGAGCACCAGGTCTTCGTTCCGGTTCCGGCCGACCGGCTCAGGGAGGCGCTCGCCGAGCCCGCCCGGGTCGCCCGGGCGGTCCCCGGGCTCCAGCAGGACGCCGGTGCCGAACCCGTCTCGGGACGGCTGAAGCTGCGGGTCGGCGGACACTCCGTCACCTACCGCGGGGCGCTGCGCGTCACGCCCCGCGAGGACGGCGGCTACGCCGTCGACGGCGAGGCCGGCGAGGCCCGCGGCAGCGGCACGGCCAAGGTCGCGCTCACCCTGCGCCTCGAAGGCACCGCCGACGGCACCACCGTCATGGTCGAGGGCACCGCGGAGGCGGACGGACGCATCGCCGAGCTGCCGGCGGACGCGGTGAGCTCGGCGGTGACGCGGCTGCTGAACCGCTTCGTGGAGAGCCTGGCGGCGAGCCCCGACAACCCGGACCGGGCACCGGGGCCGGAGTCGGTCTTCGACACCGAGGTCCCGCCGCCCGCCCTGGACGCCGCCGCGGACGACGGCACCGCCGCCGACCGCCCGGCGGACGACTTCGCCGACACGGGCGCGCCGCCCGCCGAGGCCGCGCACGCGCGCCGGACGATGATCGGCCGCAGCGCGGAGGAGGTCGACCACGCGCCCCCGCGCGGCCGCTACGCCCCCGTACCCGCTCCCCAGACCGGCGCCGGCCACCAGGTGCTGCGCTGGGCGGCCCCCGCGGCGGCCCTGGCCGTGGCCTCCGCGATCGTGGTGGGCCGCGCGCTGCGCCGCCGGCGCTGAGGAGTCCCCCCGACAGGCCGCCGTCCGTCACAGCCGTGCGGCGGACGCCCTCTTGATCGCCCAAGTAGGGTCGTCATGTGAGTAACGAAGACATCACGCTGACCGCGGGCGACGCGGAAGTGAGCGTGCGGCCCGGCAACGGCGGCCGTATCGGCGGGCTGCGGATCGGCGGCGTGGAGCTGCTGCGCCAGGGCGAGCGCTACGGCTGCTTCCCGATGGTGCCCTGGTGCGGCCGGATCCGGGAGGGCCGCTTCCTGGACGGCGCCACCGTCCGCCAGATGCCCCTCAACTCCCCGCCGCACGCCATCCACGGCACCGCGCGCGACGGTGCCTGGCGAACCGCCCGGGTGTCGGCGGACGAGGCCGTCATCACGTACGACCTGACCGACCCCTGGCCGCACCGCGGCCGGGTCACCCAGGTGGTCACGCTGACCGGGGACAGCCTGACCCTGACCATGTCCGTCGAGGCGTACGACGACTCCTTCCCGGCGCAGATCGGCTGGCACCCCTGGTTCCGCCGCAGCCTCGGCGGCTCGGACGTACGGCTCGACTTCAAGCCCGCCTGGCAGGAGGAGCGCGGCGCCGACCACCTGCCCACCGGCAACCGCGTCGACCCAGGGGCCGGCCCCTGGGACGACTGCTTCGGGATGCCCGGCGGCGTCGACGTCACCCTCACCTGGCCGGGGCAGCTGGAGCTGAAGGTGACCGGCCGCGAGGAGTGGGTGGTCGTCTACGACGAGCAGGACGAGGCGGTGTGCGTCGAGCCGCAGACCGGCCCGCCCAACGGCCTCAACACCCTCCCGCGCCTGGTCACCCCGCTGGAGCCGCTGGAGGCGACGACCACCTGGACCTGGCGGCGCCTCTAAGCTGGGCGCCATGACGGACGACGTACGCGGCGCGCTGCTGCAGCAGATCAAGGACAAGGCCGTGGTGCACGGCAAGGTGACCCTCTCCTCGGGTCTCGAAGGCGACTACTACGTCGACCTGCGCCGCATCACCCTCGACGGCGAGGCCGCCCCGCTGGTCGGCCAGGCGCTCCTGGACCTGACCGCCGACCTGGAGTTCGACGCGGTGGGCGGCCTCACCATGGGCGCCGACCCGGTCGCGGCGGCCATGCTGCACGCGGCCGCCGCGCGCGGCAGGCGGCTCGACGCGTTCGTGGTCCGCAAGGCGGCCAAGGCGCACGGCCTGCAGCGGCGGGTGGAGGGACCGGAGATCGCGGGCCGGCGGGTGCTCGTGGTGGAGGACACCTCCACCACCGGCGGCTCGCCGCTCACCGCCGTGGAGGCCGTGCGCGAGGCGGGTGCCGAGGTCGTCGCCGTGGCGACGATCGTCGACCGGGCCACCGGCGCCGCCGAGAAGATCGAGGCCGGTGCGGGCGTTCCGTACCGTTTCGCCTTCTCGAAGGATGAACTGGGTCTGGACTGACGCCCGGAATTGACCTGGACTTGCCCGTGGCTTGACCGGAGCCACTGGCACCGGGTCGGGTCTGGAAAGATGGGCACGACGATGACGTCACACCCAAGGTCTAGGTCAGGGCCGTAAGTACGCAGAACCCAACCCGCACACTCCAAGGAGCGGACCATGCCCATCGCAACCCCCGAGGTCTACAACGAGATGCTCGACCGGGCGAAGGCAGGCAAGTTCGCCTACCCGGCCATCAACGTCACCTCGAGCCAGACCCTGAACGCCGCCCTGCGCGGCTTCGCGGAGGCGGAGAGCGACGGCATCGTCCAGATCTCCACGGGTGGCGCCGAGTTCCTGGGCGGCCAGTACAGCAAGGACATGGTGACCGGTGCCGTCGCGCTCGCCGAGTTCGCGCACATCGTCGCCGAGAAGTACCCGGTCAACATCGCGCTGCACACCGACCACTGCCCGAAGGACAAGCTCGACGGGTACGTGCGTCCGCTGCTGACGCTCTCCCGCAAGCGTGTCGAGGCCGGCCTCAACCCGCTGTTCCAGTCGCACATGTGGGACGGCTCCGCCGAGACCCTCGCCGACAACCTGGAGATCGCGCAGGAGCTGCTGGAGCAGGCCCGCGCCGCGAAGATCATCCTCGAGGTCGAGATCACCCCGACCGGTGGCGAGGAGGACGGCGTCTCCCACGAGATCAACGACTCCCTCTACACCACGGTCGAGGACGCGATCCGCACCGCCGAGGCCCTGGGCCTGGGCGAGAAGGGCCGCTACCTGCTGGCCGCCTCCTTCGGCAACGTGCACGGCGTCTACAAGCCGGGCAACGTCGTGCTCCGCCCCGAGCTGCTGAAGGAGCTGGCCGACGGCGTGTCCGCCAAGTTCGGCAAGGCCGCCCCGTTCGACTTCGTGTTCCACGGCGGCTCGGGCTCCACCGAGCAGGAGATCCTGACCGCGCTGGAGAACGGCGTCGTGAAGATGAACATCGACACGGACACCCAGTACGCCTTCACCCGGCCGGTCGCCGACCACATGTTCAAGAACTACGACGGCGTCCTGAAGGTCGACGGCGAGGTCGGCGACAAGAAGACCTACGACCCGCGCACCTGGGGCAAGCTGGCCGAGGCCAGCATGGCCGCGCGCGTCGTCGAGGCCACGCGGAACCTGCGCTCGGCGGGCAACAAGATCAAGTAAGTCGCGTACGGCGGCTTCGGCGGGCCCGGTGCCTCGGCACCGGGCCCGCTGTATATCTGGTACATGCCCGACGTCCGGCTGGGCTCGTCCCAGGGCAAGTGGATCCTGCTCACCACGGTGCTCGGCTCCAGCATGGCCATGCTGGACTCCACCGTGGTCAACGTGGCGCTGCCGACCATCGGCCGCGACCTCGACGCGAGCCTCGCCGCCCTGCAGTGGACGGTCAACGCGTACATGGTCACGCTGGCCGGCCTGATCCTGCTGGGCGGGTCGCTCGGCGACCGCTACGGCCGCCGCAGGATCTTCGTACTGGGCGTCGTCTGGTTCGCGGCCGCCTCCCTGCTCTGCGGCCTCTCCCCGAACCCGGTGGTGCTGATCGCCGCCCGTGCCCTGCAGGGCGTCGGCGGCGCCCTGCTCACCCCCGGCTCCCTCGCCCTCATCCAGGCCTCCTTCCACCCGGACGACCGCAGCCGGGCGGTCGGCCTGTGGTCCGGCTTCGGCGGGGTCGGCGCGGCCGTCGGCCCCTTCCTGGGCGGCTGGCTGGTGGACGGCCCCGGCTGGCGCTGGGTGTTCCTGCTCAACGTGCCGCTCGCCCTGCTGTGCGCGCCGATCGCCGTGCGGCACGTGCCGGAGTCCGCCGCCGGCCCCGGCAAGGGACGTTTCGACGTCCTCGGCGCCGGCCTCGGGGCGCTCGCCCTGGCCCTGCTGACGTACGCCCTGATCGAGGCGGGCGGCGGCGGGCAGGGGGTCGTGGTGAGCGCGGTCCTCGGCCTGGCCGCGGCGGTGGGCTTCGTGTACGTCGAGAAGCACCGCGCGGACCCGATGCTCCCGCCCGGCATCTTCGCCTCGCGCCGGTTCACGGCGGTCAATCTGGTCACGCTGTGCGTGTACGCGGCCTTCGGCGGCTTCTTCTTCCTGACCGCGCTCCAGCTCCAGGTGGTGTCCGGCTACTCGCCCCTCCAGGCGGGCACGGCCCTGCTGCCGACCACGGTCCTGATGCTGCTGTTCTCGGCCCGCTCGGGCGCCCTGGCCGACCGCACCGGTCCGCGGCTGCCGCTCACCGTGGGGCCGCTGCTGTGCGCGGCGGCGATGCTGCTGATGCTTCGGGTGGGCGTGCACGCGGACTACCTCACCGACGTCCTGCCCGCGCTGCTCGTCATGGGTGCCGGCATGGTCACCCTGGTCGCCCCGCTGACCGCCACGGTGCTCGCCTCCGTCGACTCCGCCCGGGCGGGCCTGGCCAGCGGCATCAACAACGCGGCGGCCCGGGCGGCGGGACTGGTCGCCGTGGCCGCGCTGCCGCTGCTGACGGGGATGGGGCCGGAGGCCTACCGGTCGGCGGTGGCCTTCGACGCGGCGTTCTCCCGGGCGATGCCGATCTGCGCGGGGGTACTGGTGCTGGGCGCGGTGCTGGCCTTCACCCTGATCCGCCGCCCGCCCGCCGACTGCCGCCACCCGGAATGCAGGACCTTCTGCGGCGTCGCGGCTCCGCCGCTGGAGGCTGAGCGCCGGGCTTAGGGGGGTGGGGGGTATGGGGAGCGGGTCGCGCTTCGTCCGCGGGTGCCGGGGGGCTGGTCGCGCGGTTCCCCGCGCCCCTGCTCAGGCACCCGGCGCCTGCCGGCACCCGGTACGCCTCCGCCGCGGAGCGGTACGTGCGCCAGACTGGAGCCATGACGATTCACGAGAACCTCCTCGGCGGCCCGCCCCCCACCCACCTCCCCGACGACCCGGAGCCCCGCGAACTCCTCGCGACCGGCACCGCCCCCGCGGACGTCGCCGCCAAATACCCCACCTCCTCCCTCGCCTGGGCCCAGCTCGCCGACGAGGCGTTCGAGCGGGGCTCGGTCGTGGAGTCGTACGCCTACGCCCGCACGGGCTACCACCGCGGCCTGGACGCCCTGCGCCGCAACGGCTGGAAGGGCCACGGCCCGGTGCCCTGGGAGCACGAGCCCAACCGCGGCTTCCTCCGCGCCCTGCACGGCCTCGCCCGCGCCGCCCAGGCGATCGGCGAGCAGGAGGAGTACGAGCGCTGCTCCCAGTTCCTGAAGGACTCCTCGCCCGCGGCGGCCCAGACCCTCGGCTGACCGGCCGGCCCCCGCGGCGTCACCTGTGTGGCCCGTCTGGCAGCAGGCGGGCCTTGCCGTGACCGGAGTGATTGCGGAGGATGCGGGGTGGGGACCGGGGCCCCCGTGCCGGCATCGGCAGGGGCGGACCGCCACCCGGAGCAACAAACAGGAGACAGCGATGTCGCAACCGGCTCGCCCCCCTCACGAGGCCGCTGAGCCCGAGACCCCGCATCTCGACTTCGCGGGTACGACGCCCTACGAGGACTACGTCCGGGCGGACGTGCTCACCCACCTGCAGCACACCCTCTCCGACGACCCCGGAGAGATGGTCTTCCTGGTGACGACCCAGGTCATGGAGCTGTGGTTCACCGTCGTCGTGCACGAGTGGGAGACCGCCGCGAAGGCCCTCCGCCAGGACGACGTGCCGACCGCGATCGCCGCGCTGAAGCGTTCCGTGCGCGAGCTGGAGGCGCTGAACGCCTCCTGGAAGCCGCTCGGCCAGCTCACCCCGGCGCAGTTCAACTCGTACCGCGGCGCCCTCGGCGAGGGCTCCGGATTCCAGTCGGCGATGTACCGCAGGCTGGAGTTCCTGCTCGGCGAGAAGTCCGCCTCGATGCTGGTCCCGCACCGCGGCGCCCCCCGCGCCCACGCGGAGCTGGAGAAGGCCCTGCACGAGCCCAGCCTGTACGACGAGGTGCTGCGGCTGCTCGCGCGCCGCGGCCACGCGATCCCCGCCTCGGTCCTGAACCGGGACGTCTCCCGGCGCTACGAGCACTCGGACGCCGTCGAGTCCGCCTGGGCCGCGGTCTACTCCGGCGACCAGGACGGCGAGCTCGTGCGTCTCGGCGAGGCCCTGTCCGACGTGGCCGAGCTGGTCTGGCGCTGGCGCAACGACCACCTGGTCGCCACCCGCCGCGCGATGGGCTCCAAGGCCGGCACGGGCGGCTCGGCGGGCGTGGCCTGGCTGGAGAAGCGCGCCCGCAAGAACGTCTTCCCCGAGCTGTGGACGGCGAGGTCCCATGTCTGAGCGTCCCGGACTCGCGCTGCGAGCCAAGGAACTGGACGCGGCGGACGAACTGGCCCCGCTGCGTGAGCGCTTCGTCCTCGACGACGTGGTCTACCTGGACGGCAACTCGCTCGGTGCCCTGCCCGTGAACGTCCCGGACCGGGTGGCGGACGTGGTCCGCAGGCAGTGGGGCGAACTGCGCATCCGCTCCTGGAGAGAGAGCGGCTGGTGGACGGCGCCGGAGCGGATCGGCGACCGGATCGCCCCGCTGGTCGGCGCGGCACCGGGCCGGATCGTGGTGGGCGACTCCACGAGCGTCAACGTCTTCAAGGCGCTCGTGGCGGCGGTGCGGATGGCGGACGCCGGCCGTGACGAGCTCCTCGTCGACGCGACGACGTTCCCCACGGACGGCTACATCGCCGAGTCGGCCGCCCGGATGACCGGCCGCACCCTGCGCCCGGTGACCCCGGCGGAGCTGCCCGGCGCGCTGAGCGACCGTACGGCGGCGGTACTGCTCAACCACGTCGACTACCGCTCCGGCCGGCTGCACGACCTGCCCGGTCTCACCGCCGCGATCCACGCGTCCGGCGCCCTCGCGGTGTGGGACCTGTGCCACAGCGCGGGCGCGCTGCCGGTCGGCCTGGACGAGCACGGGGTCGACCTGGCCGTCGGCTGCACCTACAAGTACCTGAACGGCGGCCCCGGTTCGCCCGCGTACCTGTATGTGCGCCGGGAGCTGCAGGACCGCTTCGACTCGCCCCTGCCCGGCTGGACCTCCCATGCCGAGCCGTTCGCCATGAGCTCGACCTACGCACCGGCACCGGGCGCGGCGCGCGGCCGTACCGGCACCCCGGACATCCTCTCCATGCTGGCCCTTGAGGCCGCCCTGGAGGTGTGGGACGGGGTGTCCGTCGACGCGGTCCGCGCCAAGTCCCTGGCGCTGACGGACTTCTTCCTGGAGTGCGTCGCCGCGTACACCGAGCCCGGCCGGGTGGAGTGCGTGACCCCCGGGCCGCACGCGGAGCGGGGCAGCCAGATCGCCCTGCGCTGCTCCGACGCGGGCGAGGTGATGAAGCGGCTGATCGAGGGGGGCGTGGTGGGCGACTTCCGGCACCCCGACGTCCTCCGCTTCGGCTTCACCCCGCTGTACGTGGGCTTCGCGGACACGGAACGCGCGGCCCGGCTCCTGGGAGAGCTGCTGACCGGGTGACGTGCCACGGCGGCGGGGGGTGCCCCGCGCCCCCCGCCGCCGTGTGCCGACCCCGTGTCCGCCCACGTCACCCGCCTGATACCGTCCCGGCCAACGGCCGACGAAGAGTACCCGCCCCGTACCTCCTGGTACCCGCGGAGTCCGCCAATCCCATCCCGCCGCCGAGAGGTTGGAGCATGCCGGACGACGCCGCAGCAGCCCGCGCCGCCGCCGAAGAGGAGTCGGCCTTCTCGCACCCCGAGGTCGAACCGGACGTGACCGCCGCCTACGGCGACCACCCCGACCAGGTGATCGACTTCTACGCCCCGCGGACCGGCACCCCCGGCGCCCCCCTGGTCGTCGTCCTGCACGGCGGAGCCTGGCGCGCCCGCTACGACCGCCGCCATGTCACCCCGTTCGCGGATCACCTGGCCCGCGCCGGCTTCGCCGTGGCCAACGTCGAGTACCGGCGCGGCGGCGAGCCCCTGATCCCGGCGCAGAACAAGGGCGCCGCGCCCGGCCCCGAGGCCGCGACCCCGCCGGCCGGCCGCTGGCCCGACACCTTCGACGACGTGGCCGCCGCCCTGGACGCCCTGCCCGGCCTGGTCCGCGAGGCGCTCCCGCGGGCCGACCCGCGCCGCACCGTCCTCACCGGGCACTCGGCGGGCGGCCACCTCGCCCTGTGGGCCGCGGCCCGGCACGTCCTGCCCGCCGACGCCCCCTGGCGCACCGACGGCCCCGCCCCGCTGCGCGGCGTGGTGGCCCTCGCCCCGATCGCCGACTTCGACGTGGCGGAGAAGCTGGACGTCTGCGGCAACGCCTCCCTGCAACTCCTCGGCGGACACGACCACTTCGCCGAGCGCCGGCCGTACGCCGATCCCGTGCTGCTGCTCCCGAACGGCATCGCCACGACGCTGGTCCAGGGCCGTGCCGACCTGGTGGTGCCGCAGCCGGTGGCCGAGTCGTACGCGGACGCCGCCGAGAAGGCGGGCGAGATGGTGGGCCTGACCCTGCTGGCGGACGTCGGGCACTTCCCGCTGATCGACCCGGCCACGGACGCCTGCGCGGTGGTGACCGAGGAGATCGCCCAACTCGCCTGGTGAACCGCCCCGGTCATACCCGTAGTACCTGAGAGCTACCCCGCGGGACAGCTCCCCGGTGGGACGCGGGCGACGCCCTCCGACTTCTAACTTCCCTTCTCGACAAGCCCGATGGCCGGGCTCCGCGAAGGGAAGCCACCATGGGGCAAGCGTCGCCACCCGCCACCGGTCCGCACCCGCCGTCGTCCCGCCGGGGCCGGCGGCGGCCGGGGCGGTTCCGGACCTGGCGCCAGGCGCTGCTCACCGCCGTCACGGCCGTCGCCCTGACCGCCGCAGCGCACTCCGCGATCCCCGCCCCGCCCCCGGCCGGCCAGGCCCCGCCCACCGCGGCCACCCTGCGGTCGGCCTACGCGGCGAACCGCGCCAACGCCGCCGAGGCCGCCGCCATGGCCGCGGCCCACGGCGACGTGCGCCGGGCCGCCGCCGACCGGGCACTCGCCACCCGCGACCTCCTCGCCTTCGACGGCCGGGGCCCCGGCCAGGCCACCGAGGTCCTCGGTGAGCTGCGCCGGGCCGACCGCATCGCCGTCCTGGTACCCGGCTCCGACACCTCGATCGACACCTACGCCCGCTTCCACCGGGCGGCGGCGGCCCTGTACGACGACCTCACGCACCGCGCCCCCGCCGGCACCCGCGTGGCAGTGGTCGCCTGGCTCGGCTACCGGACCCCCGGCACGGTCAGCACCACGGTGACCACCACCGCCAGGGCCGACGAAGCGGCGCCCCGGCTGCGCGCCCTCACCGGGCGGTTGCGCGCCCTCGCCCCCGCCCGTGCCCGTGTCTCCCTGCTCTGCCACTCCTACGGCTCCGTCGTCTGCGGCCGGGCCGCGCACGGCCTGGACGTCGGCGACATCGTCCTCGTCGGCAGCCCGGGCACGGGCGCCGGCACCGTCGCCGGTCTGCGCACCCACGCCCGGGTGTGGGCGGCGCGCGGCGGCGGCGACTGGGTCGCCCATGTGCCGCACGTACGGGCCGGCCTGCTGGTCACCACCGTCGGCTTCGGCACCGACCCGGTCTCCCGGGCCTTCGGCGCCCGGGTCTTCGACGCCGCGGACGCCGGTCACAGCGGCTACTTCACCCCGGGCTCGGCCGCCCTCGCCAACCTGGCCCGGATCACCCTCGGCGAGACCTCGGAGGTGACCCGTGCCTGAGCCCGCTCCCGGTCCCCGTCGCCGGACTCCCGCCCGACCCGCGACGACGCGGCCCCGCCGCGCACCGCGCCTGCCGCACGCGATACGCCGGGGCGCTGACCGCGTGGACGCCGCCACCCCCGCCTCCCGGGACCGCGCGGTCGACGCGCTGCGCGCCCTCGCGATCCTCGGTGTTGTCCTCGGCCACTGGCTGGTCACCGCCCTGGTCCCGCAGGACGGCGCGCTGCGCACGGCGAGCCCGCTGCGGCAGCTGCCGTGGCTGGCCCCGGTCTCCTGGGCCTTCCAGACCCTCGCGGTGTTCTTCCTGGTCGGCGGTCATGTGGCGACGCGCTCACTCGCCTCGGCGCGGGCCGGGGGACTGTCGTACGGGGTGTGGCTGCGCACCCGCCTGACCCGTTTGCTCCGGCCGGTACTCGCGCTCCTCACGCTGTGGACGGTGGCGGCCGCCGCCCTGCTGCTGTCCGGCACCCCCTTCGGGACGCTGCACACGCTCCTCAAACTGGCGCTGTCCCCGCTGTGGTTCCTGCTGGTCTTCGCCGCCCTCACGGCGGCCACCCCGCTGCTCGTCCGGCTCAGCCCGCTCTGGCCGCTGGCGGTCGTCCTGCACGTGGACATCCTCCGCTTCGGCCTGCACACCGGACCCTCCTGGCTGGGCTGGGTGAACGTGGCGGCCGGCTGGCTGGTCCCGTACACCCTGGGCGCCGCCTGGACCCGTGGTGAGCTGGAGTCCCGCCGCGCGGCCCGGGCGCTGCTCCTCGGCGGTACGGCGGCCACGGCCCTGCTGGTGACCTTCGCGGGCTACCCCGCCTCCATGGTCGGGGTGCCGGGCGCCCCCGTCTCCAACCTGAACCCGCCGACGATGGCGGCCGTGACCTTCGGCCTGGCCCAGTGCGGGCTGGCCCTCCTGCTGCGCGACCGGCTGCGCCGGGCGATGGGCCGCCCGCTCGCCTGGGCGGCCGTGGCCCTGGTCAACCTCTCCGCGATGACCGTCTTCCTGTGGCACCAGACGGCCCTGATGACCACCACGGCCGCCGCCCTCGCCACCGGCCGCCTGCCCGGCCTGCACACCGGCCCGGACGGCCTGGGCTGGGTGGCGGCGCGGCTCCTCTGGCTGCCGGTGTTCACCGCCGTACTCGCCCTGTACTGGGCGGTGTTCCGCTCCTGCGAGCAGGGCACCCGCCGCCACCGTCCCGCGAGCGGCGGCGCCTCCGGCGGGTCCCGGGTGGTCCATGTGCACCGGGGCACCGCGGTCGCCGACCACGGGATCCGGCACTCCCCGGACAGGCCCTAGGGTGGACCGCGTGACGGAGACGGGGGGCCGCCGGGCACCGGTGCCGCTCGCGGGCCGGTGGGGGCGGCGGATGCGGGTGCTGCACGACGACCTGTGGAACTTCCGGCCGGATCCGCTGCCCGTCTCCGTGTGGCTGCGCTGGCTGCCGCACGGCCTGCTGTGCCTGGCCGCGTTCGGGGTCACCCTCGGCGGTACGGCACAGCTCGGGGACAACGGGCATCTGCCGCCCGGAGCGGCCTTCGTGATCGGCCTCGCGCAGGGCGCCGCGATCGTGCTCGCGCTGTGGCGGCCCGTCGCGGGCTGGTGGCTGTCGATGGCCGGCACCGTGGTGGGTGCCGCGGCGGTGCACGGCAGGCTGGCCATGGTCGCCGACACGTCGTTCACCTGGCCCTGGACCGCGGCCGGTCTCATCGCCCACCTGCTCGTCCTGCTGCTGCTCGCGCTGCGCGTGCGCACCCGGGTGTCGGCCGAGGCCCTGGCCCTGACCGCGCTGGTCACCTGGTTGCTGCAGGGCGTGTGGGGCGGCTCGGGGTACCAGCCCACCGGGGTCCTCGCCGTCGTCCTGTCCACGGTCGTCGTGGTGCTCGGCGCCGCTCTGCGCGGCCGCCGGGTGGCCCGCGCCGAACTCGTCGAGCAGACCACCCTCACCACCGAGGAGCGGGCCCGCCGCACCCTGCTGGAGGAGCGCAGCCGTATCGCGCGGGAACTGCACGACGTGGTCGCGCACCACATGTCGGTCATCTCCATCCAGGCACAGGTGGCCCCGCATCTCGTCGAGCGGCCGTCGCCGGAGCTGGTCGAGAACCTCGCGGGCATCCGGCAGAACGCGCTGGAGGCGCTCACCGAACTGCGCCGGGTGCTCGGCGTGCTGCGTTCCGAGAACCCCGAGGACCCCTACGGCCTGGGCGACCCCGGCACGGGTGCGGCACCGGACGCCCCCCAGCCCACGCTGGACCGGCTCGACGCGCTGATCGAGAACACCCGGGCGGCCGGACTGGACGTGACCGCCGAGGTCGGCGGTCTGGTGCGGCCCTGCGCCCCGGGGGTGGAGCTGTCGGCGTACCGGATCGTGCAGGAGGCGCTGAGCAACGCGCTGCGGCACGCGCCGGGTTCGAAGGTGCGCGTCGAGGTCGCGCACGGCCCGGACGGGCTGCGGATCGCGGTGACCAACTCCCGCCCGAGCCGCCCCGTACCGCCGTCCACGGGCTCCGGGCACGGGCTGCTCGGCATGCGGGAGCGGGCGGCGATGCTCGGCGGTCACGTCACCGCCGCCGCGGCCCCGGACGGTGGCTTCTCGGTCGCGGCCTTCCTCCCCCGGGACGGCGCCCCGCCCGCCTTCCCGGCCGACGCGCCCGGTCAGCCCGACCCGCCCCACCCGTCCACGACAGGAGAACAGACGCCATGACGAGCGGCGCCGACGCCATCCGCGTACTCATAGCCGACGACCAGCAGATGGTCCGGCAGGGCTTCACCGTGCTGCTCGACACCAAGCCCGGCATCCAGGTGGTCGGGCAGGCGGTGCACGGTCTGGACGCGATCGCCAAGGTCCGCGAACTCGCCCCCGACGTGGTGCTGATGGACATCCGGATGCCCGAGCTGGGCGGCATCGAGGCGACCCGCCGCATCACCACCGACCACCCCGACATCAGGGTCCTGGTGCTGACCACCTTCGACCTCGACGAGTACGTGTACCAGGCGCTGCGCGCGGGGGCCTCCGGGTTCCTGCTCAAGGACGCCTCGGCCGACCAGCTCGCCGAGGCGGTCCGGGTGGTGGCCGCCGGGGACGCGCTGCTCGCCCCGGGCATCACCCGCCGGCTGATCGCCGAGTTCTCCCGGCTGGACGGTACGCCCCGGCCCCCGCTCATGCGGCGGGTCGGCGACCTGACCGAACGGGAGACGGAGGTGCTGACGCTGATCGCGCAGGGCCTGTCGAACGCGGAGATCGCCGGACGGCTGGTGGTGGCCGAGCAGACGGTGAAGACGCACGTGGGCCGGATCCTGGTGAAGCTGGGGCTGCGCGACCGTACCCAGGCGGCCGTCTTCGCCTACGAGTCCGGCCTGGTGCGGCCGTCCGGATACTGACGCCCGGCGAGCCGTAGTACTTCAGGAGGACGGCCGAGGACCCGTCTGCGAGGTGACGACCGCGGCGCCGGGTCGGCCTACCGTTGCCCACGTGACCGAGACGACGCACACGCAGACGACCCCGGCGGGCGGAGCCGGGCGGCCGCGCAGCCCCGAGTGGCGGCTCGCCGCGGACGCCCTGCGCGGACTGCGGCAGGACCTGTTCGACGACGCCTTCGCCTACCGCCCGCTGCCCCGGACCCGGGCCGTCGGCCGCTCCGGCCGTACGACGCGGTACACGGGCTGGACACCGCACGCCGTCGTCATCGCCCTCGGCGGGCTGGCGGCGCTGGTCGCGCTGGCGAGCACGAGCGGCTCCGGACTGCCGTCGCTGCTGTGCGCGCTGCTGGCGCTGGGCCCGGTGCTGCTGACCCTGGTGCGTCCGGTGGGCGCGTTCTGGTTCTCGCTCGCCGCGACCACGGTCGTCTCCGTCGTCGGCGGGGCGACCGGCATGGACTGGCCGTGGGGGCCGGGCAGCTTCGTCTCGCACCTGACGGTGCTCACCGTGGTGGCGATACGCACCCGCCCGCGCACGGCGGCCTGGATGTGGGTCCTCACCGCGGTCTACGGCTTCGTGACCGACACCCTGCTCGGCTGGAACCGCTACGACACGGACGTGGCCCCGATGCTGCTCCTGTCGGCGTTGATCCTGCTGGCCGTCACCGTCCGGCACATCCGCCGGCAGGCCCAGCGCGAGGTGACCGCGCAGCAGACGGTGACCGAGGCGGAGCGCTCCCGGCGCACCCTGCTGGAGGAGCGCACGACCATCGCCCGCGAGCTGCACGACGTGGTCGCGCACCACATGTCGGTGGTCGCCATCCAGGCCGAGGCCGCGCCGTATCGGGTGGAGAACCCGCCGGAGGAGCTGGAGAAGGCGTTCGCCACCATCCGGGAGAACGCGGTGGCCGCGCTGACCGAGCTGCGCCGGGTCCTCGGGGTGGTCCGCGCGGAGGACTACGAGGCGCCGGACGCCCCGCAGCCCACCCTCGCCGACCTGGACCGGCTGCTGGCCAATGTGCGGGAGACCGGCCTCGACGTGCAGAAGGCGGTGACCGGCGCGGTGCGCGAACTGCCGCAGGGCGTGGAGCTGTCGGCGTACCGGATCGTGCAGGAGGCGCTGAGCAACTCCCTGCGGCACGCGCCGGGCGCGGGTGCCCGGGTGGAGATCGGGTACGTGCTCGGCGGCCTGGGCCTGCGCGTGGTCAACGGCCCGCCGCCCGCTCCGCACCTGGTGAAGCCCGCCGGTCACCCGGCCACCACCCCTGAGCGAGGGCTTCGCCCGCACCCTTCGATGGGCGCCGGTCACGGCATCACCGGCATGCGGGAGCGTGTCACCATGCTGAACGGCGAGATGACGGCGGGCCCGGCGGCCGGCGGGGGGTACGAGGTGACGGTGTTCCTGCCGGTGCCGGCGGACATCGCGAGCGAGGGTGAGGCATGACGATCCGCGTACTGATCGCGGACGACCAGATGATGGTGCGCGAGGGCTTCTCGGTCCTGCTGAACGCGATGCCGGACATCGAGGTCGTCGGCGAGGCCGTCAACGGCCGGGAGGCGGTCGAGCGGGTGCGTGAACTCGCCCCGGACGTGGTGCTGATGGACATCCGCATGCCCGAGCTGAACGGCATCGAGGCCACCCGAGAGATCGTCGCCGCCGACGGCGCGGCGAAGGTGCTGGTGCTGACCACGTTCGACCTGGACGAGTACGTGTACCAGGCGCTGCGCGCGGGGGCCTCCGGCTTCCTGCTGAAGGACGCCTCGGCCCGTCAACTGGCGGACGGCGTGCGGGTGGTGGCCTCCGGTGAGGCCCTGCTCGCCCCCTCGGTGACCCGGCGGCTGATCACCGAGTTCTCCCGGCTCGCGGACTCCCCGCGCCTGATGCCGTCGGCGCAGGCGGCGTACGGCGAGCTGACGGAACGGGAGACGGAGGTACTGGTCCTGATCGCGCAGGGCCTGTCGAACGCGGAGATCGCCGGGCGGCTGGTGGTGGCCGAGTCGACGATCAAGACCCATGTGAGCCGGATCCTGGTGAAGCTGGGCCTGCGGGACCGCACCCAGGCGGCGGTGTTCGCGTACGAGGCGAGGCTGGTCACACCGGGCTGAGCCGGGCTAGCGTCCCTCCATGGCAACTGCCGCGGACCTCGCTTTCGACCCCTGGGACCCCGCCTTCGTCGCCGACCCGTACCCGGCCTACGCCGAGCTGCGGGAGCGCGGCCGGGTGGTCCGGTACGAGCCGACCGACCAGTGGCTCGTCCCGCACCACGCGGACGTCTCGGCGCTGCTGCGCGACCGCCGCCTGGGCCGCACCTACCAGCACCGCTTCACCCACGAGGAGTTCGGCCGGACCGCGCCCCCGCCGGAGCACGAGCCGTTCCACGTCCTCAACGACCACGGCATGCTCGACCTGGAGCCGCCGGACCACACCCGGATCCGGCGCCTGGTGTCCAAGGCGTTCACCCCGCGCACGGTGGAGCGGCTGAAGCCGTATGTGCACGGCCTGGCGAACGACCTGGTGGCGAGGCTGGTCGAGGCGGGCGGCGGCGATCTGCTCACCGACGTCGTGGAACCGCTGCCGGTGGCGGTGATCGCCGAGATGCTGGGCGTCCCGGAGGCGGACCGGGCGTGCTTGCGGCCCTGGTCGGCGGCCATCTGCGGGATGTACGAGCTGAACCCGTCCGAGGAGACGGCGGCGAGCGCGGTCCGGGCCTCCGTGGAGTTCTCCGCGTACCTCTCGGAGCTGATCGCGGCCCGCCGCGAGCGGCCCGGCGACGACCTGATCTCGGGCCTGATCGCGGCGCACGACGAGGGCGACCGGCTGACCGAGCAGGAGATGATCTCCACGGCGGTGCTGCTGCTCAACGCCGGCCACGAGGCCACGGTCAACGCCACGGTGAACGGCTGGTGGGCCCTGTTCCGCAACCCCGGACAGCTGGCGGCCCTGCGCGCCGACCACTCCCTGGTCCCGTCCGCGATCGAGGAGCTGATGCGCTACGACACCCCGCTCCAGCTCTTCGAACGCTGGGTGCTGGACGACATCGAGATCGCCGGGACGGTGATCCCCAGGGGCTCGGAGATCGCCATGCTCTTCGGCTCGGCCAACCACGACCCGGCCGTCTTCACCGACCCCGCCCGCCTCGACATCACCCGCCGGGACAACCCGCACATCTCCTTCAGCGCGGGCATCCACTACTGCATCGGCGCCCCCCTGGCCCGCATCGAGCTGGCCGCCTCGATGACGGCCCTGCTGGAACGGGCCCCCACCCTCACCCTGGCCCAAGAGCCGCGCCGCAAGCCGAACTTCGTGATCCGGGGGCTGGAGGGGCTGGGCGTGGAGGTGGAGTGATCACACGTTCGGATGATCATCGAGTGATCCCGGCCGGTGGCCACCCACCGCCCGTCAAGCTGGTGCCCACCTGCGAAGGGAGGCACCATGACGGTTATGGCAGAGCGCGCGTCATCTCAGTTGTCGGTTGACATGTTCGAGCGGATCTCCGAGTTCGCCGAACGGGAGGACGACACCGTCAGGTTCGAGTTCATCGACGGACGGATCGGGCTCAGGAAAGTGACGAACGGCAACCACGGCGCCATCACGATGTGGCTGATCCGGCAATGTATGCGTGCTCGGCCCGAGCTCGACCTCAACCCTTTACAGGGGTTGAAGGTGGAGTCCTACCGTAAGGGCCGGGCCCGTCCGGATGGAGTGCTCGCCCCTGTCGATCACTTCGTCGGGCAGGGCGACTGGGCAGAACCCCGAGGTGTGCTCATGACGGTCGAGATCACGTCGTACGACTCGGACACGCACAGCCGTGACCGGGTGGAGAAACCCTGCGCCTACGCTGAAGTGGGCATTCCCGTTTATTTGCTCATCGACCGTGACAATGAGTCGATCGTCGTGCACAGTGACCCCGATCCGGAGGACGGCTACCGGGACATCCACGTGGTGAAGTTCGGCGGCAGGGTTGCTCTGCCCGCACCCGTCGGCATCGAACTCGACACCGAGGAACTCAAGCAGTACCTCGACTGAGCCGCTCAGCCCGCCAGGTCCCGCCGCCGCAGGGCTGCCAGGCCCGCCGCGACCAGCGCCACCGCCAGACCCGTGAGGGTGAGGACCGGCCCCCACTCCATGCCCCCGCCCGGCAGCTTCGGCAGGTGGCCGAAGGGGGAGAGGTCGAGGACGATCCTCGGGGCGTCCAGGGCCGGGCCCACCCAGCCGATCAGCAGGACCGCCACCGCGACCCCCCAGGCGGCCGGCGCGAGTAGGGGGGCCGCGCCGTACAGCAGCACCGCGACCCCGCCGATCACCCACACCGCCGGGAGCTGCACCAGGCAGGCGCCCAGCACCGGCAGGACCTCCTTGCCGTAGCCGACGGCGAAGCCAAGGCCCGCCAGGGTCATGATCAGGGCCGAGCCGCCGAAGGCGATCGTCAGATGGCCCGCGGCCCAGCGCAGCCGTCCCACCGCGCACGCCAGCACCGGTTCCGCCCGGCCCGAGGTCTCCTCACCGTTCAGGCGCAGCACCGACGCCACCACGTACAGGGCCGCGATCAGGCCGAGCATGCCGGTCATCGACGCCAGGAACGCGTCGGTGAGGCCGCTGCGGCCGCCCATCCGCTCGAAGATCCGTCGCGCGGCCTCGTTGTCTCGGACCAGGTCGGCCGCGCCGTCGGTGAGACCGCCGTAGACGACCCCGGCGAGGAAGAAGCCGGCCGACCAGCCGAGCACGGCGCCCCGTTGCAGCCGCCGGGCCAGCGCGCCCGCCGTGCCGAGGCGGCCGGCGGCCGGTCCCGGCCGGGTGGGCAGAAAGCTCATGCCGATGCCCCGGCGCCCGGCGAGCGCGTACGCCACCGCCGCCTGCGCGGCCACCGCCGCCGCGAACAGCGCTAGCACCCACCAGCGTTCGTCCGCGAAGGACCGCAGGTTCTCCAGCCAGCCCAGCGGCGAGAGCCAGGTCAGCGGCGAGGAACCGTCGTCCCTCGCCGAGTCGCCCGCCGCGCGCAGCGCGAACGCGGCCCCGAGGACGGCCGCCGTCAGGCCCCGGGCCAGGCGGGCGCTCTCGGTGAGCTGGGCGACGATCGCCGCCGCCGTGGCGAAGACCATGCCGACGCCCGCGAGACCGAGACCGAAGGCCAGGGCACCACCGGCGCCCTGCCCGGCCAGACCGGCCGTGAACAGCAGCGCCAGGGCCGCGTCGGCGACGGCCGCCGCCAGCAGCGCCGCCGTGAGGGGCGCCCGGCGGCCCACCGCCCCGGACGCCACCAGCTCCTGCCGGCCGCTCTCCTCCTCGTCCCGGGTGTGCCGTACGACGATCAGCAGGCTCATCGCGGCCCCGAGCGCGGCGGCGTACACGCCCACCCGCCAGGCGGTCAGCGCGCCGACCGAGGTGTCGAACACCGGGCCGATCAGCGCCCGGAACGAGGCGTTGGTCTCCAACTGGCTTACCAGCCGAGTGCGTTCGGCGGAGGTGCCGTACAGGCTCCGCAGGGTGCCCGGCATGGAGAGGACCATGAGGGCGTTCACCGCGACCCAGACCGGGGTCGTCATCCGGTCCCGGCGCAGCGCGAAGCGCAACAGGGTGCCTGTGCCCGTCAGTTGGCGGGACCGGGCGGAGGTCCGCACCGCGAGCGTGGTCATCGCGCCACCTCGTTCCGCACGGCCGGCTCGGCCGGACCGTCGTGACCGTCCTGGTAGTGCCGCAGGAACAGTTCCTCCAGCGTGGGCGGCGTCGAGGTCAGTGACCGTACGCCCGACTCGCCGAGCTGCCGCAGCACCCCGTCCAGCCGGTCGGTGTCGACCTGGAGCCGCACCCGCCGGCCCTGGATGTCGAGGTCGTGGACGCCGGGCAGGTCCGCCAGCCCGTTCGGCGGCCCGGCGAGTTCGGCGCTGACGCTGGTGCGGGTGAGATGGCGCAGGTCGGCCAGCGAACCGCTCTCCACGGTGCGGCCGCCCCGGATGATGCTCACCCGGTCGCACAGCTCCTCCACCTCGCTGAGGATGTGCGAGGAGAGCAGGACGGTCCGGCCCCGGTCCCGCTCCTCCTCCACGCACCGCTGGAAGACACCCTCCATCAGCGGGTCCAGGCCGGAGGTCGGCTCGTCCAGGATCAGCAGGTCCACGTCCGAGGCGAACGCCGCGACCAGGGCGACCTTCTGCCGGTTGCCCTTGGAGTAGGTGCGGCCCTTCTTCGTCGGGTCCAGCTCGAACCGCTCGGTCAGCTCCGCGCGCCGGCGCGGGTCCAGGCCCCCGCGCAGCCGGCCGTAGAGGTCGATGACCTCGCCTCCGGACAGGTTGCGCCACAGGGTCACGTCACCGGGTACGTAGGCGATACGGCGGTGCACCTCCACCGCGTCCGCCCACGGGTCGCGGCCCAGCACCCGCGCGGCGCCCGCGTCGGCGCGCAGCAGTCCGAGCAGGACGCGGACGGTGGTGGACTTCCCCGAGCCGTTCGGTCCGAGGAAGCCGTGGACCTCGCCGGTCTCGACGTCCAGGTCGAGGCCGTCCAGCGCGTGCGTACGGCCGAAGGACTTGTGGAGTCCGGAGACCGTGATTGCCTTCGTCATGTTTCGCAACGTACGCTTTTTTCACAAACTTGTGAAGTTAAGGAACCGTATAAACTGCGGTTGGGTGTCGTGAGGGTGTGCGACGGCGGTGCTGATCAGGGGAGATGATCCGGGAATGACGGAGCGGGCGGACAGGGCCGAACGGCCCGGGGCGGCGGACCGGCAGACCTCCCCGGCGCCGGAACGCGACCCGGAGACGGTCTCCCGGTTCGTGGAGCACTTCGCGGCCCAGCTCGTCGAGGCGGGCGTGCCCCGGATGCCTGCCCGGGTCTTCGCCGCGCTGCTCGCCTCCGACTCCGGCACCCTGACCTCGGCCGAACTCGGGGAGCGGTTGCGCATCAGCCCCGCGGCCGTCTCCGGCGCGGTGCGCTACCTGGCGCAGGTGCACATGGTCTCCCGGGAACGCGAACCCGGCTCGCGCCGGGAGCGGTACCGGGTGCACGGCGACCAGTGGTACGAAGCCCTGACCAGCCGGGAGGCCGTCATCAAGCGCTGGGAGCACGCCCTGCGGGAGGGCGTCGACAGCCTCGGCGCAAGCACCCCGGCCGGGCTCCGGCTGGCCGAGACGCTGGCCTTCTTCGAGTTCGTCGACACCGAGGTCGCCGCGATGATGGTCCGCTGGCGCGCCCGGCGGGAGGAGCTGTTCGGCTCCCCGTGACGCGCCGGGGCGCGGACTACCCGGGTACCGGCAGGGTCAGCCCCCAGGCCCCCTCCCGTACCGTCCACGTCCGCCTGCGCACCGGACCCGACACCACCGCGTCCGCCCGGTAGCGGAAGTCCGCCCCCACGACGGTCACGGTGCGCCCCGCGGCCAGCAGCGGCGACGGCTCCGCGCCGGGACCCGGCAGCGGGCGCACCTCGACCGCGGCCGTCCCGCCGTCGCCCGGCGTCACCGACACCGCCTCCACGGGCTGGTCCAGGTCCACGACCGTCTCCCCGTCGACCTCCACCCGCAGCCGGGCGGGACCGGGCGCCGGCACCGCGTCGAGCCGGGTGGGACGCGGGGCCAGCGTGCGGACCAGCGAGCGGTACCGCGTACGCAGCCAGGGGTGGCCCTCGGGGACGCTCACCGGCCGTACGGCGGCCGCCCGCGACGGCGGGATGCCCAGCGTGCCCAGCACCACCCCGTCGCTGTCGTCGACCAGCAGGTCCAGCCGCCGCTCGGCCCCCTCCAGCACGGCCCGCGCCGCCGCCACCGGGCCGGCCGGCACGCCCAGGGACTCCGCCAGCGCCGCCTCCCCGACCGGCACCACCGCCAGCGCGCACCCGGTCAGCTCCCGGTGCCGGTGCAGCACGGTCACCGCGCGCACCAGTGCCCGGTCGTCACCGATCACGACCGGCCGCCGGGAACCCCGTCGGCCGAGTGCCCGGGCGAATTCCTCCGGACCCTCCGGCAGACACACTTTCGTGGTCGCACCCGCGCTGAGCACGTCTTTCGCGATCCGTACGGACTCCCCGTCCCCCTGCCGTGCCGCCGGATCGATGATCACCAGCAGCTGATCGGACGTCGCGAAGGTCGCCACCTCGGTCCTGCCTCGCTTCCTCGGGTAGCATCTTTGTGCAAGAGCCCCTTGCGCTATTGCGCCAGGGGCTTCGTCTATTCCGGGGCATCCGGTCCGACGGTCGTGCGACCAAAGGCGGTCGCGGTGGTATGCGGCGATGCACCTTACGCCCACGCCCCCGACCATGGACATGCCCCGCCCGGAAGGGGTGTACGCGCGTGCCCGCACTTGTGCTGCTCGGTGCTCAGTGGGGTGACGAAGGCAAGGGGAAGGCGACCGACCTGCTCGGTGGCTCGGTGGACTATGTAGTGCGATACCAGGGCGGCAACAACGCCGGCCACACGGTCGTCGTGGGTGACCAGAAGTATGCACTCCACCTCCTCCCTTCCGGAATCCTCTCGCCCGGCTGTACGCCGGTCATCGGTAACGGTGTCGTTGTCGACCCCTCGGTCCTGCTCTCCGAGCTGAGCGGTCTGAACGAGCGTGGCGTCGACACGTCCAAGCTCCTGATCAGCGGTAACGCGCACGTCATCACGCCGTACAACGTGACCGTCGACAAGGTGACGGAACGCTTCCTCGGCAAGCGCAAGATCGGTACCACCGGCCGCGGCATCGGTCCGACCTACTCCGACAAGATCAACCGCGTCGGCATCCGGGTCCAGGACCTGTACGACGAGTCGATCCTGACCCAGAAGGTCGAGGCGGCCCTCGACGCCAAGAACCAGATCCTCACCAAGCTCTACAACCGCCGCGCGATCGCCGCGGGCCAGGTGGTCGAGGAGCTGCTGGGCTACGCCGAGCAGATCAAGCCGTACGTCGCCGACACCGTCCTGGTCCTCAACCAGGCGCTGGAGGACGACAAGGTGGTCCTCTTCGAGGGCGGCCAGGGCACGCTGCTGGACATCGACCACGGCACGTATCCGTTCGTCACCTCCTCGAACCCGACCGCGGGCGGTGCCTGCACGGGTGCCGGCGTCGGCCCGACGAAGATCAGCCGTGTGATCGGCATCCTCAAGGCCTACACGACCCGCGTCGGCGCGGGCCCGTTCCCGACGGAGCTCTTCGACGAGGACGGCGAGGCGCTGCGCCGCATCGGCGGCGAGCGGGGCGTGACCACCGGCCGCGACCGCCGCTGCGGCTGGTTCGACGCGGTCATCGCCCGCTACGCGACCCGGGTCAACGGCCTGACCGACTTCTTCCTGACCAAGCTCGACGTCCTCACCGGCTGGGAGCAGATCCCGGTCTGCGTGGCCTACGAGATCGACGGCAAGCGCGTCGAGGAACTGCCCTACTCGCAGACCGACTTCCACCACGCGAAGCCGGTCTACGAGAACCTGCCCGGCTGGTCCGAGGACATCACCAAGGCGAAGTCCTTCTCCGACCTGCCGAAGAACGCCCAGAACTACGTCAAGGCGCTGGAGGAGATGTCCGGCGCCCCGATCTCCGCGATCGGCGTGGGCCCGGGCCGGACCGAGACGATCGAGATCAACTCGTTCCTGTAGCGGCCGCGGGCGGCACCGCCCGTGGAACCGCTGCGACCGCCCGCCGGCGGCACCCTCCGGGGTGCGGCCGGCGGGCGGTCCCGCTTCCAGTGATCTTGAACCCATTCCCGCGGCCCTCCGGTACGCCGCCGACGGCCCCGCGGACCCCGCTGGTACCTCTGCTCCTTGCGTATTCAACTGACCAAGGGGGACAGGGACATGGAGGCATGGCCTCGGGCACTGGGCGGGCTGTACGAAGGTCCGGGGCGGCCGCCCCGAGGCGTCGTACGGGACCTGGGCGACGTACGGGTGGCGTCCGTGTGCGGGGGCGCCGCGGTGGTGCGGGGGGACGGGCGCGAGCCCGGCCGGCATCTCCTGCTGGTGCGGCACGGGGACCTGGTGCTGGAGCAGGAGGGGCGGACCCTGCGGGCCGGACCGGGCGGGAGCGTGCTGCTCGACTCGGCCCTGCCGTACCGGCTGCGGCTGGCCGGGGATTCCAGCAGCGTGGTCAGCGCCCACCTGGGGCGCCGGCCGCGGCCCCACGGCCGGCCGCGGACCCGGGAACTGGGCGCACGGCCCGATCTGGCCGTGCTGGTGGCCGGGCTCCTCGCCGGGCTGGCGGGCGAGAGGGCGCCGCACCGCCCCGGTGACGAGCAGCGGCTCGGCGCCGTGGTGTCCGACCTGGTCGCGCTGCTGCTCGACGAGGAGGAACCCGCGGACGCGGCGCTGCTGCCGCGCATCCAGGCGTACATCGTGCGGCACCTGCCGGACGGCGGGCTCACCCCGGACCGGGTCGCCGCCGCGCACCACATCTCCACCCGCTACCTGCACCGGCTGTTCCAGCGGCAGGGCCTCACCGTCGCGTCCTGGATCAAGGCGCAGCGGCTGGAGCGGTGCCGGCGCGACCTGCGCGAGCCCGGGCTGAGCCGTCTGCCCGTCCATGTCATCGGCGCGCGCTGGGGTTTCGCCCAGGCGGCCGACTTCAGCCGGGCGTTCCGGGCCGCCTACGGGACCACGCCCACGTGCTTCCGCGCGGGTGTGCCGGGGCCTGTGGGCGCTGCGTGCCAAGAGACTGTGCGCGCAGCGCCAACGACATCCGCGTACCGGCACAGCAGACTCGTGGACAGGACGAGGCACGGCGGATCGTGCCCGTCCCCGTACACATGGGGGAACCGCATGCCTGAGACCGAGGACCACCCGCCCGTCGAACCGCGCGGGGGCGCGGGCCTGTTCGACGTCGACCCCGACCAGTCCGGCGTGAGCCAGGACCCGAACGTCGTCGTCAAGGGCGACATCGACGCCCTTCCCGAGAACGGGACGGTGTGACATGGGGTCCGTAGCGGGAATGCTCGCGCAGATGCGCGCACTGCTGGGCACGGGGGAGTACCCGCCCGGCTCGAACCACAACTTGGTCACCGAGTGGTACGGCTTCAACGACGCCTGGTGCGACATGACCGTCAGCTACGCCGCCGCCCACTCGGACAACCTGAGCGCGGTCGGCGGCGGCAAGAAGTTCGCGTACACGGTCGCCCACGCGAGCTGGTTCCAGTCGGTCGGCCGCTGGCACTACGGCATCGGCGGCATCACCGCCGGTGACATCGTCTTCTTCGACTGGAGCGGCACCCGGTCGATCGGCGCGATCGACCACGTCGGTGTCGTCGAGGCGGTGCACTCCGACGGCACCCTCACCACCATCGAGGGCAACACCAGCGACCAGTGCATGCGGCGGCTGCGCAACGCCGCCACGATCGTGGGCTACGGCCGTCCCAGCTACGGAGACGCCGACCCGCTGCCGGCTTCGGACGGCATCCTGCGCAAGGGCTCCACGGGGCCCGCGGTGAAGACGCTCCAGCAGAACCTCAACACCGTCATGGGCGCGGGACTGGACGCCGACGGCGACTTCGGGCCGGCCACCGACAAGGCGGTGCGCGCCTTCCAGACGAAGTACGGCCTGGAGTCCGACGGCGAGTACGGGCCGGCCTCGGCGGCGATGATGGCGTCCGCCCTGAAGGGCGGCACCAGGCCGCAGCCGCCCGCCCCGCGGCCGCCGTCCTCCGGGAAGCTCGTGGTCGACGGCCGGTTCGGGCCCGCGACGTGCGCCGCGATGCAGCGCGCGCTCAACCAGCACGGGGCGAAGCTGTCCGTGGACGGTGCCTTCGGACCGCAGACCAAGAAGGCGCTGCAGAGCTACCTGCGGGTGACGGCGGACGGAGCGGTCGGCCCGAACACCATCAAGGCCCTGCAGAAGAAGGTCGGCTCCGGTGTCGACGGCGACTGGGGTCCGGACACCACCCGGCACCTCCAGCAGGCGCTGAACGCCGGGACCTTCTGACCGGAGGGACGCGGAGATCCGGGTGGAGGGAGGGAGCCTCGTGCTCCCTCCCTCTTCGTGTGCCTGGGCCCGGTCTCCGTGTGCTTCGGCTCAGCTGAACACGATCATCGAGCCCTGGGCCAGGGACCGGGTCGCCGCCGCGTGCAGGCCGAGCCACACGTGCCGTTCGCGGGCGAAGGGGCTGGGGTCGTACGGCGCGGGGACGGCCGGCTCCTCCAGCTCCGTGGGGGCGGCGGGGGGCTCCGGCGCCGCCGGGGGGTTGGCCGGGTCGATGCCGATCGACGGGGCGACGTGCTCCAGCTCGCGCAGCAGACTCTGCGAGGAGCCCAGCGGGCCGCCGCCGGCGAGGAGTTCGTCGTTGGACAGCGGCTGCGGGAAGTCGACGGGGACGTACGCGCCCGCGTGGTCGTAGTGCCAGACCAGGTGGGACTGCTGGGCCGTCGCCTCGAACATTTCCAGCAACTGCTCGTAGTCGCCGCCGAGTTCGTCCACCGGCGTCACCGGAAGGCCGCAGACCTGGAGCAGGTATGCCCGGCGCAGGAAGTGCAGCGCGTCGTAGTCGAAGCCGGCCACCGGGGCGACCTCGCCGGACAGGCCCGGCATGTACTGGTACACCGGCACCGGCGGGAGCCCGGCCGCGGCCAGCGCGTCGTTGTAGTGCGCGAGTTCCTCGGCGAACGGGTTGTCCGGGGTGTGGCACAACACGTCCACGAGCGGTACCAGCCACAGATCACAGGCCAAAGAGAGCTCCTCGCATCGGCAGGTGCGCGTCCCGCGCACGGCAGCGGGTGGTCAGGGAAGGGTAGTCGGTACGGGGCGGGCACAGCCCCTGTCGTGCCGGTCCCATACCCAGAGCACACCGTGGAGTCTCCACGTCCGCCTCATTCCGGCGGCAGCCGTTCCAGCAGGGCCAGCGAGTGGGCGTTGGCGGCGGCGACGATCTCCTGGGCGGCGCCGGCCTCGCGGCGGGCCAGCGCGTCGACGAGTTCGGTGTGCCCGGCCCACAGCCGGCCGCGGATGTCAGGCAGCCGGCGCAGGTGCTGCACCGCGCACACCCAGGACTGCACGCGCAGCCGGTGCAGGAAGTCGGCGAGGTAGGGGTTGCCGAACAGCCCGCTCAGCTCGCGCCAGAAGCGCAGGTCGTAGCCGATCAGCACGCCGAGGTCGCCGGCCGCGGCGGCCCGCTGCGCCTCCTCGCCGCGCCGGCGCACGGCGGCGAGGGCCGCCACCGTCCGCGGGCTGTCCATGTCGGCGAAGGCCGGGTGGTCGTGGGTGAGCGCCTGGAACATCCCGTCGGTGACCAGGCCGCGGGCCTCGAGCATGCTGCGGTAGTCGGTGAGGGAGTACTCGGGGACCCTGAAGCCCCGGTGCTGGTCGGCCTCCAGGATGCCCTGCGCGGACAGGTCGACCAGTGCCTCGCGGACCGGCGTCGCCGAGACGCCGTACTGTTCGGCGATCTCCTTGACGGTGAACGCCCGGCCCGGCGTGAGGCGGCCCGCCAGCACCTCGTCGCGCAGCGCGTCCGCGATCTGCTGGCGCAGGGTGCTGCGCGTCACGGAGCCGTTGCCGGGCATCGTCGGGGCCTCTCTTCACGCGTACGGGTGACGTACTCGCACGTACTCGTCATTCTTTACGAGCACGTCACCTTACGCGTTCGGATCGCCCCGGCGGCAGCCGCGGAGCGGCTACTCGGTGTACTCGTCGGCCGTGCTCAGCGCCGTGTCCAGGGCCGCGAGGCCCTCCTTCAGCTCGGCCTCCGTCACGTTGCACGGCGGCACCACATGGGTGCGGTTCATGTTCACGAAGGGCCACAGGCCGTTCCGCTTGGCGGCGGCCGCGAAGGCGGCCATGGGGGCGTTCGCCTCGCCGGCCGCGTTGTACGGCACCAGCGGCTCGCGGGTCTCCCGGTTCTTCACCAGGTCCAGCGCCCAGAACATGCCGGTGCCGCGGACCTCGCCCACGCTCGGGTGCCGGGCGGCCAGCTCGGCCAGGGCCGGTCCGACCACGCTCTCGCCGAGCCGCCTGGCGTTCTCGACGACGCCCTCCTCCGCCATCACGCCGATCGTGGCGACGGCGGCGGCACAGGCCAGCGGGTGCCCGGAGTAGGTGAGGCCGCCCGGGTAGGGCCGCTTGGCGAAGGTCTCGGCGATCTCCGCGGAGATCGCGACACCGCCGAGCGGCACGTAACCGGAGTTCACGCCCTTGGCGAAGGTCATCAGGTCCGGCACCACACCGAACAGGTCGGCCGCGAACCACTCGCCGGTGCGCCCGAACCCGGCCATGACCTCGTCCAGGACGAAGACGATCCCGTACCTGTCGCACAGCTCGCGGACGCCGGCCAGATAGCCCGGCGGCGGCAGCATGATCCCGGCGGTGCCGGGGATGGTCTCCAGGACGATCGCGGCGATCGTCCCCGGCCCCTCGAAGGCGATCGTCGTCTCCAGGTGCTCCAGGGCCCGCGCGGTCTCCTGCTCCTCGGTCTCGGCGTAGAAGCGGGAGCGGTACAGGAACGGCGCCCAGAAGTGGACGACACCGGCGCTGCCGCTGTCGGAGGGCCAGCGGCGCGGGTCGCCGGTGATGTTCACCGCCTGCTGGGTGCCGCCGTGGTACGAGCGGTAGGCCGAGAGCACCTTCGGGCGGCCCGTGTGCAGCCGGGCCATGCGCACCGCGTGCTCGACGGCGTCCGCGCCGCCGTTGGTGAAGAAGATCTTGTCCAGGTCGCCGGGGGTCCGCTCGGCGATCAGCCGGGCCGCCTCCGAGCGGGCCTCGATCGCGAAGGCGGGCGCGAACGTCGTCATCCGCGCCGCCTGCTCCTGTATCGCGGCGACGACCTTGGGGTGCTGGTAGCCGATGTTGGTGTAGACGAGCCCGCTGGTGAAGTCCAGGTACCGCTTGCCGTCGTAGTCCCAGAAGTACGACCCCTCGGCGCCGGCCACGGCGAGCGGGTCGATGAGGTCCTGCGCGGACCAGGAGTGGAAGACGTGCGCGCGGTCCGCGGCCTTCACTGCGGCACCGGCTTCGGGATTGGGCTGAGGGGTCATGCGGCCGAGGGTAGAGGGCCCTGCCGCGGTCGCGACATCGGCGTCCTGTTCCCTGGCCGGGTGCTTTTCACGACAGGTTGTCGACGTGCGCCGGGCGGGCGCCCGCGCGGCCGGGGGCGCCCGGGCGGGCTGTTACCGAACCGTGGACACACGTCGGCGCGGCTCCCGGCGCGCCCGCACTATTCTCGGTCCGTTGCAGACCTATGGGGGGAAGGCGGCGCGGGGATGGACAAGCTGGGACCGGGGGACCCGCGGCAGATCGGGGCGTACCGGCTGCTGGCGCGGCTGGGCGCGGGCGGCATGGGGCAGGTGTTCCTGGCGCGGTCGGACCGGGGCCGTACCGTCGCCGTGAAACTGATCCGCCGGGAACTGGCCGCCCAGGAGGAGTTCCGGGCCCGGTTCCGGCAGGAGGTGGGGTCCGCGCGCCGGGTCGGCGGGTACTGGACCGCGCCCGTGCTGGACGCGGACACCGAGGCGCCGGTGCCCTGGGTGGCCACCGGGTACGTCGCCGGGCCGAGCCTTCAGCAGGTCGTCGGACACGATCACGGGGCGCTGCCCGAGCGGTCGGTGCGCATCCTCGCGGCCGGGCTCGCGCACGCGCTGAAGGACATCCACGCCGCCGGGATCGTCCACCGCGACCTCAAGCCGTCGAACGTGCTGGTGACGATCGACGGGCCGCGCGTGATCGACTTCGGCATCGCGCGGGCGCTCGAGACGCTGGCCGGGGACGGCCTGACCCGGACCGGTTCGCTGGTGGGCTCCCCCGGGTTCATGGCGCCGGAGCAGGTGCGCGGGGACCGGGTCACGCCCGCCTGCGACGTCTTCTGCCTCGGCTCCGTGCTGGCGTACGCGGCGACCGGTGTGCTGCCCTTCGGCGGCGCGAACAGCGGGGTGCACGCCCTGATGTTCCGCATCGCCCAGGAGGAGCCCGACCTCGACGGGATGCCGGAGGGCATCGCCGACCTGGTCCGCGAATGCCTGCGCAAGGACCCCGCCGCCCGACCCTCGCTGGACCGCATCCTGGAGCGGACGGGCGCGGAGGACACGGTCTCCGGCGGCCGCTCCCGCGACCCCTGGCTCCCCGGCGCCCTGGTGGCCCAGCTCGGCCGCCACGCGGTACGCCTCCTGGAGGTGGAGGACCCCCAGTCGGGCGACACGGACGCCCGTGGCGTGGGCGGCCCTGGTGGGGCGCCGGGTCCGGTGGCGGGCGCGGGGGCGCTCTCGGGGCCGGGCGGGCCGGCTGCCCCGGCTGCCCCGGCTGCCCCGGTGGGGCCGGCCGTGTCGGCGGGTGCCGGTGGTCCGGTGGGTGCCGGTGCTGCGGCGGGCGGGGGTGCGCCGGTCGGTGCGGGTGCGGCCGCGTTCGGTGGTGCGCCGGGCGTGGACGGCTCCGGTGGGGCGCCGGGCGCGGGTGACCCGGCGGGTCCGGGTGGCCTGGTCGGCCTGGCCAAATCGGCAGGTATGGGTGGACAAGCGGGTTCGGATGCCCCGGCCGGTGGGAGTGCCCAAGCGGGGCCGGGTGCCCCGGGTGCGTCCGGCCCCGGTGGGGCGCCGGGTCCGGTGGCGGAAGCGGGTGCTCCCGCGGGCTCGGGTTCCCCGGCGGGCGGGGGTGCTCAAGCGGACTCGGGTGCCCCGGGCGTGGGTGGTTCCGGTGGGGCGCAGGGCCCGGCGGCGGGCTCGAATGCCCCAGCGGGCGCCGGCGCGGAAGGCCCGGCGGTCCCGGCGGCATCGGCGGGTTGGGGTGCCCAACCGGGTCAGGGTGCCCCGGGCGCAAGTGGCCCCGGCGGGGCACAGGCCCCAGCGGCGGGCGCGGGCGCCTGGGCGGGTCCGAGTGCCCAGGCAGGCCCCGGCGCCCCCGCAGGCCCCGGCGCCCCCGCAGGCCCCGGCGCGCAGGCGGGCCCCGGAGGTTCCCACTACGCGCAGGCGCCGGGGGCCGGTGGCTCGGTCGAGCACTCGCCCGTGGCCGACGACGCGCCGACGCCTCCGCCCCCTGGCCGGCCCGGCGGTGGCGGTGCGGCGGTCGGTCATCTGCCGACCGTGGTGGCCGGGCAGACCCCGCCGCCCGGAGCGCCCCCGGCCCCGTCCGCCTACGGCTCGCCCGCTCCGTACGGCTACGGCTACCCGCAGCAGGCCCAGCAGCATCCGCAGCCCCCGTCCGCCGGCTACGGCTACCCGCAGCAGCCGTACACCCCGTACGGCGGGCTCGGTTCCACCTCGCCCTACGGCCCGCCGCCGTTCACCGGGCGGCCGGAGCCGGAGCGCCCGGGCGGCCGGTCCACCGCGCTGCTCGTCGTGATCGCGCTGGTGGTGGCCCTGGGCGCGGGCGGCTCGGTGTACGCGCTGATGAAGCACGGCGGCGGTGACACGGCCGGCGGCACGGTCGGCCCCGCGCCGACCGGAACCACGAGCGCCCCGCCCGTCACCTCCCCGGCCCCCGCACCGTCGGCCTCCGCCTCGGCCTCCTCCGCGGCAGCGGACGGCGCCGTCCCCGCCGCCTACCTCGGCACCTGGGAGACCACCATCGACAACGCGAACGGCACCAACACCCGCCGGCTGACCATCGGACAGGGCGAGGTCGGCGACACGGTCCTCACCCTGGTCGCGGACGGCCCCGTCGAGGGCGGCGGCACGTACCACTGCGTCTTCGAGGCGACCCTGGCCGAACAGCCAGGTGACGGCGACGCGTTGGAGATCGGCCCGTCCACCGTCACCAGCGGCGAGCCGATGTCCTCCTGCTCGCCGGGCGAGGCCAGCGAGGTCACCCTGCTCCCGGACGGACGGCTGAAGCGCGCGAAGGCGAGCGGCGGCGAGAGCCTGACGTACACCAAGCAGTGACCTGAAATCACCGTCGTCGCGGAACAGTTGAACGTTCGGCGAACTTCGGCGGGCGTGTCCGGTTTCCGCCCCTCTCCGTGCGTACCGTGACCCCACCATCCGACTCCGGTGAGTGGCGGGGGCGCCCATATGGAGTGGCTGAGCGCGGAGAACGTCGTGGCCGTCGGCACGGCGGTGCTGGGCATCGTCGCGTCCGCCGGCATGGTCTGGTACGAGCGCCGGGTGCCGCGTCGCAAGAGGATCGGCTACCGGGTGCAGATGGACAACCCCATAGGCGACGACGTCCGTTCGGGCCGGGCCAACCGCCGGCTCGGCCTCTTCGACGAGGCGCCGGACATGGCCGACGCGACCCTCGTACTGCTCCGCCTGGAGAACGACGGCTCACAGGGCATCGACCGCGACGACTACACGGGTCCCGAACGGCACGGCCTGGCCGCGGTGTTCACCGACCGCACCGTCCGGGGGGTGTCGGTCACCCAGCCCACCGACACCGACCACCTGATGGACCACTTCACCGCCGAGCGCGGATTCGGCTACGAGGGCAACACCCTGCGCGTCCCGCGCGTCCCGCTGAACCGGGGCGACCACTTCAAGCTGCTCGTGCTGCTGTCCGGCGGGGACGTCGGCCGGGAGATCCGGGTCGTCGGCGGGATCAGGGACGGCGAGGTCCATCCCAACCGCAGCGCGACACCCGACGACAAACCGCCGCTGTTCAGCCGCGCCTCCCGGTTCATCACCATCATGCTCACGGTGTCCGTGGTGACGCTGGCGGCCATCGTCGTGGCCCGCGACGACACACCCCCGCCGATCGGCTGCGCGCAGGGCACGCTGACCGTCACGGGGTCGACGGCGTTCGCGCCGGTGCTGCGGGAGGTGGCGCGGAAGTACGAGGCGGACTGCGCGGGCGCGGCCGTCACCGTTGACGTGCACGGCTCGACGGCCGGCCTGCGGGAGCTGGAGGCGGCCGGCACGGCGGCGAAGAAGGGCTCGCCGCCGCTGGTGGCGCTCTCCGACGGGCCCAAGAGCGCCGACATGCCGCGGCTGCGGGAGAACCGCGTCGCGCTGTCGGTCTTCGCGCTGGTCGTGAACGACGACGTGGGCCTGAAGAACCTGTCGACGGCGGACGTACGGCGCCTGTACCGGGGCGACATCACCGACTGGAGCCAACTGGGCGGCCGGCCGGTGCCGGTGCGGCTGGTCAGCCGGGACGCGGGCTCCGGCACCCGGCAGGTCTTCCAGCGCCGGGTGCTGGGCCGCGGCGAGATCGCCAACTCCTCCGTCGACTGCGTCCACAAGGACGACGCGACGGCCCCGGTGACCCGCTGCGAACTCGACTCCACCGACCAGGTGCTGGCCGAGGTGGCCGGGCTGCCCGGCGCCGTCGGCTACAGCGAACTCAACCTGGCCACCCGGGCCAAGGGCCTGCACGTCCTGGCCCTGGACTCCGGCGCCCCGTCCGTGGACGCGATCGAGCACGGCCGCAGCAGCTACCCGTACCGCGAGATCGAGTACGCGTACACCTACGGGCAGCCCCCGGCGGACTCCCTGGCGTCGAGCTTCCTGACCTATCTGACCAGGGGCAACGGGCAGGACGTGATCCGTACCCACGGCCATGTGCCGTGCTGGACGCCGGAGGGCCTGCGGCTGTGCCGGTGAACGCGCGGCCCGCGCGGCCTACCGGGGCTCCGGCGGCCGCTGGCGGGGCATGTTCGGGCGGGCGCCGTTCGCGGGCGGCAGGGGATGCCGGCCCGCCGGTGCCGCCGACTCCGCCCGCATGCCGGACACCACCGCCGACTGGATGCCGAGCGGCGCCGACCCCGTGCGGAACGCCACCATCCAGTCGGCCGTCTCCGTGCGCACCAGGTCCTGCAGGTCCTCCGAGAAGCGCCGCAGCACCCCCAGGCACCGCTCCGCCGCCTCGCTCGCCGTGCCCTCCGCGGGGCCCAGCATCTCCCGGACGCTCTCCGAGGCCCAGTCGAACTGGAGCACCTGCAACCGCCGCTGCACGGCCTGCGCGGTGGCCACGTCCCTTATCCACCCGGAGGTGACCCCGAAGAACCGGTCGGCGCCGACACAGGCCACCGCGAGCAGCAGCGCCAGGTACCCCCAGGGCGCGACCCCGCCGACCACCCCGGTCATGTCCAGCAGGGGCAGCGCGGCCCCGAGGACGATCCCGGCCGCCGCGCCGGCCCGCAGCGCCCGCGCGCCCCGCCGCTTCCACATCCGGTCCTCGAGGTACCAGGCAGCCGTGTGCAGCGCCCCCCGCTCCACCCACCGGTACAGCTCGTCGAGGCGTTCGGCGGGCTCCCCCCAGTCCCCGAGCGGGAAGGTCCGCCCGGTCAGATCGCCCGGCAGCGGTCCGGCCGGACCTTCGCCCCGGCCGTCCTGAGGCGGACCCTCGGGCTGCATCTCCGGCTGACCCACCCGGCACTCCCTACTGAACGCGACACCGAACACGGCACTGCGCACCCTCGTCACACCGTGTGACAGCGGCTGCCGACGTGCGGCCCCCTTCCTACCGCCCAATGGGTGGCACGGACGTGGCTTTGCCGCCTTTTCCGCCCGGAAGGGGGCCTTGATCAGGTATAGGGCCGACGTTGTTATCACTCGAAAGAGTGGCGCGGCGATGGCCGGGCGGACCACGTAGGCTCGTGCACAGCGAACGACGACGCAGTGGACGAGGAACCAGGAGCTGATCGTGATTCCCGGTGGTGGCCAGCCCAACATGCAGCAGCTGCTCCAGCAGGCCCAGAAGATGCAGCAGGACCTCCAGCAGGCGCAGGAGGAACTGGCGAACACGGAGGTCGACGGGCAGGCGGGCGGCGGCCTGGTGCGGGCCACCGTCACCGGCTCCGGCGAGCTGCGGGCGCTGAAGATCGACCCGCAGGCGGTGGACCCCGAGGACACCGACACGCTCGCGGACCTGATCGTGGCGGCCGTGCAGGCGGCCAACGAGAACGCGCAGACGCTGCAGCAGCAGAAGCTGGGCCCGCTGGCCCAGGGCCTCGGCGGCGGCAGCGGCATCCCGGGTCTGCCCTTCTGATCCGCCGGCCGTTCCGGTGCCCGCCACCTGAGCGAGACCCCCGCCGCCTTCCAAGGACGGGCGGCAGCCAACTACCGTACGTACCGAAAGGTCTCCAGGAAGGGCAGTCCGTTGTACGAAGGCGTGGTCCAGGACCTCATCGACGAGCTGGGGCGGCTGCCCGGCGTCGGTCCCAAGAGCGCGCAGCGGATCGCCTTCCACATCCTGCAGGCGGAGCCGGCCGACGTGAAGCGGCTCGCGCAGGCGCTCCTGGAGGTCAAGGCGAAGGTCCGCTTCTGCGCGGCCTGCGGCAACGTGGCGCAGGAGGAGCTGTGCAACATCTGCCGCGACCCGCGCCGCGACCCGTCCGTCATCTGCGTGGTCGAGGAGCCGAAGGACGTCGTCGCGATCGAGCGCACCCGTGAGTTCCGCGGCCGCTACCACGTCCTGGGCGGCGCGATCAGCCCGATCGAGGGTGTGGGCCCCGACGACCTGCGCATCAGGGAACTCCTGACCCGGCTGGCGGACGGCACGGTCACCGAGCTGATCCTCGCCACCGACCCCAATCTCGAAGGCGAGGCGACGGCCACGTACCTCGCCCGCATGATCAAACCCATGGGCCTGAAGGTCACCCGCCTGGCCAGCGGCCTCCCGGTGGGCGGCGACCTGGAATACGCGGACGAGGTCACTCTCGGCCGCGCCTTCGAGGGGAGACGACTCCTAGATGTCTGACGCCACGCTGCACGACTCGACGCGGAACCCGGACGACTTCTCGGTCCAGATCGCGGACCAGGTCGAGAGCTTCCTGGTCGCCGTCACGGAGGTGGCGAGGGGGGACGAGCCCGGCTCGACCGTCCCCTTCCTCCTCCTGGAGATCTCCCAGCTCCTGCTGGCCGGCGGCCGCCTCGGCGCCCACGAGGACATCGTCCCCGAGGAGCGCTACGAGCCCGACCTCGGCCCCGAGGGGGACGTGGACGAACTCCGCGAGAACCTGGCCCGTCTGCTGGACCCCGTCGACGTCTACTCCGAGGTCTTCGACCCCTACGAGCCGCGCAAGGCCTCCGTGCCGGCCCGGATCTCCGACGACATCGCCGACATCATCACCGACCTCCGCCACGGCATGGCCCACTACCGCTCGGGCCGGATCACGGAGGCCCTGTGGTGGTGGCAGTTCTCCTACTTCTCCAACTGGGGGCCCACCGCCTCCGCCGTGCTGCGCGCCCTCCAGTCCGTCCTCATCCACGTCCGCCTCGACCAGCCCCTCGAGGAGCTCGACGGTCTCGACACCGACCAGGGCATGGGTGACGAGACCCTCGAGTTCGAAGCGGGCCGTGTCATGGCCGAGGAGATCGGCGGCCCGCTCGGCATGGGGCGCCCGGCCCAGTAGCCGCGCACTGTGACGCGGGGCACTTTGCGCGTGCCCCGCGCGCGGCTGGGCAGGTGCCGGTTGCGGGCGTCCGGTGTCTCACCATGCGGGAGCAGGGGGGCGGAAAACGGACGCTCGGTAAACTGAGCCGACATAAACGAACCGAGCGAGGAGCGCACGTGGGCCTTGTCGTGCAGAAGTACGGAGGCTCCTCCGTAGCCGATGCCGAGGGCATCAAGCGCGTCGCCAAGCGGATCGTGGAAGCGAAGAAGAACGGCAACCAGGTGGTTGTCGTCGTTTCCGCGATGGGCGACACGACGGACGAGCTGATCGATCTCGCCGAGCAGGTTTCACCCATGCCTGCCGGCCGGGAGTTCGACATGCTGCTGACCGCCGGTGAGCGCATCTCCATGGCGCTGCTGGCCATGGCGATCAAGAACCTGGGGCACGAGGCCCAGTCGTTCACCGGCAGCCAGGCAGGCGTCATCACCGACTCGGTCCACAACAAAGCCCGGATCATCGACGTCACGCCGGGGCGTATCCGCACCGCGCTGGACGAGGGCAACATCGCCATCGTCGCCGGGTTCCAGGGCGTCAGCCAGGACAAGAAGGACATCACCACGCTCGGCCGCGGTGGGTCCGACACCACGGCGGTGGCCCTGGCGGCCGCCCTCGACGCCGAGGTGTGCGAGATCTACACCGACGTGGACGGCGTGTTCACCGCCGACCCGCGCGTGGTGAAGAAGGCGAAGAAGATCGACTGGATCTCCTTCGAGGACATGCTGGAACTCGCGGCCTCCGGTTCCAAGGTGCTGCTCCACCGCTGTGTGGAGTACGCCCGCCGCTACAACATCCCGATCCACGTCCGCTCCTCGTTCAGCGGGCTGCAGGGCACGTGGGTCAGCAGCGAGCCGGTCGCGCAGAAAACACAGCAGCAAGGGGAGAAGAAGGTGGAGCAGGCCATCATCTCGGGCGTCGCGCACGACACCTCCGAGGCCAAGATCACCGTCGTCGGTGTCCCGGACAAGCCGGGCGAGGCCGCCGCGATCTTCCGCACCATCGCGGACGCCCAGATCAACATCGACATGGTCGTGCAGAACGTGTCCGCGGCCTCCACCGGGCTCACGGACATCTCCTTCACCCTGCCGAAGACCGAGGGCCGCAAGGCCATCGACGCCCTGGAGCGCAACAAGGGCGGCATCGGCTTCGACTCCCTGCGCTACGACGACCAGATCGGCAAGATCTCCCTCGTCGGCGCCGGCATGAAGACCAACCCGGGCGTCACGGCCTCGTTCTTCGAGGCACTGAGCGACGCGGGCGTGAACATCGAGCTGATCTCGACCTCCGAGATCCGTATCTCGGTCGTCACCCGCAAGGACGACGTGCCGGAGGCCGTCCGCGCCGTCCACACCGCCTTCGGGCTCGACTCCGACACCGATGAGGCCGTCGTCTACGGAGGCACCGGCCGATGACCGGCAAGCCGACGCTCGCGGTCGTGGGAGCGACCGGAGCCGTCGGCGCGGTCATGCTCCAGATCCTGTCCCAGCGCGCGGACGTCTGGGGCGAGATCCGTCTGATCGCCTCCCCGCGCTCGGCCGGCCGCAAGCTGGCCGTGCGCGGCGAGGAGATCGAGGTGACGGCCCTGACGGAGGACGCCTTCGCCGGGGTCGACGTCGCGATGTTCGACGTGCCCGACGAGGTCGCCGCCGAGTGGGCGCCGATCGCCGCCGCGCGCGGCGCCGTAGTCGTCGACAACTCCGGCGCCTTCCGGATGGACCCCGACGTCCCGCTCGTCGTGCCCGAGGTCAACGCGCACGCGGTGCGCAGCAGGCCGCGCGGGATCGTCGCCAACCCCAACTGCACCACCCTGTCGATGATCGTCGCCCTGGGCGCGCTGAACGCCGAGTTCGGGCTGCGCGAGCTGGTGGTGTCCTCGTACCAGGCGGTGAGCGGCGCCGGGCGGGCCGGTGTGGACGCCCTGCGGGCACAGCTGTCCCTGGTCGCCGGGACCGAGCTGGGCACCAAGCCCGGTGACGTACGGCGGGCCGTCGGGGACGACACCGGGCCCTTCCCGGAGCCGGTCGCGCTCAACGTGGTCCCGTGGGCCGGGTCGCTGCGGGAGGACGGCTGGTCCTCGGAGGAGATGAAGGTGCGGGACGAGTCCCGCAAGATCCTCGGACTGCCCGCGCTGCCGGTCGCCGTCACCTGCGTCCGGGTACCGGTGATCACCACGCACTCCCTCACGGTCCACGCCCGCTTCCAGGGCGAGGTGACCGTCGACGGCGCCCGCGAGATCCTCGCCACCGCGCCCGGTGTGGTCCTGTGCGACGACCCCGCCGCCGGCGAGTTCCCCACCCCCGCCGACGTGGTGGGCACCGATCCCACCTGGGTGGGGCGGGTCCGGCGCGCGCTGGACGACCCGACCGCGCTGGAACTCTTCGTGTGCGGGGACAACCTGCGCAAGGGCGCCGCGCTGAACACCGCGCAGATCGCCGAGCTGCTGGCGGCGGAGATCACGGGAGAGACTGTCGCTCGCGGCTAAAACGCTTGTAGCATCCACATAAGGAATGTGGCCGGGAGCATGGGCTTAACCGCTTGATCCGCGCTCCCCGGCGACAGAGGATTTTCCTCCCCGTCCCCCGCAACCGCGCGGAGGGCGGGGAGCGTCTTTGCAGTGACCCTTGCGAGGCGTGGGCGTGAGGATCCGGCGTGGGGACGTCGGGATCCGGGTGGGGACGCCTGTTCGAATGGGACATAAAGGAAGAGCGGGGCGCATGACGGCTGTTGAGGAACCGTCGGTTGTCGCACATGTGACGTCCGGCACGTACAACCCTCTTGGGGGGAAGCGTGTCCAACTGGCGTGGCAGAGGTACTCGAACTCAGTGCGGCCCGCGGCACCGCGGCCCTCCGACCGCCCCGTGCGGCGCTCCGGCCGCGCATGCCCGGCGGCATGCCGGTGATTGCGCCCATGCCCGCAGCGCGGCCCACCCGCATCCCCAGCCAGCGTGACGGCTCCGACGAGACCGCGGCCGCCGCGCCGGCCGCGGAGACCGTGGCCGCCGGCACCACCGTCGACCACCTCACCGAGACCTACCGGGCGCACTACCGCTCGCTGCTCGGTCTCGCCGCGCTGCTCCTCGACGACACCGCCTCCTGCGAGGACGTCGTCCAGGAGGCCTTCATCCGCGTCCACTCGGCCCGCAAACGCGTCCGCGACCCCGAGAAGACCCTCGCCTACCTGCGGCAGACGGTCGTCAACCTGTCCCGTTCCGCCCTGCGCCGCCGCATCCTCGGCCTGAAGCTGCTCTCCAAGCCGATGCCGGACATGGCGAGCGCGGAGGAGGGCGCCTACGACCAGCTCGAGCGCCGCGACCTCATCAAGGCGATGAAGGGCCTGCAGCGCCGTCAGCGCGAGGTCCTGGTGCTGCGCTACTTCGCGGACATGACCGAGGCCCAGGTCGCCGAGACGCTCGGCATATCGCTGGGCTCGGTGAAGGCGTACGGCTCCCGGGGCATCGCCGCGCTGCGGGTGTCCATGGAGGCGCTGGCATGAGCGAGCACACGGAGCACGGCGACGAGGGCGTCCCGCCCGAGGATCTCTCGCCCGAGAACCTCTCGCACGAGCGCCACGAGCCCTACGCCTGGCACGAGCCGACGCAGGGCCACGAGCAAGAGCACCCGCAATCGCACGCTGGGAACGGAACTGTGAACCACGGCCCCGACGAAAAGGGCTCCCAGGAGCCCGGCACGGGCCTCGACGCGCTCGACGGGCTCGGCTCGGACGAGGTGGCCCTGCGCGGTCTGCTGCACTCGGCGGTCGGCGACATCGAACCGCGTACCGGCACCCTCGACCACCTGCGCAGGGCGGTACCGGCCCGCCGGGCCCGCAAGCGCCAGGCCGCCGTCGGCATGGCCGCCGCGGCCCTGTTCATCGGCACCGCCATCCCCGCCCTCGTCCACGTCTCGAACTCCGGCGGCACCGACCCCAACACCGCCATGGCGGGCCAGTCCTCCGAGGCGCAGGGCGGCGCCACCCAGGGAAAGGACCCGCAGGCCGGCACCGGCGGCACCGGCGGCTCCCGCGGCAGCACCCCCGGGAAGGACAAGGACGACGGCAGGACCGGTGACCGGGGGACGACCGGCAGCGGCGACGGCTCCGCGGGCGCCGCCGATCCGTCCGCCCCCACGGCCTCGGGCGCCGGGCTGTGCACGGCGGCCCAGCTGAGTTCCGTCACCGGCGGCGCCGACGCCCCGGACTCCACGGGCGTCGTCTACGGCACCTTCCGCGTCACCAACACCTCGGGCGCCGCCTGCACCGTGACCGGCGGGGTCGTGGTCAGCGCGACGGCGCAGGGTGCGGCGGACCAGGCCAAGATCGGCGTCGTCCGGCATGTGGCCGGGGACGCGGCGGCCGCGCTGCCCGACCCCTCGCTCGAGGTCGCCAAGCTGGTCCTGCAGCCCGGCGCCGCCTACGAGGAACGGTTCGCCTTCGTTCCCTCCGAGACCTGCCCCGCCAGTGGTGGCACCCCCTCCACCGGCGGCTCCGACGGCGGCGGCGAACCGTCGCCCGACCCGTCGCCCTCGCAGGACGCGAGCGCCGGCGGCGGCACGGAGACCGGCGGCACCTCGGGCACCACCACCCAGCTCGTCACCGAGGAGGGCACGGCCGACGGCAGCGTCCTCGTCGGCTACACCGGCGAGACGGGTTCCCCGTCGACGTCCGCGACCGTGTCCAACGCGTGCGCGGGCACGGTGTACTACACCGGGGTGCTGGCGGCGTCGTAGCCCTCGGGCGGGCTGACGGGCCCAGGACGGCGGGCGGCGGCCGGAAGGGAAGCCGCCCGCGGCCGCCGCGCCCTCAGACGGCGGTGGGAGCGGAGGGGTTCCCCTGCTCCTCGCCCTCCCGTTCCTGATCCTGCTCCGGCACCAGACCGAGCGCAGCGTCCCGCTGGAACTCCAGCTCGCGGCGCAGCAGCCGGAACCACATGAAGACCACGAAGCCGGCGAAGACGAACCACTCGCCGGTGTAGCCGAGGTTCTGGAAGGCCTTCAGGTCGAGACCGGTGCCGTCGGGCGCGGTCGCGGGCACGGCCTTCATCCCCGCGTCGGCCCGGTCGAGGGTGACCCAGGCGTCGTACAGCCGGTCGGGCACCAGGTTCACCAGCGTGGCCGAGCTGATCGCCGCCGTCTGCCCGGCGGGCAGCCCGCCCTGGGCGCCGGCGCCGTTGTCCCCCGGTGTCTCGGAGGCCTGCAGCGCTCCGGTCACGGTGACCTCGCCGCCCGGTGCGGCGGGCGCCCTGGCCGCGTCCGCCGTGCCCGGCAGCCAGCCGCGCACCACGGGCAGGGACCGGCCGGAGTCGGTGCGCAGCAGGGTCAGCACGTAGAAGCCGCTCCGGTCGTCCAGCTCCCGGCCGGGCACCAGGAGCTGCCTGCCGTACCGGCCGCTCGCGGTGACCCGCCATCCCGAGGTGTTCTTGTCGACGGGCAGCATCGAGTCCAGGGGCCTGGCCGTCTCGTGCCGGTCCGACGCGGCCCGTCCGGTCGCGGCGCGGTGGTCCTGCACCCGCCCCTCGAACCGGCTCAGCTGCCAGGACCCCATGAAGACGCAGAACGGGATGGCGAGCAGCACGAAGACGTTGATGCCCCACCAGCGGGGAGTCAGCAGAAACCGGTACACGCCCACAACGGTACGGCGCCCGTGCCACCGTCCCGTCCCGGGGTCGGCCACGCGCGCCGGCCGCCTGTGTACGCACTTGTGTACGTATCTGTGTGCGGACCACGTGGGCATGATCGGGAAGTTGTCCACAGGCTGGGGGCACCGTCAGCGGATTGTCGGTCGGGCCAGGCACTATGGGCGCATGACTGGGGCCATGAGTGAGAGCAGGACACCGGACACACCGGACATGCCGGACTGGGAGAAGCGCTTCCGGGCGCCGCGGGTCTCGCTGCCCGACTGGGCCGAGGACGCGCCGGACCGCTCCCTGTTCGTGTCGAACGCGACGGGCACGTACGAGCTGTACGCCTGGGACCGGTCGACGGGCGAACAGCGGCAGGCCACGGACCGGCCGAACGGCACGACGGACGGCGTGCTCGCCCCGGACGGCGCGTGGATCTGGTGGTTCGACGACAAGGACGGCGACGAGTTCGGCGTCTGGCGCCGCCAGCCGTTCAAGGGCGGCGCGGACGAGACGGCCGTCCCCGGCCTCGACCCCTCCTACCCCGCCGGTCTGGCCCTCGCCCGGGACGGCCGGACGGCGGTGGTCGGCCGCTCCACGGACGACGAGGGCACGACCATCCACCTCGCCCGCGAGGGTCAGGCCACGCTGGAGATCTACCGCCACCGCGAGTCGGCCGGCGTCGGCGACCTCTCCCACGACGGCACCCTGATCGCCATCGAGCACACCGAGCACGGCGACGCGATGCACGCGGCCCTGCGCGTGCTGCGCCCGGACGGCACGACGGTCGCCGAGCTGGACGACACCAAGGGCGGCACCGAGGAGCTGGGCCTGGAGGTGCTGGGCTTCGCCCCCGTGGACGGCGACACCCGGCTGCTCATCGGCCACCAGCGCCGGGGCCGCTGGGAGCCCCTGGTGTGGGACGTGGCGGCGGGAACGGAGACGGACCTCTCCCTCGACCTGCCCGGCGACGTGAGCGCCGAGTGGTACCCGGACGGCACCGCCCTGCTCGTCGTCCACGGCTACGAGGCCCGCAGCGAGCTGTTCCGCTACGACCTGGCCGCCGGCGAGCTGACCCGCATCCCCACCCCGCCCGGCACGGTCTCCGGGGCCACGACCCGGCCCGACGGCAGCGTGGAGTTCCTGTGGTCGTCGGCGGCCGAGCCGCCCGCGGTGCGCTCCACCTCCGGCCGCGTCGTCCTGGACCCGCCCGGCATGAAGTGCCCGCCGTCGGTGCCGGTGGAGGACGCCTGGGTGGAGGGACCCGGCGGCCGCATCCACGCCCTGATCCAGAAGCCGGCGGGCGCGACGGGCCCGCTCCCCACGGTCTTCGACCTGCACGGCGGCCCGACCTGGCACGACAGCGACGCCTTCGCCGCCGGCCCGGCCGCCTGGGTGGACCAGGGGTACGCGGTGATCCGCGTCAACTACCGGGGCTCCACCGGCTACGGCCGCGCCTGGACGGACGCCCTGAAGCACCGGGTCGGCCTGATCGAGCTGGAGGACGTGGCCGCCGTGCGCGACTGGGCGGTCTCCTCCGGCCTCGCCGACCCGGACCGCCTGGTCCTCACCGGCGGCTCCTGGGGCGGCTACCTCACCCTCCTCGGCCTCGGCACCCAGCCGGAGGCGTGGGCGGTGGGCATCGCGGTGGTGCCGGTCGCGGACTACGTCACGGCGTACCACGACGAGATGGAAGCCCTGAAGGCCATGGACCGCACCCTGCTGGGCGGCACCCCGGAGGAGGTCCCGGACCGCTTCGAGGCGTCCTCCCCGCTGACCTACGTCGACCAGGTCAAGGCCCCGGTGTACATCTCGGCGGGCGTCAACGACCCCCGCTGCCCCATCCGCCAGATCGACAACTACGTACAGCGCCTCCAGGCCCGCGACGCGCCGCACGAGGTCTACCGCTACGACGCGGGCCACGGCTCCCTGGTGGTCGACGAGCGAATCAAGCAGGTGACCCTGGAACTGGCCTACGCCGACAAACACCTGAACCACGCCTGACCCCACGCACCCGACCACGTCGGCTACCGAGGGGTCCTCTCCCTTCCGGCGGGGTCGGGGCCCTTCTCAGCCGGCCGACCACCCAACCACCCGTGTCGGCTGAACCGAGGGTCCTCCCTTCCGGCAGGGCCCGGGCCCTTCTCAACCGACCGACCACCCACGCACCCACCCACCTCGGCTGAACCGAGGGTCCTTCTCCCCTCCGGCAGGGACCAGGCCCTTCTCAGCCGGCCGAGACGGGTGGGTGTGGTGGGCGAGGGCCCGGGGTCCAGGGGGCGGAGCCCCCTGGGCGCTCACCCCAACTCTGCCAGCCCCCGGCGAGTAGCGGCGACGACAACCCGGTCACCAGCCCGCAGCACATACTCCGGGCCCACATCCACCTGCCCCTCCACCGCCAGCACCCGCCACGCCCCGCCCCGGAACGCCGCCCCCACCGTCCGCCCCTCCAACTCCGCATGCCCGGCCACCGACACCGAGGCGAACAGCAGCACTCTCCGCTCCACCGGCAGAGCCCCCAGCACCTGCCGCCCCAGCATCGCCCCGGCGAACGCGGGCGCCGACAGGTGCGACACACTCCGGCTCCGCGTCGGCGCACCGGGATGCGCGGCCCGCAGCGTCCGGTACACCGCCGTCGCGAAGTCGTCGTCGAACAGCCGCAGCACCACCCGGACATCCGGCCGCACCGACCGGGCGTACAGCGCGGCCTCCAGATTGGTCGTGTCCGCGCTGGTCACCGCGAGCAGCGCGTACGCGCGGTGGATCTTGGCCGCCTCCAGCACCCCTTCCTGCGTCACGTCCCCCAGCACCACCGGCACCCGCAGCCGCCGGGCCGTCGCCAGCCCCCGCGCCTCCGGGTCGGCCTCGACGCACACCACCGGGACGTTCAGTTCCCGCAGCCGGGTCAGCACCCGCGTACCGATCTTCCCCAGCCCCAGCAGCACCACATGCCCGCCGAGCCCGCGCGGCGGCTTCCGCAGCGCGGAGGCGCTCCGGAAGGTGCCCAGCGCTTCGAGCACGGCCGCCAGCAACACCGGCAGAAGCAGCAACCCGACGAGCCCGGACAGGAGTTGGAGGACCTGACGTCCCAGCGACGCCCCGATCGCGGGATCGTCGATGGCGAACAGGTCCAGCAGCGTCAGATAGAAGGCCGGCAGGGCACCGATGTCGGTGACCACCCACAGCGCGACGGCGAGCGCGACCACACACGCCACCAGCCCGGCCAGCGACCAGCGCAGCCGCCGCGAGAAGAGGGAGGCGAGCGGCGGTACGACCCCGCCGCCCACCCCGACACCACGTCCCGCCGCGTCCGGCGCGGCCCCGCCGACGGCCGACACCTGCTCCAGCACCAGGGCGGACCGTCCGCGGGCGAGCCGCACCTCGTCGTCGTCCGGCAGCAGCCGGGGCTCCTGCTCCCCGCCGTGCCCGTTCCCGTCGGCCCGCGCCGTTCCACCGGGCCCGCCGCCGTTCGCGGAGAGCAGCGCCAGTGTGCACAGCCCCTGGTCCGGGAGTTGTCCGCCCCGGGCCGGCGGCCGTTCGACGGACCGCAGCAGCAGTCCGCCGGCCTGGACGACCTTGGTGGTGCCGGCGACGGCGGCCGCGGCCAGCGCGGGCGCGGCGGTGTCGGCGTCGGACAGCACGGTCGTGGAGGCGTCCGGCCCGCCGTCGGGTCCCTCGCCGGAGGCCAACGTGGCCGCTTGGTCGAGGAGTTCCTCGATGTGCTGGCCCAGCCTGCGGTTGTACAGCCGCAGGACGAGCCGGAGGCGCGGGTTGAGCCGGCGGGCGGTCAGCGCGGCCCGGATGTTGGTCTCGTCGTCGTCGTACACGAGCGCCAGCGCCGAGGCCTGCTCCACCCCGGCCTCGGTCAGTACGGCTTCGGTGACGTCGACGGCCTCCAACACCCTTACGCCGTCGACGCCTTGTGCGTTCCCGCCGGTCCCGGCGAACCCGCCGATGCCGCTGCCGGCCCGTCCGACGGCGGCACTGACCATCCGGTCGAGCAGCGCGACCGAGGCGGCACGCGCCCGCCCGACCACCGGGGGCCGGGCCAGGCGCTCGCTCGGCGGCACGACGAGGGTGACCTGCTCGCCGTGGAAGGTGCGCAACTCGGCGGTCAGCCGGTGTGCGAGAGCGTCGTCACCGCACACCACCATCGTCGCCGTCCCGGAGCCGGGCCCACCTTGGTTCGGAACGCTCGCCACGAGGAAGAAGACTGCCTCATGCCGATAGGTGGTTCCAGCAACCGGATGAACTCAGGTCAGCCGAGGCACACCACGAGCAGGCAGAGCTGGGAGGGCGAGGTGGCCGCAGGCGAGGGACTCGTCGCGGACGTCCCCGAGCCGGTGCCCCCGCCGTTCGCGGGCGCCGAAGTGGCCGGCGTCTGCGCCGTCGAACCGGTGCTCCCGGAACCGGACCCGGAACCGGAACCGGACCCCGACCCGGTCCGAGCACCGGATCCGGACCCGGACACCGATCCGACGGTCTGTGTCACGGCCCGGGTCACGGCCGGAAGCGGCGAGGCGGCGGCGTCCGGTCGGCTCGGCGCGGTGGTCCGCGTCGAGGCGGCCATCGTGTGCCGGCCCTGCCCGCCGGACGCGGAGCGATGGGAGTCGGCGTGTGCGGGTGCCGCCGGGGTGTGCGCAGGGCGCGGAGCCCGGTGACGGCCGGTGGGCGGTGCCACGTCGGGCCGGGACTCGGCGGCGGTCTGCCGCTCCGCTACGCCCATGCTGTGGTTGTCGGACGCCGAGGCCGCCTGGGCCCGGTCGCCGGACTGCCGGTCCATGGAGGCCAGCGTGAGCCCGCCGCCGACGATCGCGAAGGCGGTGGCGACCGCCGCCCGGCGCTTGTTCTTCTTCCAGCGCACGAGCTGCCGCCGCCGGGCCGCCCGGCCCTGCGAAGCGGCAGGACGAACCGCCACCTCGCCGGACGGCTGGAACCGGGGCGCTCCGCCCGTACCGGCCGGCACTGGCTCTTCGGCGGCGTCGAGGGAGTCGTCGTACCAGTCACCGGTGCCGAACGCGTCGAACGGGTGCGTCTCCGCCCCCGCCGTCGGTATGCCCGGCGTCGCACGCGGCGTGCCCACCGCCACCGGCGGAGCGATGTCAGGGGCGTAGGCGCCGCACCCGGGACACACCAGGGCGCCGTTCAGATGCCGACGGCACGAGGAGCAGTAGTCCATTTACGGTCTTCCTGAGTCGGCGGCGCCTGCGGCCACGGCCGGGGCCAGTTCACGTTCGTACGGGAGATCGAGCGGCAACGGTAACGAGGCGTTCCGCAGACTGTGTGCGGTCTGTGTGGCGCTCCTGCACACATTTCCTGCGGATCCATGACCGACCCGGGATCGCCGGTCTCCGCACCTCGCTCGCCTGAAGTGAGCCAGGTCACAACCGTTGCTGTCACATCTCTCCGGCCCACTCCGTCAATGAGGTGTAGCCAACAGCAACCGCACAGGAGGACGTCATGGACGCTCGCTTGAACCTCTTCGCCAACCCGGTCGCCGGCAAGTTCTTCCGCTACATCAACTCGGCCGGGAAGGTCCTGTCGGACTCGACGCTGCCGCTCGCCACGCAGGAACTGGTGAAGCTGCGTGCCAGCCAGATCAACGGCTGCGGCTTCTGCACCGACATGCACAGCAAGGACGCCGCGCACGCGGGGGAGACCGCGATCCGCCTCAACCTGGTCGCCGCCTGGAGGGAGGCGAAGGTCTTCACCGACGCCGAGCGCGCCGCGCTGGAGCTGGTCGAGCAGGGCACCCGCATCGCCGACGCGGCCGGCGGCGTCAGCGACGAGGCCTGGGCCGACGCGGCCAAGCACTACGACGAGGACCAGCTCGGCGCCCTGGTCTGCCTGATCGCCCTGATCAACACCTACAACCGCATGAACGTCATCGTCCAGCAGCCGGCCGGCGACTACGAGCCGGGGATGTTCGGCTGAGGAGTGCGCCGGCCGCGCCCATGCGCGCACCCGGCCGACGGGCTCAGCACGCCCTGCTCAACAGGCCTCCGGGCCGGCAGTCGCGGCAGTGGCCGGGGACCGGGGCGCGGAAGGCGCGGTCGCAGCCGTCGCAGTTCTGTAGCGGCTGGGCGGGTGGGCGGACCACGGGATGTGGCGGCTCGGGCGGGGCGGGCAGGGGTGTCTCGCGGAGGCGGAAGGCGAGGATGTGGGCCGGCCGGGCCCGCAGGCTGCCGGGAAGCCCCGCCGTGAGCAACCCGGTGATCTGGGCGGAGTCGAGCCCCGCCGCCAGCCAATCGGCGACGGCCGGGGCGAGCCGCGCGGCCTCCCGCCCCGAGAGCACCAGCCGGGGATCGACCCGGCGCAGCGCGGCGAGCACGGCGACGGCCCGCGGATCGGCGTCCGCGAGCGGGGCCGGAGCCTGTGCCTCGGCCTCGGTGTCGGCCCGCAGAGCCGGGGCCGGAGCCTGTGCCTCGGTCTCGGTCCCGGCCGGTGACGCCGGGGACGCCTGGGACGGCCGTTCGGCCGAGGCGGCTGTGGACTCGGCCCGTGACTGCGCGGGGCGCGGCCGGATCGGCTGACGACGCGGCTTCGGGGGCCGGGGCGGCCCTGCGGGCGGCTCGGGTGGCCCGTCGGGGCCCGGAGCACCGCCGGGAACGTCGTACAGATACGTCCGGGTGCGGATCTGCCCGGAGGACAGCCGCTCGCGCCGCCGTTCCAGATAGCCGGCCGCTTCGAGCTCCCTCAGTGCCCGCGAGATCAGGATCTCGCCCTCGGTGAAGTGCTCGCACAGGGCGGCGATGCTCACGGGGGAGCCGTCGGGCAGCGAGAGGATGTAGGCCGCGACGCCGATCGTGACCGCGCTGCCGCGCCGCTGTGCGAGGGCGTTGGAGAGCACGGTGATGTCGGCGGTGAGCCGGGTGCGTACGTGAATCACGCCGGAGGTCGGAGCTCCGGCGTCGGCGCGCAGGCGCGCGTTAGACTGCGAGTCAGCCATCGGGAAGGGGCTTACTTCCTGATCGGTCAGGCCCTCGATCGGGATGCCAGTCCCGGCCGGGGGCCGTATCTGTTTGCGGTTGTCGCGGTGAACGTAACCGTCCGTATCCCACCCTTGCAAGCTGGTCACCCGGACGGGTGAATGGCGGGGAGGGCGGGTGGGCGGGTGGTTCTTTCCCCCGGTTCTTTCCGGAGAACGGCGGCCCGCCGGACCCTCGCGAACGAGGACCCGGCGCCCCCGGAGCACCGCCGCCGCCCGGGACCCGGCGCACTCATCCCCGGTGTCGGCCGGTCTTCAACTCACTTATGAAAGCGGCCCAGGAGGCGGCATCGAAGGTCAGCGCGGGCCCGTGCGGGACCTTGCTGTCGCGGACCGGGACGACGCCGGGGAGTCCGTCAGCGACCTCGACGCAGTCTCCGCCCTCCTGATTGCTGTAACTGCTCCTGCGCCACACGGCGCCGTTCGGTTCGGGACGGAACCTTCGCTCCACGGTGGCTGCCCTCCAACACGGATCGGATCATGTCGAGCGACATGAGCGGGGGCAGGGCTGCTGCCCGTAGCCGATCGTAAGTGAGTGCGAGCCGCCTGATCTCGTCCGGTTCCTCGACGAGTTGGCCGTGGTGTGCGCCCTCCGTGTACGCCGCCTCCGAACCGTCCGGCAGCTCGAGGAGCGTCAGCGAGCCGCCCATCGCGTCGTGGGCCCCTGGTCGAACGGCAGCACCTGCAGAGTGATGTGCGGTTCCGCCGCGGTCCCAAGCAGTCGCTCCAGTTGCTCGCGCATCACGTCACGGCCCCCGACCGGACGCCTCAGCACCGCCTCGTCGAGAACAACCCACAACCGGGGCCGGTCGGCCGAGCGGAGCCGCTCCTGGCGACCGAGGCGCGCGGTGAGCCGCTCCTCCAACTGCTCCTGACTGCTGAGCGTCATGCCGACGCTGAGGACGGCACGCGCGTACGCCTCCGTCTGGAGCAGGCCCGGCACCACATGCGCCGCGTACTGCCCGATCGACACCGCCCGTTCCGAGTGGGCCATGAACGCCCTCGACCAGTCCGGAAACGCCTCCCGATAGACGTAGGGCCACAGTTCGACCAGCAGATCGTCCCCGCCCAGCGCGGCGTCCAGCGCTCGTGCCAGCTCCAGCGTCGGCTTCGCCCCGGAGGCCCGTTCGATCTGCGTGATGCGGGTGCTCACCACGTGCGTCACCGCGCCCAGTTCGGCCTGGGTCAGCCCGGCCGCCGTACGGAGTCTGCGTACCCGTGCGCCGAAGAGCGCCGCCATCGACGTACTGGGGTCGATTCCGTTGGCCAAGGCGTCACTTCCGTTCCTTACGAGCCGAAAAGTAAGGCTGCGTCCCCTTCCGAGCGTAGGGCCGCCCGGCCAACCTTGAGTACGGAACGTGACGACTCGCGTACGGCTCGGGGCGTCCGACGGCTCGACAGGCAAGGACGGACACGGCGTGCTGACAGGAACGACCACCTCGGCCGAGGACCCGCGGCTCGTGCTCACGGCGCAGTTCGCGTCGACACCCCGCGGCGCGCGTCTCGCCCGGCGCATGAGCGTGCGGCGCATGGAGGAGTGGGGGTACCCGCCGGCCTCGGACACGTCGTGCGCGGTCGCCCTCGTCGTCGGCGAACTCACCGCGAACGCCGTCCAGCACGGCCGCGTCATGGGCCACGACTTCCGGCTCCGTCTCGACCTCGACGCGGCTTCGGCCCTGGTGCGGATCGAGGTGTCCGACGCCGCCACCGCGAAACGACCGCCTTCCGCCCCGCCTTCCTCGTACCCGGAGGGCGAGTCGGGCCGCGGCCTGCTCCTCGTGGACGCCCTGGCCGCACGCTGGGGCTGGACATCCCGGCACCCCGTGGGCAAGACGGTCTGGGCGGAGGTGGAGATGCCGGCCGGTGCGGGGGATGTCCCATGCGCTCGCGTGGGACGATGATGGCGGCCATGGCGTTGTCGACGGCGTTCACGAAGTTGTTCGGTGTACGGCACCCGATCGCGCTGGCGCCCATGGGCGGATCCGCCGGGGGCGCGCTGACGGCGGCGGTCTCGCGGGGCGGTGGGCTCGGGCTGCTCGGCTCCGGCGACGGCGATCCGGACTGGCTGGCCCGTGAGGTGCCCCTGATCCGGCGGGGCACCGCTCAGCCCTGGGGCGTCGGCTTGCTGACCTGGCGGATCGACGCCCGTGCGGTCGAACGGGTACTGGAGCACCGGCCCAGGGCGGTGATGTTCTCCTTCGGGAACCCGAGCGCGTACGCCGAGTCCGTACGGCGGGCGGGCGCCGCACTCATCGTGCAGGTCACCGACATGGAGGAGGCCCGGCAGGCGGTGGACCTGGGCGCCGACGTCATCGTGGCGCAGGGCACCGAGAGCGGCGGGCACGGGGCCCGGCACGGGCGCTCCACCCTGCCGTTCGTACCGCTGGTGGTGGACCTGGCGGGGCCGGTGCCGGTGCTCGCGGCGGGCGGGATCGCCGACGGCCGCGGACTGGCGGCCGTCCTGGCCCTCGGGGCCGCCGGGGCGCTGATCGGCACCCGCTTCCAGGCCACGGCCGAGGCGCTGGTCCACCCCTCGGTCTCCGCCGCGCTCGTCGACGGGCGCGGGGAGGACACCGAGCGCAGCCGGGTACTGGACATCGTCCGTGGCTCCCGCTGGCCCTCCCGGTACACCGCCCGCACCCTGGGGCACCCGTATCTGGACCGGTGGCGCGACCGGGAACCGGAGCTCGCCGCGGACGCGCGGGCCCGGCAGGACTACCAGGACGACGTGGCGCGGGGCGTGGTGCCACCGCTGCCGGTGTGGGCGGGCGAAGCCGTCGACCTCGTCACGGACCTGCCCCCCGCGGCCGGCCTGGTGGGCGCCATGGCCGACGGTGCCGAGGAAGCCCTGCGCCGGGCGGGCAGACCCTGACCACGGCACGGGTGCGCCCCGGCGTGTCCCTACGATGTACCGCCCATGACATGTGGGACAGCGGAAGGGAGACAGGGTGTGACGGCTGACCGGCGGCGTTCCCGGCGCGGGCAGGGCGAGCTGGAGGCGCAGGTCCTGTCGGCGCTGCGGGAGGCGGGCGGGCCCGCGACGGCCGGCTGGGTGCAGGATCGCCTGGGCGGCGACCTCGCCTACACGACGGTGGTCACGATACTCACCCGGCTGCTGGCCAAGGGCGCGGTCACCAGGGAGCGGGCGGGCCGGTCCTTCGCCTGGACGCCGGTGTCGGACGAGGCGGACCTGGCCGCGCGGAAGATGCGCAAGGTGCTGGACGCCGGCGGCGACCGGCAGGCCGTACTGGCCAGCTTCGTCACCGGCCTCGGCCCGGAGGACGAGCGGCTGCTGCGCGAACTGCTGGGAGAAGACCTGCTGGGGGACGACTGAGGCCCGATGGAGGCCTTATGAGGGGAGTCTTCTGATGGGAGTCTTCGTCTTCCTGCCGCTGGTGCTGCCGTTGACGGCGTGGCCGGTCGCGCGCCTGGCCGAACAGCACCTGCATCCCCGTGGCGCCACGCGGCTGCTGACCGGTGTGGCGGCGGTGATGGCGGTGTGCAGCACCGTGTGCCTGGGCCTGGTGATGGTGGTCGGCACCGCCCAACTCCCCGGCAACCCGCTGCCGGACGCGTGGTCCGACCCCGAGGTGCGTGCCGCGGTGCCGTACGACGCGATCGCCGGGAAGGCGGCGATCCCGGCCCTGTGCTCGGTGGTCGCGGCCTGCGGCCGGGCCCTGTGGCGCCATGCCCGCACCCGGCGCCGCGCGCACCGGGCCCTGGCCGGCCTCCGGGGCACCGGGGTGGCCGTACTCCGCGACGAGGCGGCGTACGCGTACGCGCTGCCCGGTGGACGCGGACGCGGGGACCGCGTGGTGGTGACGACGGCCCTGCTGGACCGTCTCCGCGGGCCCGGTGAGCGCAGGGCCCTGTTCGCCCACGAGCGCGCCCACCTCGCCGCCCGGCACCACCGCCTCCTCCTCGCCGTCCACCTGGCGGCGTGCGCCAACCCGTTCCTGCGCCCGCTGCGCACGGCGGTGTCGTACACGGCGGAACGGTGGGCGGACGAGGAGGCGGCCCGCGCGGTCGGCAGCCGCCGGACGGTGGCCCGCGCCATCGGCAGGGCGGCCCTGTCCTCGCACCGCGCCCCGGCCGCGACGCTGCCGTGCCTGGCCGCGCCGGGGCCCGTCCCGCGCCGGGTGGCGGCGCTGCTCGCACCGGCCCCGGCGGGGCGCCACTGGCCGCCGGCGTTCACCTCGGTGGGCCTGGCGGCCTGGGGCGCGGCGGTGGGCACGGCCGTGTCCGCCATGTCGTCGGCGAACTCGGCCGTGACGATGTACCTCGTCCTGAAGGCGGCGACGCCCCTCTGAGGGACCGGGCGCCGCCGCCTTCAGATCCGTTCAGTCAGAGGTCGAACTCGTGCGGCGGCAGATCGAGCGCGTAGCACGCCTCCCGCACGACGGCCTGCTCGTCCTTGTCGAAGTCGCCGTCGGCACCGCCGATGACGATGCCGATCTGGATCACCGCACGGGCCTCGGCGGGCTTCTTCTTCGCCTTGGCGATCTCCTGCATGACGCTCACCTTGCCGAAGGCGAAGTCGGCGGTGAGCTTGTTCAGGTTGTCCTCGAAGCGCCGGCGCAGATCGTCGGCGGGGAAGTTCTGCAGCACCTCGTTGGTGCCGATGAGCTGGGCCACGCGCTGCCGCTCGGAGGGATCGACGGTCCCGTCGGCAGCCGCGACCAGCGCGCACATGGCCATGCTCGCGTCGCGGAAGGCGCCGCTCTTGAGGTCGTTCTTCTTCGCCACCAACTGGGTCTGCATCTGAGACGCGGACTCCTTGACGCGATCCCACAGGGCCATGCCAACCAACTCCACATGCGATAGAAGGCGTTGCGGCCACCAGGAAGGGCGACCGCATCTTCTACAGCAACGTAGAAACCGGCGGCGGGGTTCCCGGGGTGCGGTGGGCGGGTCAGGCTTCCTGGCTGCTCAGGTCGCGCCGCAGGACGACACGGGCCGCGCGGGTCGCGTCGCCGTGTGCCTGCCGGGCGGCGTGATAGTCCGCCGATGTGATGTCGCGACCCGAGGCGAGTACCTCACGGACCTCGCGCAGCGAGTGGTACGACGCGTCGATCGCCGTGGCCACGTCCTCGGTCGCCGTCAGTATCAGCCGCTCCCGGGCCTCGTCGCACCCGGACGCCTGGAACGCCTGCCTGATCCTGCTACCCCTGACCTGCGGGCTCGCGTGATCCTCGTCCGCGGCCAGCCGCATGGCCTCGTGCGCCCGGCGGAAGGCCACGAGACAGTCCACGTAAGCGGTCTGCCGGTCCCGCAGCCTCGTCTCCCTGCTGGCGCGCCGCCACCGTACGTGCTCGCCGGCCAGCGTGGCGCCTACGCCGAGCACGGCCCCCAACCCGGTCCCCACCAGACTCCCCCACTCCACATCGGCGATCGTGCCACACGGACGGCTGAACCGGCCGCGTTCAGCGGCCGGTTCGCTCGGCGTCAGTCCCGGCAACCGCATCCCGACGCCGACTTGGCCTCGGACACGCCGAGAGCCGGGTCGGCCGCCGTTTCGGTCTCCGTGCAGCAGGAGGTGACGCCGCAACAGGTGCCGGCCGGCGTGACGGCACCCGCGGCCGCCTCGGAGGACACCGGCTTACGGGCCCGGACGATGGCGGAGTGCATGCCGTCGGCGACCGCGTGGGCCGGGGTGATCTCGATGTCCGCGAAGCCGGCGGCCTCCAGGCCCGTCCGGTACTCGGCGAAGGAGAGCGCGCCCGCGATGCAGCCGACGTAGTCGCCGCGTTCGGCCCGCTGGGCCGGGGTGAGGGAGTCGTCGGCGACGACGTCGGAGATGCCGAGCCGGCCGCCGGGCCGCAGCACGCGGAAGGTCTCGGCGAAGACGGCCGGCTTGTCGACGGACAGGTTGATCACGCAGTTGGAGATGACCACGTCGATGGTGCCCGCGGGCAGCGGGACGGCCTCGATGGTGCCCTTGAGGAACTCCACGTTGGTGGCGCCCGCCTTCTCGGCGTTGGCCAGGGCCAGGGCGAGCATCTCCTCGGTCATGTCCAGCCCGTACGCCTTGCCGGCCGGGCCGACGCGGCGCGCGGAGAGCAGGACGTCGATGCCGCCGCCGGAGCCGAGGTCGAGGACGCGCTCGCCGTCGCGGAGTTCGGCGACCGCGGTCGGGTTGCCGCAGCCGAGGGACGCGGCGACGGCCTCGGCGGGAAGGGCGTCGCGCTCGTCGGCGGCGTAGAGGGCCGAGCCGAAGTTCTCGTCGACCTCGACCGGCTGCGGCCCGCAACAGCCGGTCCCGCCGCCGGTGACCTCCGCGGCCGCGGCCGCGTATCGCCGGCGGACGGTTTCCCGCAGGTCCGTGGACTGCTCACGCATGGCTTCCTCCATGACTTCCCCCATGACTTCCTGCATGACTTCGAAGAGCCTGTATCGATGTCTGTCGATGCAACCTTGCGCCCTGATTCGATATACGTCAACATAGAGGTATGTCGAAACAAGAGCTTGAGGTGATCGGGCAGGACGCCGGCTGCTGCCGGGGCGTGGCGTCCGCGCCGTTGGGCGACGAGCGGGCGGCCGAACTGGCGAAGGTGTTCAAGGCCCTCGGCGATCCGGTCCGTCTCCGGCTGCTGTCGATGATCGCCTCCCGCGACGGCGGCGAAGTCTGCGTGTGCGAGATGACACCGGCCTTCGAGCTCTCCCAGCCGACGATCTCCCACCACCTCAAACTGCTCCGGCAGGCCGGCCTCATCGACTGCGAGCGCCGGGGAACCTGGGTCTACTACTGGGTCCTCCCCGGCGCCCTCGCCCGGCTCGCGACGTTCCTGACCACCCCCGAGACGGCGGGAGCCACCACGTGACCCCGCCGCTCGGCCGCCGCGCCGCGGCCGAGGCCGTGGGCACCGCGCTGCTCGTCACGGTCGTCGTCGGCTCCGGCATCCAGGCCACCGGGCTCTCCCACGACGCCGGGGTGCGGCTCCTGGCCGACTCCCTTGCCACCGTGTTCGGTCTGGGCGTGCTGATCACCCTGTTCGGCCCGGTGTCCGGCGCGCACTTCAATCCCGCGGTGACCCTGGCCGTCTGGTTCACCGGCCGCCGAGCCCCGGACGGCCTCGCCGCGCGGGACGTCGCCGCGTACGTTCCCGCGCAGATCGCGGGTGCGGTCTGCGGTGCCGCCCTGGCCGACGCGATGTTCGCCGAGCCGCTGGTGCGCTTCTCCGCCCACGACCGCTCCGCCGGCCACCTGCTGCTCGGCGAGGTCGTGGCGACCGCCGGACTGATCGCCCTGATCCTCGGCCTCGACCGCACCGCCCGCGCCGCTCTGGCGCCGGTCGCGGTGGCCTCGTACATCGGGGCGGCCTACTGGTTCACCTCCTCCACCTCCTTCGCGAACCCGGCGGTCACCATCGGCCGCGCCTTCACCGACACCTTCGCCGGCATCGCCCCCGCCTCCGTACCGCCGTTCATCGCCGCCCAGCTCCTGGGAACGGTGGTCGGCCTGGGCGCCGTCGCGGTCGTCCACGGCCGTCCCGGCCCAGCGTCAAAAAAGGCCGTGCTCCGCGACCGTCCGGCGCAGGTCGCGGACCCGGGCCCCCTCGCGCACGGCGAGCCCGAACCGGCTTCCCCCTGAGCCGGTCCACTCCCTTCACACCCGTCCCCGTCCCGCCTCCGAGAAGGACCCCAGGCCATGAGCGCCCCCACCCCGCGCCCCTCGGTGCTGTTCGTCTGTGTCCACAACGCCGGCCGCTCCCAGATGGGCGCGGCCTTCCTCAGCCACCTCGCCGGTGACCGGGTCGAGGTCCGCTCGGCCGGCTCCGCACCCGCCGGCACCGTGAACCCGGCCGTCGTCGAGGCCATGAAGGAGGTGGGGATCGACATCTCCGCCGAGACCCCGAAGATCCTCACCACGGACGCCGTACGCCTCTCCGACGTGGTGATCACCATGGGCTGCGGTGACACCTGCCCGGTCTTCCCCGGAAAGCGCTACCTGGACTGGCGGCTCCCCGATCCCGCGGGCCAGGGCGTCGAGGCCGTCCGGCCGATCCGCGACGAGACGGAGCGTCGGGTCCGCGCCCTCCTCGCCGGCCTCGCCGTCTCCCCGACGGCCTGAGACCCGCCTGCCGGGTGCGGGCGCCGAAACGCCGGAACGACGTGGTGAACCACCGGACGACGCAATACGCTCCCCTTGATCGATCACCATCCCGTGGGGGGACATCCATGCGTAAAGCCACGCGCTTCGCCCTGCTCGGCACCAGCGTCGCGCTGGTCACCACCGCGATCTGCGCCACCACCGCCCAGGCGGACGACGGCGGCAAGGGCGACATCACGATCGACAAGGTCGTCGTCAACGGCGGCAAGCCGGTCGTCGTCGGTACCACCAAGGTGGTGTCCGCCAAGGTCACCGTGACCGCGTCGGACGACTCGGGCATCGCCGAGACCACGTACATCAGCGCCTCGGGCCCGAAGCCGAACTTCGCCCAGATCTGGGACGACGAGATCACGTGCGTCAAGGCGAGCGCCACCACGTCGACCTGCACGGGCACGCTGACGTTCGACCCGCAGGCGTCGACCGGCTTCGTCGACAACAACGCGGCGGCCACCTGGAACCTCGGCACGCTCGTCTCCGCCAACGACTACGACTACATCCACCGGGACGCGGCCACCACGTTCAAAGTGCAGCGCTACTCGAAGCTGACGGTCAACGCCTCGCCGGAACCGGTGAAGAAGGGCCGGACCGTCACGGTCACCGGCAAGCTCTCCCGCGCCAACTGGGAGGACAACGAGTACCACGGCTACACGAACCAGCCGGTGAAGCTGCAGTTCCGCAAGAAGGGCAGCAGCACGTACACCACGCTGAAGACCCTCACGTCCGACTCGACGGGCAACCTCAGGACAACGGTCACCGCCTCCACCGACGGTTACTTCCGCTACAGCTTCGCGGGCACGGCGACGACGCCGGCCGTCAGCGCGGCAGGCGACTTCGTGGACGTCCGCTAGCCACGCTCCCGGTTCCCGTCCCTGCGGCCGCCACCGTCCGCGAGCTCCCGGCCGGTACGCAGGGCGGCTCGGCCCGGACCGCCGCGGTGGCGGTCCGGGCCGGGCGGTCAGCGCTGGGCCGTCACCCGCAGAGGTGCCAGGTCCGGCTGGACCGCGGGCTTCCCGGCGCCGGCGGACTGCGCCTGGGCGGCCGGTGCCTGCGGGGCCGCTCCCTTGTAGTACGCGGTGTAGGCGTAGTGGCCGCCCACGCCGATGGCCGCGCCGATCTTCGGGATGACGGCCGTGTCGACGGAGCCGGTGCCGCCGAAGACGGCCACGTGGTTCACGCTCGACGACATCCGCATCAGGTACCGCTTGGTGTCGTACGACAGCGACGTGACGTCGGTCCACAGCAGCGGACCGTACGTGGTCATCGCCGACGCCGCGGAGACACCGCCACGCCAACTGTTCACGGAGGCCACCGCGGCGTTCTGGGGCAGCGACCACCACAGGCCGGCGAGCTGCATGGCGTTCGACTGCGGGCTGCCGCCGGCGACCCGGTAGTAGCTGTACTTGCTGGGCCAGTGCGGCATCCTGCCGGCGTTGTACGCCCTGGTCAGCGCCGACTCCGCGTCGGTCCCCACCGTGATGATCTTCGTGGTGCCGGGGTTGTACTTGTCGAGGTAGCCGTAGACGGACGCCGTCATGGTCGAGCCCTCGGTCAGCAGCACGACCGCGCTGCCCGAACCGCCCATGGAGCCCGCGGCGGAGCTGGCCGCGAGGGCGTTGTGGTAGTCGGTACCGGTGGCCAGGAAGACGTACTTCGGCGCGCTGGTGATCGTCTTGGCCACGGCCACCGAGGTGGAGTAGCGCGAGACGTCGGACAGCCGCTTGGCGACGTAGCCGAGCGAAGTCACCTTCGACGCCACCGAACCGCTGAGCACCTTGGTGCCGCCGACGAGGTACACGGTCTTGCCCTTGGGCAGCATGCGCTTCAGCTCGGTCTGCACCGTGGAGTCCAGAGCCGTGCCCGAGGTCATCAGCACCGGCCCGCGCTTCTTGCCGGCCAGCGAGGCCGCGGTTGTGGCGTACGCCGAGTCCGACTTGCTGATGAGGACGGCCGCGCCCGCGTTCGCCAGGCCGGGCGTGCTCTTGCCGACCGTGTTCCAGGTCCACTTGGACGAGGCGATGTTGGTGTCGTAGGTGTCGGAGCCGTAGACCCGGGAGATGGCGTTGTCCCGGAGCGGCTGCCAGGCCACGTCGGTGCCGTCGCCCTGGGGGACCTGCGTCTGCGTGCCCGTGCCGAGGTCGTGGATCCACACCTGCGGGCCCTGGGGGACGTCCGGGTTGCCGGTGACGTAGACGTCGTACGCGATCCGGTCGCCCTGCGGGGACCAGGCGGGCCGGTTGTGGTCGGTGGCGTCCGTGGTGACCTGGGTCAGCCCGGTGCCGTCGGTCCCGACCGTGAACACCTGCTTGTGCCCGCCGACCGACCGGGTGAAGGCCACCGACCGGCCGTCCGGGGAGATGCTCGACTCCCTGGCGTCGTCGGCCAGCTTGAGGAACTTGCCGGTACGGCCGTTGTAGACCCACACCGCCGGCGTACCGGTGGTGGTGCAACTGGTGCCGGTGCGTACGAAGGCCAGCATGCCGTCGGCCGAACCGCTCGGCTTGGAGTCGCAGCCGTCGACGTCGGTGCCGAACAGCGCCCGGGGCGTGCGCGTGCCGTCGGCCGCGGTCACCCGCAGCCGGCCTTCGGCCTTGAAGACGATGTCGCCGCCGCCGTACCAGAACGTCGGGTCGGCCGGATGCCAGCCGCTGCCCGCCGGCATGGGGATGTCGAGGCCGGTGTCCTCCGAGTCGGCCCACGCCGTGCGGATGTGGTCGGAGTTCACGAAGGCGACCTGGCTGCCGTCGGCGGACCAGGCGCCCTGGTTGCCGGACGGGGAGAACTGGGACCACGAGGTCCCGTTGGGGTTGACGAAGCCCATGTGACCGCCGACGTCGGTGTACAGCAGTTTGCCGTCGGCAGCGGGCCAGTCGCCGGTGGCGGCGGTCGCCGGGCCCGGAAGCCCGCCGACGAGACCGGCCGCGAGCGCGGCGACGGTCGTGAGCGCCGCGGATCCGCGACGCGTACGCGCGTTCAAAGTGCCCCCACAGTGAATGGATGGCTACCGGACCCCTCCTCCGGGGCGAACGGACGGCATCTTGATCGTCATCCGACGGCAGCGGCGAAACATTAATGGCAGGCCACGAGAGCTGGGAAGACAGGGGACCACCAAAGACCCCGGAACCCACCGGCCGTCACCCGGGCCGAAAGCAGTCGGCCGCAGGCCGGTGAAGCAACCGGAGGAGACGCGGCGAACCGCCGTCACCCGGCTTCCCTGGCCTCTGGCCGACCGATCTGACCACCTGTTAGCGTCCACGAAATGGAAGATCTTGGACCGATGGCCTGGCCGCCCGAGCCGATCAGGACCGAGAGGCTCGTGCTCCGTGAGCCCGAGGCCCGCGACCGCGCGGCGTTCATCGAACTGCTCGCCTCGCCGGAGGTGAACACCTACCTCGGCGGTCCCCGTCGACGTGACGAGCTCGAGCGCGAGACACCCGAGGTGCCCGAGCGGTGGCCCGGGAGTTTCGTCGTCGATCTCGACGGGTCGATGATCGGCCAGATCCTGCTCAGGAGGGCAACGGGACACCGTCGCCCGGCTGCCGCGGGGAAGGCAGACCTCGGCTACCTGTTCCTGCCGCGGGCGTGGGGATTCGGGTACGCCGCCGAGGCGTGCGCGGCGGCACTCGACTGGCTCGGCGGCACGCTCCCCGGCGAGCCGGTGGTGCTCACCACCCAGAGCGCCAACGTCGGCTCGATGCGTCTGGCGGCGAAGCTGGGGTTCACCGAGGTGGAGCGGTTCGAGGCCTGGGGCAGCGAGCAATGGCTCGGCATGCGGCCCCCGGCCACGCCGCCCGGCTGAGTCCGCGGCGGAACCGCCGGTCGCCGCCTTCGGCGGCCTCGGCGCCGGCTCCGCGTTCGCGGGGATCAGGCGCTCGATGACACCCGAGATACCCGGCAACGCCGAGGCCGAGCAGGTCCGGGCATGGGTGGAGTGGGCCGAACTGGCCCTGGACCCGGACTTCCGTGCCGGCATGCGGCGGACGGCCGAGGACCACGCGGCCGAGCAGGCACACTGCGACACCGAGCTGCCCTGCTTGCTGCTGGCCCGTCTGGAGAGCGTGAACGACCCGCGCAGGGACCGGTACTTCCAGCTGCTCGCAGTGATGAACGGCTGGCCCGCCCCGCAGAACCTGACACCGGCGTTCGCATGGTCCGCCCAGGCCGTCCGCGCCCGAATGGAGCGGTAGTGGGCGAGTACCACGGACGCGGAGCCCCGCCGCCGTTCGACCGACGGGGCCGTTGACCTGCGTTCGGATCGCCCTGGCCTGTTCCCTCGCTGCTTCGGCCTCGGCGCGTGCCTGCCGTCGATCGGCCTCGTGCAACAGGTTGCCGGCGAGGCTGTCCAGCACCGCCGCCATCTGGTCGCGCCAGTCGGCGTAAGCCGCCCAGTCCTCTTCGGCCGGCCTCGACGACCGTACCCGGCGCAGCTCGTTGAGAGCCGACTTCAACGCGGGAGGTATCGAGCTCGCCAAAACGCCTTCTCACATCAAGGAGGGAATGCAGGCTATCGGCTGGCCCGTCAGCTCGGGACTGGTGAGGTGCCGGGGAGCAGGCGTCCGGTGGGACGAGGCCATCCCTTACAGTTCGCTCACTCGCCAAACGCCTACCTCGGCGACAGGCCTCCTCCTTTGAGAGAACCCATGCGCAAACTCGCCATCGGTGCCGCTACGTCCGGCGCGCTGGCACTCATGGCCCTCACCGTTCCGACCGCTCACGCGGACACGGTGGTGGGGGACACCAACGTTTCGAACGTGGTGGTGAACGGCGGCAAGGACGTCGCCGTCGGCACGACGAACAAGGTCACATTCAACGTCACGTTCACGGCCTCCGACCCGTCCGGCATAGCCTCCGGGCAGACGTACCTGTATCACGGCACCTGGAGCGACCCCGACGCCTTCTGGACCCAGGACTCGCCCAGCGAAACCACGTGCACGACGGGGACCACGGTCACCTGCACGTCGAAATACACCGTCGTTCCCGAGTACGACCTCCACTACAACGCCTTCGCGGGAACCTGGCACTTCGGCGCGTACGCGAAGGCCAAGGACGGCGACTCGGCGAAGCGGACGAATCTCGGCACCTTCCACGTGCAGCGCTACTCCAAGCTCACGGTCAACGCCTCGCCGGAGCCGGTCGCCAAGGGCCGGACGATCACCGTCACGGGCAAGCTGAGCAGGGCGAACTGGGAGGACCACCTGTATCACGGCTACGCCGGACAGCCGGTGAAGCTGCAGTTCCGCAAGTCCGGCAGCAGCACGTACAGCACCGTGAAGACCGTGAACACGGACGGCAGCGGCAACGCGAAGACCACGGTCACCGCCTCCGCCGACGGCTACTGGCGCTACTACTTCACGGGCACGAGCACCACGCCCGCCGCCAAGGCTGCGGGCGACTTCGTCGACGTGAAGTGACGAGGGGTCTCGCCCGCGATCTTCAAGCATGATGGCGCGCTGCTGTGAAGCAGCGCGCCCTCGCCCCCATCCGTGGCCGCCCTGGTCGGAGTGATCGGCCTCGCACTGTCCCTCTACCTTCACAACACAGTAGAGACCGCGCCCCCGCACCGGCCTACGGGGGCGGGAGGGGGGCTCCTTCGGCGTCAAGCGCGTCCTGGACCGGTCCGGGTGTCTCAGCCGGTCAGGCCTGCCGAGGCCATGGTGTTTTGCACGAGGTCGCGGACATCGTCATGGATGTCGCTCGGGGCGGCCAGTTCTGACCAGAGGCCGTCCTTGTGGTCCTTGCTCTTGCAGACGGTCGCGGTGGAGGGCTCGTAGGTATCGTCGCCGGCGAAGGTGGCGGTGTAGCAGATCTCGTTGGGCTGCTTGCCGGGCACCTTGCAGGTGGCCTTGCCCCTGCTGTCGGTCGTGTCGGTGCACAGCACGGTGGAGTCGGTGGTGAATTCGATCTCCTTGCCTGCCAGCGGCCGGCCTTCTGCGGTCAGCTGGGCTTTGAGGGTGACGCCGTCCTCACCGCCGGCACCCCGGGAGTCCTTCGGCTTCCACTTCTTCTGCACCTTGAGGGTCAGGGTGGTCGGGATGCGCTCCGCGGCACTGGTCCCGATCGCCACGCCCACGGGGACATCACCGACGAGGACGGTGGTGGTGACGGTGTCGGTGGTGGTGTCGATCACGGACACGCTGTCGGAGCCGGCGTTGGCGACGTAGGCGCGGGTGCCGTCCGGGGTGATCGCCACCTCGTTCGGACTGACGCCGACGGGGATGGGGTTCCCGACGACGGTGTTGGTGGTGGTGTCGATCACCCGCACATTTCCCTCGGCGTTGTCGGCGACGTAGGCGCGGGTGCCGTCCGGGGTGATCGCCACACCGATGGGGGATGTGCCGGCGGGGATGGTGGCGATGACGGTGTTGGTGGCGGTGTCGATCACGGACACTTCGGCCGAGCCTTGGTCGGTGACGTAGGCGCGGGTGCCGTCGGGGGTGATCGCCACACCGATGGGGTTGACGCCGACGGGGACGGTGGCGATGACGGTGTTGGCGGCGGTGTCGATGACGGACACGTCGTTCGAGAGGTTGTTGACCACGTAGGCGCGGGTACCGTCGGGGGTGATCGCCACGCTGCGGGGGCCGTTGCCGACGAGGATGGTGGCGATGACGGTGTTGGTGGTGGTGTCGATGACGGACACGTTGTCGGAGCCGAGGTTGGCGACGTAGGCGCGGGTGCCGTCGGGGGTGATCGCCACGCCGCGCGGGCTGTCGCCGACGGGGACGGTGGCGGTGACGGTGTTGGTGGTGGTGTCGATGACGGACACGTTGTCCGAGTTGTTGTTGGCGACGTAGGCGCGGGCGCCGTTCGGGGTGACCGCCACATCGAAGGGGCCGTCGCCGACGGGGACCGTGGCGGTGACGGTGTTGGTGGCGGTGTCGATCACCGACACGCTGTCCGAGCCGAAGTTGGTGACGTAGGTGAAGGTGCCGGTCTGCGCGGCGGCGGGCGTGGCCATGGCGATCGGGACGGCCAGGCCGGCCAGGACCGCAAGTCCCGTCACCCAGGTCCGCACCAGCACCCACCACGGACCTGTGCTCCCGCGACTTCGGTCCCTGCTTCCCTGCTCCGATGCCCCCCGTACCGTGATTCCCGACATGCAGACCTCCTGCAATGCGCCACACCAGAGGTGCGCTGGCGTGCTCCGGATGAAGGCAGCGATCGATGCCCGACATGGACATACGGGACCGCCTCGGCGCTGATGATCGCCCGCGACAGACGCTAAGTGCCGTGTTCGACTCGCGTCCGTCCGACTCCCCGTGCATGGGGCCATACGGACGAGTTGGGCAACCCCGTGCATTCTTCGCCGTTGTGGCGATCGGTGCGCAAGCACGGCGAGACCAAGACCAGGAAGAGCAGGCGGACCATCGCGCTGCCGAAGCAGGTGGTGGGTGTCCTCGAAGAACACAAGCGGTGGCAGAAGCAGCAAAGGGCGCCCCGAGGGCTGGAGTGGAGCCCGGCCGGCCGTCTTCACGACGCGGTCCGGTGAACCGCTGGATGCTGCCAACGTGCGGCGGCACTTCAAGGACGTGATCTTCGCCCGGCGCCGCGAGGCGACCGCCATCGAGGCTTGATCAAAAGCCTTTGGTCCCCTGTTTGGCCCCCAAGCACGACAGAGGCCCATTCACGATCACGTGAATGAGCCTCTGACCTGTGTCGGGGTGGCGGGATTTGAACCCACGACCTCTTCGTCCCGAACGAAGCGCGCTGCCAAGCTGCGCTACACCCCGATGTCGCTGCTTCGCGCGGCGACGTCGTTTACTTTAGCCCACTGGTGGCCGGAGACGAAATCCGGTTTAGCCGCGGTGGCGGACCGGGGTCGGGCGGGCGTGGTCCAGGGCGACCAGGAGGACGGCCAGGGCGTAGATGGCGAGGCCGATGAGGAGGGCGTTCGCCAGGGTGTCGCGGTAGCCGTGGGTCTGCGCGTCGAGGAAGGGGTAGAGGTAGCGGGCCGGGGTGGACGGGGACCGGAGCGCCGCCTGGGTGAGGTAGAAGGCCAGGTAGGCCAGGGGGTAGAGGAGCCAGGTCGCGGCGTGGCGCAGGCGCAGGCGGGCCGCGGGGGTGAGCAGCAGCCAGTCCAGGAGGGCCGCCAGCGGAGCCACCGTGTGGAGGAGCTGGAGCGCTGTCCACTGGGCGTGCCAGCGGGCGGGGGGCGGGGCCGCTTCCGTCATGGTGAACGCGGGTGTGGCGTGGGCCAGCAGTACCTGGTACGTCAGCGCGGTGATCACGGCGTAGAGGAGGGCGGTGCCGGTCACGGACGCGGGCAGGGGGCGGCGGGTGCGCCAGGCCCTGGAGGCCGACGAGAGCATGACGACGGCCAGCAGGATGTTGGCCTGGACGCTGAAGTAGCTCAGGGTCCGGGCCGGGGTGCCGAGGAGGAGTTCCAGGGCGACGCCGGCGGCTGCCACGAGGGCGATCAGAAACCGGAACAACGCTGCCAGGGGGCGGTGCGTCGGGCCCACCACCGCCGTGGCCGGGACCGGGGCCGGCAGCAGGAGGGGCGACCTGGGCACCGCGGGCAGGTCAGGGATGTCCCTGGGTATCGGGGCGGTCATGCCCTCACGCTAGGCAGAGGGGATGAATGGGGCCATACGGGGCAGTCCGAATGGGTTCGTGTTCGTCGTAGGGGGCCGGCGATTCGAGTTCGTAGGGGCCCCGCTTAGGCGGTGATCCACCGGTTCGGGTTCAGGGGCGGCCGGTCCGGCCGGCGACGGTCCTTGCGGCATCGTCAGGGGGCGCCCACCCGGAGCGCCCCCGACTCCCCGCGTCCTACTCCCGCCCCACCAGCGTCAGCAGCGTCGCCTCCGGCGGGCAGGCGAAGCGGATGGGGGTGTAGCGGTTGGTGCCGCAGCCCGCCGATACGTGCAGGAACGATGTGCGGCCCTCCGCGGTGTGCCGGGACAGGCCCTTCACGCGGTCCGTGTCCAGGTCGCAGTTGGTGACCAGGGCGCCGTAGAACGGGATGCAGAGCTGGCCGCCGTGGGTGTGGCCGGCCAGGACCAGGGGGTAGTCGTCCGCCGTGAAGGAGTCGAGGACGCGCAGGTAGGGGGCGTGGACGACGCCCATGGAGAAGTCGTACGAGCCGGAGGGCCCGCCCGCCACCTGCGCGTAGCGGTCGCGCTTGATGTGCGGGTCGTCCAGGCCGGTCAGCTCGATCGACACGCCCTCGACCTTCAGGACGCCCCGGGTGTTCGTCAGGTTCAGCCAGCCCGCCGCGTCGAAACCGTCCCTGATGTCCTCCCAGGGGTTGTGGATCACGCCCACGGCCGGCGGGTTGCCGTTCAGGCCGTGCCGGCCGCTCGCCTTCTCCAGCAGGTAGCGGGCGGGGTTGCGGGGCCTCGGGCCGTAGTAGTCGTTGGAGCCGAAGACGTACGCGCCCGGGAACTCCATCAGCGGGCCGAGCGCGTCGAGCACCTCGGGGACGCCCTCGGGGTCGGAGAGGTTGTCGCCCGTGTTGATCACGAAGTCCGGACGCAGCCCCGCCAGCGACTGCAGCCAGCGCTGCTTCTTGCGCTGGCCGCGCACCATGTGGATGTCGGAGACCTGGAGTACGCGCAGGGGGCCCATGCCCGGTGGGAGGACCGGGACCGTCACTCGTCGGAGGCGGAAGGAGCGGGCCTCGAAGCCCGCCGCGTAGGCCACTCCGGCGGCGCCTGCCGCCATGATTCCCAGGGGTACTCCGTATCGCGCGCGCATACGACCATCGTGTCAGACCGGCGGTGGGCTAAGGACCGGCCGCCCGCAAAATCGGTGGGCGCCCGCGCCCCGGTACCTGAGACAATCGGCTCCATGACCACCACGCTCAAGTCGAAGCTGCAGGACGACCTCAACGCCGCGATCAAGGAGCGCGACGAGCTCCGCTCCTCGACGCTCCGGCTGACGCTCACCGCGATCACCAAGGAGGAGGTCGCGGGCAAGGAGAAGCGCGAGCTCTCCGACGACGAGGTGCAGAAGGTGATCACCCGCGAGGCGAAGAAGCGCCGTGAGGCGGCCGAGGCCTTCGCGCAGGGCGGCCGCGCCGAGCAGGCCGAGCGGGAGAAGGCGGAGGGCGTGGTCCTCGCCGCGTACCTGCCGAAGCAGCTCAGCGACGACGAACTGAACGCGATCGTCGCCCAGGCCGTCGAGGAGGCGAAGGCGGGCGGCGCCGAGGGGCCGCGGGCCATGGGTGCCGTGATGAAGATCGTGAACCCGAAGGTGGCCGGCCAGGCCGAGGGCGGACGCGTCGCCGCCGTGGTGAAGAAGCTGCTGCAGGGCTGAGCCGCCCAGCCGCCTCAGCTGATACGTGCACGACGGCGGGGCCGCACCCTCTCACCGAGGGTGCGGCCCCGCCGTTTCACAGTCGCCGCGTCACGACGAGGAGCTAGCCCCGGCGCCCCCCGATGCCGTTGCCGTGCGTGCCACCGTTGGTCTGGCCCTCGATGAAGTTGTCGGGGAGGGAGAAGGTCGGGGTGGGGATGGTGCCGCCGGTGTCACCGCCCTGGCTTGTTCCCCCGTTTGTCAGTCCGCCGATCAGCCCCCCGGTCTGTCCCCCCGTGTTGTCCCCTTTCCTGTCGCGTCCCCCCCGATCGCCTTTTCCCTGGTCACCACCGTCCCCCTGGTCGTCGGGAATGTCGACCAACTGGAAGTCCGGGGCGTCCTTGCCGACGAGGGCGCCGGCCATGGCGTCCCGCCAGATCGGGCCGGGGACCTGACCGCCGAAGACGAGATCGCGGTAGACACCGCCGATGGTGATCCCGGTCATCTTGACGTTCTGCTTGGCGCTGCCCACCCAGACCGCGCCGGACATGTTGGGGGTGTAGCCGACGAACCAGGCGTTCTTGCGCTCGTCGGTCGTACCCGTCTTGCCCGCGCTCTCCCGGTCGTTCAGGCCCGCCTCCTGGCCGGTACCGGAGTCGACCACACCGCGCAGCAGGGTGTTGACCGTGTCGGCGGTCTTCTCGCTCATCGCGCGCGAACAGGTGGACTTGGGCACCTCGAGCGACTTCTGCTCGGTGCCCACCTTCTGGACGATCGACTCGATGGCGACGGGCGTGCAGTACATGCCGCGGGACGCGAAGGTGGCGTAGGCGCCGGCCATGGTCAGCGGGGAGAGGCCGATCGAGCCGAGGGCGATCGACGGGGTCTCCGGGAGCTTCGAGCCGTCACCCTGCACCACGTGCAGCGCGTCGGTCATCTTCACCACCGGGCACAGACCGATGTCGGAGATGAGCTGCACGAAGTAGGTGTTGATGGACTTCGCCATCGCCTCCTTCATGCGGTACGGGCCTTTCTCCGACTCGTTCTCGTTCTCGACCGTCTCGTTCTTGTTGTTGACGTACGGGCTGCTGCTGCACCGCTGGACGGGGCTCGGATAGTTCATCTTGTACGGCGCCGAGTACTCCTGCGTCGCCGGCTTGCCGCCCTCGATCGCGGCCGCCGCCACGAACGGCTTGAACGTCGAACCGGTCGGGAAGCCGTAGTTCGAGCCGCCCAGGTCCCGGTTGACCGAGAAGTTGTACTCCGTCTCGTTGTTGCCGTAGCCGAACGGCTTCGACTGACCCATGGCCAGGACCTTGCCCGTGCCGGGCTCGACCAGCGTGGCGGCCGCGGCGACCTTGTCGGACTTGTAGACGTGTTCCTTCAGCGAGGCCTGGACGGAGTCCTGTGCCTGCGGGTCGAGCGTCGTACGGATGGTCAGGCCGCCGCGGTTCCAGAGCTTGGCGCGCGCCTCGCGGGTCTTGCCGAAGGTCTGGTCGGTCAGGAAGAGGTGCTCCACGTACTTGCAGAAGAACGCGGAGCCCTTGGTGGCGGTGATGCAGCCGTTCTTCGGCTGGCTGACATGCAGTCCGAGCGGCTTCTCCTTGGCCAGGTCGGCCTCCGCCTGGGAGACGTTGCCGACCTCCGCCATGCGCTGCAGCACGGTGTTGCGCCGCTTGGTGGCCTCGGCCTCGTCGTTCACCGGGTCGTAGCGGCTCGGGGACTGCACGATGCCGGCCAGCAGCGCCGACTCCTGCAGGTTCAGGTCCTTGGCGTGCTTGGAGAAGTAGCGCTGGGCGGCCGCCTCCACGCCGTAGGCCTGCTCGCCGAAGAAGGTGATGTTCAGGTAGTTCTCGAGGATCTTCTTCTTGCCGAGCTTCTCCTCGATCTGGATCGCGTACTTCAGCTCCCGGACCTTGCGGCCGAGGGTCTGCTGGGTGGCCTCGGCGACCTTCGTCGGGTCGTCACCGGCCTCCTCGATGAAGTAGTTCTTCACGAGCTGCTGGGTGAGTGTGGAGGCACCCTGGGAGACGCCGCCGCTCTGCGCGTTCTTGTTCAGGGCGCGCAGCACGCCCTTGAGGTCGATCGCGCCGTGCTTGTAGAAGCGCGAGTCCTCGATCGCGACGATCGCCTTCTGCATGTACGGCGAAATGTTCTTGAGGTCCACCACCGTGCGGTCACGGGAGTAGACGGTCGCGATCTGGTCCCCCCGGCTGTCCAGTATGGTCGTGCGCTGGCTGAGCTGGGGGCTCTTGAGGTTGGCCGGGATCTCGTCGAAGCCCTTGACCGAGCCCTTGGCCGCGAGGCCCAGCGCGCCGGCCGCGGGCAGCGCGATGCCCGCCATCACGGCTCCCGCGAGCACACTGACACCGAGGAACTTGGCGGCCTGCTGCGTTGCCGACAGGCCACCGCTCGAGCGCTTCTTTGCCATGGGGGCAGCCTAATCCGTACTTATGAGCGTTCCGAGGGAGCGGCCCTCCGTCGGGATGTTCGGGTGCCGGATCGTGACGTGCGCGCCCCTGGTCCGGCGGGTCGCGGCTCCTGTCACGGCACGGCAGAGCAGGGGCCTACGTTCTCATTCGCCGGACAGGCGCACAGGCCTTGGCCTAAGCTGCTCGTAACTGTCACAGCGGCGCGGCCACACTTCAATACGTCCGGCGAACCCGAATCGTTCCGGAAGTACTCCTGTAATTTCTGGCGGGGCGTGTCCGATTCCGCCTCGTGTGTCACCTGGCGCCCGGTGTGGCGCACCACAGCCGTCCCGGTATGCCGGGATGGTCGCGCATGTCGTCAGCTCACTCCCCCGGGTGATCTGCCGCTTACCCATAGTCCGTTCGGGCCATTCAAGATTGGGCCCGAAGGGGGTGTTGCGCTGTCCCCGCCTTCCGTAACGTCCTCAACTGGCGGCGGTGAATATGCCGCTGCCGCCGTGGGGGAGCCTCGATTCGGGAGAGGACGGCGCCGGTATGGGCTGGGTTACCGACTGGAGTGCGCAGGCCGCCTGCCGCACTACCGATCCGGATGAACTGTTCGTGCAGGGAGCAGCGCAGAACAGGGCCAAGGCGGTGTGCACCGGATGTCCGGTACGCACCGAGTGCCTGGCCGATGCGCTCGACAATCGCGTCGAGTTCGGTGTGTGGGGAGGCATGACGGAGCGGGAGCGCCGCGCACTGCTGCGCAGGCGGCCCACCGTGACCTCATGGCGCAGGCTGCTGGAGACCGCACGCTCGGAGTACGAGCGCGGTGCGGGCATCGTGTCCCTCGACAGCGACGAGGTGTACGAGAACTACGCGGCGGTCAGCTGACGGCGACGCCCCTGCGTGTCGCCCCGGTATTACTGGGGCGAGCGCGGTCGAGGCGAGGATGGTCGAGGCGACGGCCGCTCGAGGAGCGGCCTTGGCCCGGGCCCGGCCGGCAGGTGTGTGTGCCGGTGTGGCGATGCCCGCTGGGTAGGCGGCCGCCGGGCAGGCGAGCGGCGGTGGCCCGGCGAAGTGGCGGTGGCCCGTGGCGGCGTGACAGGGCGCCGCGGCGGTGGCAGCCCGGCGCGGCGTGGGCGGTAAGCGCCCGGCGAGTCACGTGCGCCCGTCGTTCGAGCGTGCGACGGCCGCTGGCGCACGCCGGTCACGAGCGCCAAGCGCGCGACACCTCCGCGCGCCACGCGCGCTCGACACCTCCGCGCGTCACGCGCGTTGCCCGTCCACGTCTGCCGCGAGCCGCCGGCGCGCGACAGCCACGCGCGCAGGACAGCCACGCGCGCTCCGGGCTACGACAGTTCCGTATGCCCCGCCGCCAGCCGGTCGCCGATGTCACGCAGACCCGTGAGGTCGTGCACGTCACCGGGCAGCGCCGGCACCTCGACGACCGCCACCTCGGGATGGCGGGCGAGGAAGCGGTCACGCGTGCGCTGCTCGCGCGAGAGCAGTTGCATGCGCTCGGCGTGCAGCCTCAGCAGGCCTGCGGTGAGCTGGTCCACAGTCCGCTCCGGGTCCGCGGCGGGGGAGCCGTCGTCGGTGCCGGCGGGGGAGCCGTCGTCCGGAGCCGATGGTGTGGCAGCGGGAGATTCTGAACTGCCGTATGTGTCGGGAGAGTTACGAAGTCCAGCTTTCCCGTCCCCCTGATCCACAATGCGGGGGTCCTCAAGATTTTCCGCGGCGTCGAGTGCCCGCTCCGCCGACAGCCGGCCGGCACCGCTGCCGTGCACCCGGTTGAGCACCAGCCCCACCAGCGGCATCTCCTCCGCGGCCAGCCGCTCCACGAAGTACGTCGCCTCGCGCAACGCGTCCCGCTCCGGCGCCGCCACCACCAGGAACGCCGTGCCGGGCGCCTGGAGCAGCTTGTACGTGGCGTCCGCGCGCGTGCGGAACCCGCCGAAGGTGGTGTCCATCGCGGCCACGAACGTCTGCACGTCCTTCAGCAGCTGACCGCCGAGCAGCTTGCCCAGGGTGCCGGTCATCATCGACATGCCGACGTTGAGGAAGGCCATCCCCGCGCGGCCGCCCAGCTTGGCCGGAGCGGTCAGCAGACGGATCAGCCGGCCGTCCAGGAAGGAGCCGAGCCGCTTGGGCGCGTCCAGGAAGTCCAGCGCCGAGCGGGACGGCGGGGTGTCGACCACGATCAGGTCCCACTCGTCCCTCGCCCGGAGCTGCCCCAGCTTCTCCATCGCCATGTACTCCTGCGTGCCCGCGAAGCCCGCCGAGAGCGACTGGTAGAACGGGTTCGCCAGGATCGCGGCCGCCCGCTCCCGGTCCGCGTGCGCCTCCACGACCTCGTCGAAGGTGCGCTTCATGTCGAGCATCATCGCGTGCAGCTCGCCGTCGCCCTCGGTGCCCTTGACCCGCCGGGGCACGTTGTCGAGGGAGTCGATGCCCATCGACTGGGCGAGCCTGCGGGCCGGGTCGATGGTGAGGACGACCACCTTGCGGCCCCGCTCGGCCGCCCGCAGCCCCAGCGCCGCGGCGGTCGTCGTCTTGCCGACGCCGCCCGAGCCGCAGCACACCACGATCCGGGTGTCCGGGTCGTCCAGCAGCGGATCTACGCCGAGTACGCGCGCGGGGGAGAGGTGAGGGCGGGCGGCGTCCTGCGCCTCGGCCGGGTCCGGACTCATGACAACCCCTGCTTCCGCAGCTCGGTGGCGAGTTCGTACAGGCCCGCGAGGTCCATGCCCTCGGCGAGCAGCGGCAGTTCGTGCAACGGCAGCCCCAGTTCACCGAGGACCGCGCGCTGCTCCTGCTCCAGCGCGTACCGCTCGGCGTACTCCGCGGCCTGGTCCAGCAACGGGTCCACCAGCCGCTCCGCGTGCCCGCCGCGCCGCGCCCCGCCGAGCCCGGCGGCCGACAGGGCCCGCGCGACGGAGGTGCGCGGCACGGTCCGTACGAGTTCCAGTTCCGCCGCGTCCAACACCCGTGGCCGGACCATGTTCACGACGACCCTGCCCACCGGCAACCGCGCCGCGCGGAGTTCGGCGATGCCGTCGGCGGTCTCCTGTACGGGCATCTCCTCCAGCAGCGTCACCAGGTGCACCGCCGTCTCCGGCGACTTCAGCACCCGCATCACCGCCTGTGCCTGATTGTGTATCGGGCCGATCTTCGCGAGCCCGGCGACCTCGTCGTTGACGTTGAGGAACCGGGTGATGCGCCCGGTGGGCGGCGCGTCCATCACGACGTGGTCGTACGTGAACCGGCCCGCCTTGTCCTTGCGGCGGACCGCCTCGCACGCCTTGCCGGTCAGCAGGACGTCCCTGAGCCCCGGCGCGACCGTGGTGGCGAAGTCGATCGCGCCGAGCTTCTTCAGCGCCCGGCCCGCGCCGCCGAGCTTGTAGAACATCTGGAGATAGTCCAGAAGGGCGAGTTCGGGGTCGATGGCGAGGGCGTACACCTCCCCGCCACCGGGTGCGACCGCGATTTTCCGTTCCTCGTAGGGCAGCGCATCTGTCTCGAAGACTTGTGCGATGCCCTGCCGGCCCTCGACCTCCACGAGAAGCGTCCGCTTCCCCTCGGTCGCGAGGGCCAGCGCGAGTGCGGCGGCGACCGTCGTCTTGCCGGTCCCGCCCTTGCCGCTGACGACCTGGAGCCTGCTCACGTATTCGAGCCTAACCAGTCCGGCCGACTGTCACGCGGGAGGCTGTGGACAACGCCGCTCCCGGTCGGCCCCGGGATCCGCGTCCGCCGTCCTCGTGCCCCGCGTCCGCCGCCCTCATGCCCGGCGTCCGCCGTGGCCGGCGAAGCCCGTGGTCGGCCGCCTGCCCGGGTGACCACAGCGGCTACAGTCGGCCCATGACCAAGAAGTGGGAATACGCGACCGTGCCGCTGCTCGTCCATGCCACGAAGCAGATCCTGGACACCTGGGGCGAGGACGGCTGGGAGCTCGTCCAGGTCGTGCCCGGGCCCAACAACCCCGAGCAGCTCGTGGCCTACCTGAAGCGGGAGAAGCAGGCGTGAGCGCGGTCGAGGAGAAGCTGGCCGAACTGGGCCTGACCCTGCCGGAGGTCGTACCGCCGCTGGCCTCGTACCAGCCGGCCGTGCAGTCCGGTGTGTACGTCTACACCGCCGGCCAGCTGCCGATGGTGGAGGGCAAGCTTCCGGTCACCGGCAAGGTGGGCGCCGAGGTCACGGCCGAGGAGGCCAAGGAGCTGGCCCGTACCTGCGCGCTGAACGCGCTGGCCGCCGTGAAGTCCGTCACCGGCGACCTGGACCGCATCGCGCGCGTGGTGAAGGTCGTCGGCTTCGTCGCCTCGGCCGCCGACTTCACCGGGCAGCCCGGTGTCGTCAACGGCGCCAGTGAGCTGCTCGGCGAGGTCCTCGGCGACAAGGGCGTGCACGCCCGCAGCGCGGTGGGCGTCGCGGTGCTGCCGCTGGACGCCCCGGTCGAGGTCGAGATCCAGGTCGAGCTCGTTCACTGACCTCTCTGACCTCGGGCGCCTCTCGAACATTCGCCCTACACGGGATAGCCTCCGGCCATGGCGAACGGTCAGTGGTACCCCCCGGAGTGGCCCGACCGCATCCGCGCGCTCGCGGACGGCACCCTCGCACCGGTGTCCCCGAAGCGCGCGGCCACCGTGCTGCTCCTGAAGGACACTCCGGCCGGCCCGGCCGTCCACATGCTGCGCAGACGCGCCTCCATGGCCTTCGCCGGAGGCGCGTACGCGTACCCCGGCGGTGGTGTCGACCCGCGTGACGACGACCGCCTGGTCCGCTGGGCCGGCCCCACGCGCGCGTGGTGGGCGGAACGGCTGGGCGTCGACGAGAGCGGCGCCCAGGCCGTCGTCTGCGCCGCCGTACGGGAGACGTACGAGGAGGCGGGCGTCCTGCTCGCCGGCCCCGACGCCGACTCGGTCGTCGGGGACACCACCGGGGACGACTGGGAGGCGGACCGTGCCGCCCTGGTCGCGCGCGAGCTGTCCTTCGCCGAGTTCCTGGACCGCCGAGGCCTGGTGCTCCGCTCCGACCTGCTGGGCGCCTGGACCCGCTGGATCACCCCGGAGTTCGAGTCCCGCCGCTACGACACCTGGTTCTTCGTGGCCGTCCTGCCCGAGGGACAGCGCACCCGCAACGCCTCCACGGAGGCCGACCGCACGGTGTGGATCCGCCCCGGGGAGGCCGCCGCCGGGTACGACAAGGGCGAGCTGCTGATGATGCCGCCCACCATCGCCACCCTGCGCCAGCTCCTCCCGTACGACACGGCGGCCGGGGCGCTCGCGGCGGCGCCGGCACGGGACATGACCCCGGTGCTGGCCAGGGCCCGCCTGGTGGACGGCGAGATCGTCCTGTCCTGGCCCGGGCACGACGAGTTCACCAAGCACGTCCCGGCGAGTGGGACGGCCCCCGGCGGGGCACCTGGGACGGAACGCGAGACGACGGCTCCGAGCACCGGAGGAGGCCCCGCATGACGGACGCAAGCGCCCTGCCCGGTCAGCCCCGGGGCGGTGTCCTCACGGGGCCGGCGACCGAACGCGCCGTCAACGTGCTCGCGCCCAACGCCTCCGCGATGACCCTGGACGGCACCAACACCTGGATCGTCGCCGAGCCCGACTCCGACCTGGCCGTGGTGATCGACCCGGGGCCGCTGGACGACGGCCACCTGAGCGCCGTCGTCGACACGGCGGAGAAGGCCGGCAAGCGCATAGCCCTGACCCTGCTCACCCACGGCCACCCCGACCACGCCGAGGGCGCCGCCCGGTTCGCCGAGCTGACCCGCACGCGCGTGCGTGCCCTCGATCCGGCGCTGCGGCTCGGCGACGAGGGCCTGGCCGCCGGCGACGTGATCACGGTCGGCGGCCTGGAGCTGAGAGTCGTACCGACCCCGGGGCACACCGCGGACTCACTGTGCTTCCACCTCCCGGCCGACCGGGCGGTGCTGACCGGGGACACCATCCTCGGGCGCGGCACGACCGTCGTGGCCCATCCGGACGGCCGCCTCGGCGACTACCTGGACACCCTGCGCCGGCTGCGCTCCCTCACCGTGGACGACGGCGTCCACACGGTCCTGCCGGGCCACGGCCCGGTCCTGGAGGACGCCCAGGGGGCCGTCGAGTTCTACCTCGCCCACCGCGCCCACCGCCTCGCCCAGGTCGAGACGGCCGTCGAGGACGGCTACCGCACCCCCAAGCAGGTCGTCGCCCATGTGTACGCCGACGTGGACCGCTCCCTGTGGCCGGCGGCGGAGCTGTCGGTGCGGGCTCAGATGGACTACCTGAGCGAGCACGGGCTCATCTAGCGCCCGGTCCTCTCAGGGGTTCGTGGGCCGTGGCGCCTTCACGCCGTGCACGCGCGCGTACTCCGCGGCGAGCCAGGGACCGAGGTCGTCCACGTACGACCGCAGTACGTCCGGGTCACCGACGGGCTCATAGCCGTACTCGGCCGCCCGGAGCATCTGCCCGGCCCGCCCGGGATGATGGGCGCCGAACGCCCCGGCCATCTCGCGCAGGTCGCTGGTCCAGCCGCGCCAGCGGGGCATGACGAGGGTGAAGCCGGTGCGCACGAGGTGCCGGGACATGAAGCGGACGAGCGGCCGCCGGGTCTCCTCGGTGCCGGCCGCCCGCTCGATCCGCTCGCGCCAGCGCGGCAGCAGCAGGGCGAGGTCGCCGTTGGTCTCCCGGGCCAGCAGGGAGTCGGGGCGGTACCGCGGCAGGTGCGCGGCGAGATCGTCCCCGAGCAGCGGAGTGCACAGACAGGCGACGAACCAGCCCAGGTCGTGCCGCTCCAGGTCGCTCAGCAGCCGCGCCCGGCCGTACAGCAGCGTGCCGACCCCGTCGATCTGCGGAAACTCCTCGTCGAGAGCCTCACCGAAGGCGCGGACGGCCTCTTGGTCGGCGTCCGTCGGCTCTTCACGCAGCGCGAGGAGCAGGTCGAGGTCGCTGCGTCCCACGCGCGCGGTGCCGCGCGGAACCGACCCGTAGAGGTACGCGCTGTGCAGCCGCGCCCCGAGAAGGGCCGGCAGCCGGTCCCGCGCGGCGGCCACGACCGGACGGAACACGTCGGGCACGCGCGCGAGGGAACCCTCGCGGACGAGGAATCCCTCGGCGTCGAGTCCGGGACGGTGCACGGCGTCAGGCATGCGTTCACTGTGCCCGGGCCGGGCCGCCGGGTCAGGTGATTTACGGCGCGGGAGATCCACGGCCGGGCGTCGGTGGGACGCCGGACCGGCCGGGAGCCGGCGGGCGCGGCCATGCGAAAGGCCCTGCCGTACGACAGGGCCTCACGCGCGTGTGCGGGCGGTCAGCGGGACCGCTTGGCCAGGCGCTCCACGTCCAGCAGGATCACGGCCCGCGCCTCCAGGCGGAGCCACCCGCGCCCGGCGAAGTCCGCCAGCGCCTTGTTCACGGTCTCGCGCGAGGCGCCGACGAGCTGGGCCAGCTCCTCCTGCGTGAGGTCGTGGACGACGTGGATGCCCTCCTCGGACTGCACGCCGAAGCGGCGGGAGAGGTCCAGCAGGGCGCGTGCGACACGGCCGGGGACATCGGAGAAGACCAGGTCGGACATGGCGTCGTTGGTCTTGCGCAGCCGCCGGGCGACGGCGCGCAGCAGGGCACCGGCCACCTCCGGACGCACGTTCAGCCAGGGCTGGAGGTCGCCGTGGCCGAGGGCGAGCAGCTTGACCTCGGTGAGCGCGGTCGCGGTCGCGGTGCGCGGACCCGGGTCGAACAGCGACAGCTCGCCGATCAGCTCGCTGGGACCGACGACGGCGAGCATGTTCTCGCGCCCGTCCGGAGAGGTGCGGTGCAGCTTGACCTTGCCCTCGGTGACGACGTACAGCCGGTCACCGGGGTCGCCCTCGTGGAACAGTGAGTCACCGCGTGCGAGGGTCACCTCACTCATGGAGGCGCGGAGCTCCGCGGCCTGCTCGTCGTCGAGCGCCGCGAAAAGCGGATTGCGCCGCAGAACGTCGTCCACGAGTTCTCTCCCTTGTCGACCTGCTCAGGGGACCATGATCCCCCGTGTACCAGGGGACCGTGTTCCCCGTTTTGCCGGGCGGTCCAAACAGTGTGATCTGTCACAAGGATGCCGCACAGATGTCCCGGGGTACGCGGCAGGGGTCCAATCGGGGGCCGATCCTCCGGGTCCGGGGCGGATGTCGGTGTCGGGCTTTAGGCTGGCCGGGTGTCCAAAACGCCGGTGAGAGCACAGGGCAAGGGGGCTGCACGGGTGGTTGTACGTCGTGATTCCGCTGTGGGCGAACAGGGCTCCGGCGGTAGTAGTAAAAGCGGCAAAACAGACAAAAAGGTCACGCCGGCCAAGAAGGCGGTGGCGGCCAAGAAGGCCGTGCCGGTGAAGAAGGCCGCACCCGTCAAGAAGATCGCCGTGAAGCCCCCGTCCGGTGAGTCCCGCACCGCGCTCGTCCGCCGTGCCCGCCGCGTCAACCGCGAACTCGCCGAGGTCTATCCCTACGCGCATCCCGAGCTGGACTTCGAGAACCCCTTCCAGCTCCTGGTCGCCACGGTCCTGTCGGCCCAGACCACCGACCTGCGGGTCAACCAGACCACCCCGGCGCTCTTCGCCAAGTACCCCACGCCCGAGGACCTCGCGGCGGCCAACCCGGAGGAGGTCGAGGAGATCCTGCGCCCCTGCGGCTTCTTCCGGGCCAAGACCAGGTCGGTCATAGGGCTCTCGAAGGCCCTCGCCGAGGACTTCGGCGGCGAGGTGCCCGGCAGGCTCGAGGACCTGGTCAAGCTGCCCGGCGTCGGCCGCAAGACCGCCTTCGTCGTCCTGGGCAACGCATTCGGACGGCCCGGGATCACCGTGGACACGCACTTCCAGCGGCTGGTCCGGCGCTGGCAGTGGACCGACGAGACCGACCCCGACAAGATCGAGGCGGCCGTGGGGGCGCTGTTCCCCAAGAGCGACTGGACCGACCTGTCCCACCACGTGATCTGGCACGGCCGCCGCATCTGCCACGCCCGCAAGCCCGCCTGCGGCGCCTGCCCCATCGCCCCGCTCTGCCCGGCCTACGGCGAGGGCGAGACCGACCCGGATAAGGCGAAGAAGCTCCTGAAGTACGAGAAGGGCGGCCTGCCGGGCCAGCGCCTGAAACCGCCGCAGGCCTACCTCGACGCCGGCGGCAGGCCCGCGCCGCCGCTGGAGGCCGGATGACGGAACGATCTCGGTGCCCTCGGGCGTTGGACACGGCAGGACGGGGGTGGCGATGACCTACACGCACGACACGCACAAGGGGCCGGTGACGCTGAGCGAGGAGGGCCTGCCCGACTGGCTGGACCCGGTGGTGCGGGCGGCGGAGACGGTCCAGCCGCTCCAGCTCAGCCGCTTCCTGCCGCCGGAGAACGGCTCGGGACGGCAGTCGGCGGTGCTGATCCTCTTCGGCGAGGGTGAACGCGGTCCCGAACTGCTGCTCATGGAGCGGGCCGGCTCCCTGCGCTCCCACGCCGGCCAGCCGTCCTTCCCGGGCGGCGCCCTCGACCCGGAGGACGGCGACCCGGAGGGCGACGGGCCGCTCAGGGCCGCGCTGCGCGAGGCCGAGGAGGAGACCGGCCTCGACCCGTCCGGCGTGCAGCTCTTCGGCGTGCTGCCCGCGCTCTACATCCCGGTCAGCGGCTTCGTCGTCACCCCCGTGCTCGGCTGGTGGCGCGAACCCAGCCCGGTCGGCGTCGTCGATCCCAACGAGACCGCCCGCGTCTTCACCGTCCCCGTGGCGGATCTCACTGACCCCGCCCACCGGGCCACCGCCGTCCACCCCAGCGGCCACCGAGGCCCGGCATTCCTGGTCGAATCGGCCCTGGTCTGGGGTTTCACCGCCGGAGTGATCGACCGGCTGCTGCACTACGCGGGCTGGGAGCGCCCCTGGGACCGGGACAAGCAGGTCCCGCTCGACTGGCGGTCATGACAGGGTGACCCCCGTGCTGTGTTCGCCCGAGGGCAGTGACGCCGGCGGCTGCGCCGCGGGCCCTCGGACCCCCGGCCGAGGCTGCTGGGACCGGAGTGGAGTAGGCGAGGCCTGAAGCAGTGAACGTGCTGGACATCCTGTTGCTGGCCGCGGCCGTGTGGTTCGCGGTCGTGGGCTACCGCCAGGGCTTCGTCGTCGGCATCCTGTCGGTGATCGGGTTCCTCGGCGGCGGTCTCGTCGCCGTGTACACGCTGCCCGTCATCTGGGACGCCGTCTCCGACAACGCCCACGTGAGCACCACCGCCGCTGTCGTCGCCGTGGTCGTCGTCATCGTCTGCGCCTCCGTCGGCCAGGCCCTGACCACCCACCTCGGCAACAAGCTGCGCCGCTACATCACCTGGTCCCCGGCCCGCGCCCTGGACGCCACCGGCGGCGCCCTCGTCAACGTCGTCGCGATGCTGCTCGTCGCCTGGCTGATCGGCTCCGCCCTCGCCCAGACCACCCTGCCGACCCTGGGCAAGGAGGTCCGCAGCTCCAAGGTGCTGCTCGGCGTCTCCGAGGCGCTGCCCGCGCAGGCCGACACCTGGTTCCAGGACTTCACCTCGGTCCTCGCCCAGAACGGCTTCCCGCAGGTCTTCAGCCCCTTCTCCAACGAACCGATCAAGGACGTGAAGCCGCCCGACCCGGCCCTGGCGAACAGCACGGTCGCCACCCGCGCCCAGCGGTCCATCGTCAAGGTCACCGGCACCGCGCAGAGCTGCGGCAAGGTCCTGGAGGGCAGCGGCTTCGTCTTCGCCGACCGGCGGGTCATGACCAACGCGCACGTCGTCGGTGGCGTCGACGAGCCCACCGTCCAGATAGGCGGAGTGGGCCGCAAGTACGACGCGAAGGTCGTCCTGTACGACTGGAAGCGCGACATCGCCGTGCTCGACGTACCGGACCTGACGGCGCACGCCCTGAAGTTCAGCACCCAGGACGCGTCCGGCGGCGACGGCGCGATCGTCGCGGGCTTCCCGGAGAACGGCTCCTACGACGTGCGGGCCGCGCGGGTACGCGGACGCATCACCGCCAACGGCCCGGACATCTACCACCGCGGCACGGTCGGCCGGGACGTCTACTCCCTGTACGCGACCGTCCGCCAGGGCAACTCCGGCGGCCCGCTGCTCACGCCCGACGGCAAGGTCTACGGCGTGGTGTTCGCCAAGTCCCTCGACGACGCCGACACCGGCTATGCCCTCACGGCGGACGAGATCCAGCAGGACATCACCCGGGGTCGCACGGCGAACCAGCAGGTGGGCACCGACAGCTGCGCCCTGTGATCCCGGAGGAGGGGGGACCGGCCGCGGTGATTCCCGGGCGGCGGATCAGCCGCGCGGGTGACGCAGACGTACCGATACCCAGCGGGCACGGCGGCGCAGGATACGCGGAATTCCCACCCTGAGGTCCGCCTCCGCGAGCTGCGGAGTGCCTCGCTGCGGGGAGCTCGGCCCGGAGACCGAGCGGCGGTTGCGGGGTGCGTCACTGTAGTCGTGCGTCCAGCCCATACCCCGACGTCTGCCCCCGCTCGTAGGTCGATAACCGCTTCCGCGCCCCCCAATTGGCCTATGCGGCAGGCATGTGGCCGTTCGAGGAACAGGTGTTCAGTGACGGGAGCCCGAAGCACCCTGTCCCCTCACCTGTCCGGCTCGGGATCCCGCAGCCAGTTGACCAGTTCCGCGGAGAAGGCCGCCGGGTCCTCCTCGTGCGGGAAGTGCCCGAGACCGTCGAACAGGCGCCAGCGGTACGGGGCTTCGACGTACTCGCCCGAGCCGGCCGCGCTGCGCGTCCGGGCCACCGGGTCCAGCGAGCCGTGCAGATGCAGCGTCGGCACGCGTACCGGCCGCTTCATCCTGCGGTTGAACTGGATGCCGTCCGGGCGGGCCAGAGAGCGCACCAGCCAGCGGTACGGCTCGATCGAGCAGTGCGCGGTCGACGGGATGCACATGGCCCGCTGATACGTCTCCACGGCCTCGTCCTCCGGCAGCCGCGGCCCGGACCACTCCCGGATCAGCCGGCCCACCAGCGCGCCGCCGTCGGCGGTCAGTTGGCGCTCCGGGATCCAGGGCCGCTGGAACCCCCAGATGTAGGAGCCGGCTGCCGTCTGCCGGGCGTCCCGGAGCATGGCGGCACGCCAGCGCCGGGGGTGCGGCATCGAGACCACCGCGAGCCGCCGCACGAGCTTGGGCCGCATCGCGGCCGCCGTCCACGCCAGGTAGCCACCCAGGTCGTGGCCGACCAGCGCGGCGTCCGGCTCACCGAGGGAGCGGATCACCCCGGTGACGTCCAGGGCGAGGTTGGCGGGGTCGTACCCGCGCGGGGTGCGGTCGCTGCCGCCGACCCCCCGCAGGTCCATCGCCACGGCCCGGTAGCCCGCCTCGGCGAGCGCGACGAGCTGATGGCGCCATGTCCACCAGAACTGGGGGAAACCGTGCAGCAGCAGCACCAGGGGGCCGTCGCCGAGCTCGGCGATGTGGAACCGCGCGCCGTTGGCGGCGACGTCCCGGTGTGTCACCTTCTCCCCGGAGGGAAGGTCGATCCGTACGGCCGCTGCCGCGGCGGGTTCCGTCATGAGGACGAGCGTGCCACAGCTTCGATGGCCTGGGGCGCACGGTCCTGCGGCAGCTCGGGGCGCGGGTGCGGCTTGGCGTTCTGCAGCACGCTCGCCGACTCCTTCACGGACGCGGCGACCTTCTGCGGGCCCTGGCTCTTCTTCGCCTTCTTGGCGAACATCACACCGATCAGCGCGAGCAGGCCGGCGACCAGCACGTTGGCCGCGAAGGACAGCAGGAAGCAGACCGCGAGGTTCCAGCCGCTCCAGGTCCGGATGCCGTAAGCCAGCGCGAAGTTGAGCATCGGCAGGGAGAACAGGAGCAGCATGCCGGCCGCGCTGAACGCGCCGCCGCTGGTCGCCCCCCGCTTGACGTCCTGCTTCAGCTGGGCCTTGGCCAGCGCGATCTCGTCGTGCACCAGCGCCGACATTTCGGTCGTCGCCGAGGCGAACAGCTGGCCGATGCTGCGTTCGGCGCCGACCGGGCTGCCGTCGGGTGCGCTCATCGCGTTCTCCCTTTGAAGTTTCGCGTGCCGTGCGAGGTCTTGTGTGCCGTCTTGTTTTGTACCGTCTCGTCAGATCATGCCGGACGGCCGTCCTCATCGCCTGCCCCGCCCGGTACTTCCTGAAGCCCGTGGCGCGCCGCGGCGGCCTTCTCGGCGGCGATGCGCCGGTGGTCGGCGGCCTTGCGCTCGAGGATCTCCGCCATCCGCAGGTGGTATTCCGGGTCGTCCTGCTCGTACACGTCCGGGATGCCGTCCTGGTCCTCGTCGCGCTCCTCGTCCTCCCAGAGCCTGCGGTACCGGGCGTTGCGTATCTTCAGCAGCACCGTGGCGCACACGGCCGCGATCAGCGATCCGGTGAGGACGGCCGCCTTCACCTCGTCGGTGAGCGCCGCGTCGCCCTCGAAGGCCAGTTCGCCGATGAGGAGTGAGACGGTGAAGCCGATCCCGGCGAGCGAGGACACCGCGAACACGTCGGCCCAGGCGAGGTCCTGGCTGAGCGAGGCCCGGGTGAAGCGCACGGTCAGCCAGGTGCCGCCGAAGATGCCGAGCGCCTTGCCCACGACCAGTCCGAGCACCACGCCGAGCGTCTCGGGCCGGGTGAACACGTCCCCCAGCGCCCCGCCGGACACCGACACCCCGGCGCTGAAGAGCGCGAACAGCGGTACGGCGAGCCCGGCGGACAGCGGCCGCACCAGATGCTCGACGTGTTCGCCCGGCGAATGCTCCTCGCCCTCGCGGGTGGTGCAGCGCAGCATCAGGCCCATCGCCACGCCGGCGATGGTGGCGTGCACACCGCTGTTGTACATCAGCGCCCAGACGACGACCGCCAGCGGCACGTACACGTACCAGCCGCGCACCCCCGCGCGCAGCAGCAGCCAGAAGACCACCAGCCCGGCGACGGCTCCACCGAGGGCGGCGAAGTCGATCCGTTCGGTGAAGAAGACGGCGATGATCAGGATCGCGAAGAGGTCGTCGACGACCGCCAGGGTCAGCAGGAAGGCGCGCAGGGCGCTGGGCAGCGCGGTGCCGATGACCGCGAGGACGGCCAGCGCGAAGGCGATGTCGGTGGCGGTGGGCACCGCCCAGCCGTCGGTGGAGCCGTGCCCGATCAGATTGGTCAGGGTGTAGACGAGCGCGGGTACGGCCATCCCGCACAGCGCCGCCACGACGGGCAGTACCGCCGCCCTGGGATCACGCAGGTCACCGGCGACCAGCTCGCGCTTGAGCTCGATCCCGGCGACGAAGAAGAAGACGGCGAGCAGCCCGTCGGCGGCCCAGTGCGCCACGGACAGGTTCAGGCCCAGGGCGGCGGGGCCGAAGTGGAAGTCGCTGACGGATTCGTAGCCGTGGTGAAGTGCCGGGATGTTCGCCCAGATCAGCGCGGTGACGGCGGCGACGAGCAGCAGGACGCCGCCCACGGTCTCGGTGCGTAGCGCGTCCGCGACGGCGGTCCGCTCGGGCAGGGACAGGCGGCCGAGGACCTTGCGGCCGGTGCGCGAGGTGGGGGACGCGGTGTCACGGGGGGCGGCCACGGTGGAGACCTCCGGGTGTGGTGGGCAGGGCTGAGCACATGCCGACCAGACTTCCCGGCGCACCTTGAGGCTCTTTCACATCGAGCTTTGTTTAGATTACCTAAGGTTGCCGCGGGATGCATCCGGCGATCTGAACATTAGGCGCAAAAGGGGCGCCCCGGCGTGCTCGCGCCGGAGGCCCCTTCCCGCCGTCCCGCGGCCGTGCGGGCGGCGTCGCCGCCGCCCGCAGTCCGGACTTAGTCCTCGCTCGGCGCCGCCGGGAGCTTCGCCTGGATGAAGTCCATGACCGTGGAGTCGGTCAGCGTGGTGACGTCACCGAGCTGACGGTTCTCCGCGACGTCCCGCAGGAGCCGGCGCATGATCTTGCCGGAGCGGGTCTTCGGCAGCTCCGCCACCGGCAGGACCCGCTTCGGCTTGGCGATCGGGCCGAGCGTGGCGCCGACGTGGTCGCGCAGCGCGCCGATCAGCTTGTCGTCCTCGGACGCCGAACCGCGCAGGATGACGAAGGCCACGATGGCCTGGCCGGTGGTCTCGTCGGCGGCGCCGACGACCGCCGCCTCGGCGACCGACGGGTGCGATACGAGCGCCGACTCCACCTCGGTGGTGGAGATGTTGTGGCCGGACACCAGCATCACGTCGTCCACCCGGCCCAGCAGCCAGATGTCCCCGTCGTCGTCCTTCTTCGCGCCGTCACCGGCGAAGTACTTGCCCTCGAAGCGCGACCAGTAGGTGTCGATGAACCGCTGGTCGTCGCCCCAGATGGTGCGCAGCATCGACGGCCACGGCTCGGTGAGCACGAGGTAGCCGCCGCCTCCGTCGGGCACCTCGTTCGCCTCGTCGTCCACGACCGTCGCGCTGATGCCGGGCAGCGGGCGCTGCGCCGAGCCGGGCTTGGCCTCGGTGACGCCCGGCAGCGGCGAGATCATCATCGCGCCGGTCTCCGTCTGCCACCAGGTGTCCACGACCGGGGTGGCGTCGGCGCCGATGTGCTTCCGGTACCAGATCCACGCCTCGGGGTTGATCGGCTCGCCGACCGAGCCGAGGACCCGCAGGGACGACAGGTCGAACTGCGCGGGGATGTCGTCGCCCCACTTCATGAACGTACGGATCGCGGTCGGCGCGGTGTAGAGGGTCGTGACCCGGTACTTCTCCACGATCTCCCAGAAGCGCCCCTGGTGCGGGGTGTCGGGGGTGCCCTCGTACATGACCTGGGTCGCGCCGTTGGCCAGCGGCCCATACACGATGTACGAGTGCCCGGTGACCCAGCCGACGTCCGCCGTGCACCAGTAGACGTCCGTCTCCGGCTTGAGGTCGAACACCGCCCAGTGCGTGTACGCCGTCTGGGTCAGGTAGCCGCCGGAGGTGTGCAGGATGCCCTTCGGCTTCCCCGTCGTACCGGACGTGTACAGGATGAACAGCGGGTGCTCCGCGTCGAACGCCTCCGGGGTGTGCTCGGCGGACTGCCGTTCCACCACCTCGTGCCACCACACGTCCCGCTCGCCGTCCCAGGCGACGTCCTGCCCGGTGCGGCGCACCACGAGCACGTGCTCGACGTTGTCGACCTTGGTGATCGCCTCGTCCACGGCGGGCTTGAGCGCGGACGGCTTCCCTCGCCGGTAGCCGCCGTCGGAGGTGATGACGACCTTGGCGTCGGCGTCCTGGATCCGGGTGGCGAGCGCGTCCGCCGAGAACCCGCCGAACACGACCGAGTGCGCCGCGCCGATCCGGGCCGAGGCCAGCATCGCGATCGCGGTCTCCGGGATCATCGGCATGTAGATGGCGACCCGGTCGCCCTTGCGGACACCGAGTTCCAGCAGGGCGTTGGCCGCCTTGGAGACCTCGTCCTTCAGCTCCGCGTAGGTGATCGAGCGGCTGTCGCCGGGCTCGCCCTCGAAGTGGATGGCGACCCGGTCCCCGTGCCCGGCCTCGACATGCCGGTCCACGCAGTTGTACGCGACGTTCAGCTCGCCGTCCTTGAACCACTTCGCGAACGGCGGGTTCGACCAGTCCAGTGTCTCGGACGGTTCCTTGGCCCAGGTCAGCCGGCGGGCCTGCTCGGCCCAGAAGCCGAGCCTGTCAGCCTTGGCCTGTTCGTACGCCTCCGCACCGACGTTGGCGTTCGCGGCCAGGTCGGCGGGCGGCGCGAAGCGTCGCTCCTCCTTCAAGAGGTTGGCCAGGCTTTCGTTGCTCACGACATCTCCCTTTCCCAGGGTGTCCGTTGTGTCCCAGGCCACAGCTCATCAGACGCGGGGGTCCGATGACAAGGGTCGACGGCAAAATTGGTTTAGACCTGTCGACCGGCCGGGTGGTCAAACCGGATTCCGCAGCTCCGGGGCCGTCCCGGTCTCCTGTTCAGCCTCCTCTTCCGCCTCCTTTCCCGCAGCTCCCGCCACATGCTCGAACGCCGTGGCGCCGTCCCCGCTCGCGTCGAGCAGATAGGCCTGCGCGTCGCCCACGTGGAAGTACATCCCGTGCAGCTCCAGCGCACCGGCCGCCAGAGCGCGCGCGACCGTGTCGTGCGCCCGCAGGTGCTCCAGCTGCTGGACCACGTTGGCCAGGCCCAGCCGCTCCACCGCGTCGGCGGGTGGCCGCCCGGCGAGCAGGAGCCGGTCACGCTGGTCGTCGGCCATCCGGTCAAGGCTCGGCCGCCCATGCCCGAGCCACCGCTTCAGCGGGGTCACCGCGCCCCCGGGCTCGGCGGCCAGCAGCGCCTGCATGGCCCCGCATCCGGAGTGCCCGCACACCGTGATCGACCGCACCCCGAGTACCTCCACCGCGTACTCGATGGCGGCCGCCACCGAGTGGTCGCCGTGCTCCTCGCCCGGCGGCGGCACCAGGTTGCCGATGTTGCGGACGACGAACAGGTCGCCGGGGCCGCTGGAGGTGATCATCGACGTGACCAGCCGGGAGTCGGCGCACGTGAGGAAGAGCTGTGAGGGCCGCTGCCCCTCCCGCGCGAGCCGCGCCAGCTCCTCCCGCACCAGCGGGGCGGTGTTCCGCTGGAACGAGCTGATGCCACGGGCGAGTTCATGGGTGACGGGCGTGGTGGGAGCCTGTGCGAAGCAGGCCCGGTGGTTGCGCCAGGGCGTCCAGGGCCGGCACCGGCACACCGCGGACGGGCCGGGATCCGATGAGCGGACTCTGCCGCGCCGGCCGGTCAGCTCGGCGGTTCCGCCCCGCGCGCGGTGGGTGTTCTGCCAGTCCTGCAGTGACTCGTACGCCGCGTGGTCCATGAACGAGCCGTCCAACTCCACGACGGCGTGCACGCCTTGGGGTACGAGATGCAGGGCTCTGCTGAGCCGGGGCACGGCGAGGAACGTCAGCTGGCCTCGTACGCGTACGTGATGGACTCCTTCCTTCTCCGTGTGCGTGATGCGGGTATGGGCGAGGCGGTGCAGGGCGAGGGCCACCGCCACGGCGACCCCGAGGGCCACGCCCTCCAGGACACCGAAGACCACCACGCCGAGTGTGGTGGCGGCGTACACCAGCACTTCACGGTGGCGGGTCACCGTGCGGATGTGGTTCAGGGACACCATCTGGATGCCGACGGCCATCACCAGGGCGGCGAGCGAGGAGAGCGGGATCCACTCCAGGAGCGGGACCATCAGCAGTGCGGCGGCTACTACGAAAACGCCGTGCAGCATCGTGGAGTTCCGGCTCACGGCACCCGAGTTCACATTCGCGGTGCTCCGCACGGCCACCCCTGCCACGGGCAGTCCGCCGAGCGCCCCGGAGACGATGTTGGCGGCGCCCTGGCCGAGCAGCTCGCGGTCGAGGTCCGAGCGCCCGACATGGGCCTGCGGTCCGGGCCGGGCGGCGACCAGCTTGTCCACGGCGACCGCGCCGAGCAGCGACTGCACACTGCACACCAGCGTGGTGGTGAGCACGGCGGCGGCGATGCCGAGTCCCGGGCCCTCGGGCAGTCCGGCCAGTGCGTGACTGCTCCAGGACGGCAGGTCGACCCGGGGCAGGACCAGTCCGGTCAGCGCGGCGGTGACGGTGGCTCCGGTGACGGCAACCAGGGCGGCGGGGACCCGGCGCAGCAGCCGGCCGGCGCGGCCGGGGACGCGCGGCCAGGCCAGCAGCAGGGTCAGGGTGAGCGCGCTCATCGACACGGCGGCCGGGTCCACGTCCGCCAGCTGGGCGGGCAGGGCGCGCAGGTTGGCGAGTACGGAACTGTCGGGGCTGCCGCCGAGGACGATGTGCAACTGGGCGACGGCGATGGTGACGCCGATACCGGCGAGCATGCCGTGCACCACGGCGGGGCTGACCGCGAGCGCGCCGCGGGCCACACGCAGGCAGCCCAGGCCCAGTTGGGCGAGTCCGGCGAGGACCGTGATGCCGCAGGTGGTCCGCCAGCCGTAGCGATGGATGAGGTCGGCGGTGACCACCGTGAGTCCGGCGGCGGGGCCGCTGACCTGAAGCGGGCAGCCGCCGAGCCGGCCGGCGACCAGTCCGCCGACCGCCGCGGCGACCAGTCCGGCCTGGAGCGGAGCGCCGGTCGCGAGGGCGATGCCGAGGGACAGGGGCAGGGCGATCAGGAAGACCGCGACGGAGGCGGACAGGTCGGCGCCCTGGACGAGGCGGCGACGCGGGGGCCGGGGCGGGCTGTGCGGCGGGTGGGAGTGCTGGGTGTGGGTGGGGGCGCAGGCTGTCATGGTCCCGTCTCCTCCGGGTGGCGCGGTCGCGTACGGGGATGGATCCCCGCCGGTGCGGGGGCTCGGTCGCGGCCGTGGGGTCACGGCGTGCGGTGGCGGGATGAGATCAACGCTTCGTAAACGAACCGTAATGCAGAGTAAAGGTCATGCATAGCTTTTAGTCGCAAATGGGGTAAACGGTCACCTCTCCGGGCGAACCGATCATTTCATCGGCTTGTCGTACTAATTCCTTCTCGGGCCCGTGCGACCTTGGCGGCGCTGTCGGTACAACCCGGCACATCACCTGAAAACGCCCTCATCAGCGTTTGCCTGAGAGAAGGAAGAAGGTGGGGCGGAAGATGGCCGCCACCCAGAGGATCGCCGTGGGCGCCATGGTCGCCGCGGCCTGTACCGCGTCGCTGGCCGGTTGCTCGTCCGGCGGCAACGGCCCGAAGGAAGGAGCGCCCGGCCCGCGGCAGGGGGCGCCGGCGCCCAACAGCGTGCTCCGTCTGATCGGCGACGGGTCCACCGCGTACACCGGCGGGCAGCCGCACCTGCCCGTCCCCGAGCGGCTCAAGCCCGGTCAGAAACCTCCTCAGTTCGTGGTGTTCTCCTGGGACGGGGCGGGGGAGGACAGCCAGAAACTGTTCTCCCACTTCCGCAAGGTCTCCAAGGAGAACAACGCGACGATGACGTACTTCCTCAGCGGCGTGTATCTGCTGCCGGAGGAGAAACGTGACCTCTACAGACCGCCGCAACACGCCCCGGGCAGCTCGGAGATCGGCTTCAACGACGCGCAGGGCATCTCCGACACCCTCAAGCAGGTGCGGCTGGCCTGGCTCGAGGGCAACGAGATCGGCACCCACTTCAACGGTCACTTCTGCGGCCCCGACGGCGGCGTCGGCGAGTGGTCGGTGAAGGAGTGGAAGAGCGAGATCGCCCAGGCCAAGCAGTTCGTGAAGAACTGGCGGACCAACACCGGCATGAAGAAGGCGGCCCCTCTGCCCTTCGACTACGAGAAGGAGCTGATCGGAGCCCGGACCCCCTGCCTGGAAGGGCAGAAGAACTTCAGGAAGGCGGCCCGCCAACTGGGCTTCCGCTACGACTCCAGCGGAGTCGACGACCAGGTGTGGCCCGAGAAGAAGGACGGCCTGTGGGACCTGTCGATGCAGCTCGTCCCCTTCCCCGGGCACACCTACGAGCAGTTGACCATGGACTACAACTTCATGGTCAACCAGTCGGGCACGCAGACCCAGGGCGACCCCGACATGTACGACTACTGGGGCGATCAGATGCGTGACGGGTTGCTCAAGGGCTTCTACCGGGCCTACGACGGCAACCGCGCGCCGATGATCATCGGCAACCACTTCGAGTCATGGAACGGCGGCACCTATATGCGTGCCATCGACGAGGTGGTGAAGGAGGTGTGCAACAAGCCCGAGGTGCGCTGTGTCTCCTTCCACCAGCTCACCGACTGGCTGGACGCCCAGGACCCGAGGACGCTGGCCAAGCTGCGCACCCTGAAGGTCGGCGAGGCGCCCCGGCAGGGCTGGGCGTCCCTCCTGTCCGGGCGTCCGGCCCCGGCGCCCAAGGGCGTCCCCGGGGCGCCGGCGGTCAAGCAGTAGGCGTCACACCGGAGCCGCCAGGCCCTCACCGAGCACGAACCCGGGGTCGACCTGCGCCGCCAGGTCGGCCCCGGTGCGCTCGTTGCCCCAGGCTTCGGCGTTCCGCAGATGGAAGTGGACCATCTGGCGCGTGTAGCGCTCCCAGTCGCGCAGTTCGTACGTGGCGTCGGCGGCGGCCCGGAGGGTCTGCAGGGAGCGGGCGTTGGCCTCCTCCAGGAGACCGAACCGGGGCGGGCGGCCCTTCTCCATGGCGCGCACCCAGTCCGAGTGCCCGACCGTCACCAGCAGGTCGTCACCGGCCTCCGCGCGGAGGAAGTCGATGTCGTCCTGCCCCTGGACCTTGTTGCCGACGACCTTCAGAGCCACGTCGAAGTCGCGGGCGTACTCCTTGTACTGGCGGTAGACGGAGACCCCCTTCCGAGTCGGCTCGGCGACGAGGAACGTCATGTCGAACCGCGTGAACAGGCCGGAGGCGAAGGAGTCCGAACCCGCCGTCATGTCGACCACGACGTACTCGTCGGGGCCGTCGACGAGGTGGTTCAGGAACAGTTCCACCGCTCCCGTCTTCGAGTGGTAGCAGGCGACCCCCAGGTCGGCGTCCGTGAAGGGGCCGGTGACCATCAAACGGACGGCGCCGCCGTCGAGTTCCACCGGGCGCCCGCAGGCGTCGTACACCGCGTTCGGCTCCCGCACCCGCACCAGCCGCGAGCCCTCGCCGGGCGGGGTCGTCTTGATCATCGTCGCGGTGGAGGCGATGCGCGGGTTGGAGCCGCGCAGATGGTCCTTGATCAGTGGCAGTTGCTCGCCCATCGCGGGCAGTGCGGCCGCCTGGGCCTCGTCGAGGCCGAGCGCCGGGCCGAGATGCTGGTTGATGTCGGCGTCGATGGCGAGGACCGGGGCGCCGGTGGCCACGAGGTGGCGGATGAAGAGGGAGGAGAGCGTGGTCTTGCCGCTGCCCCCCTTCCCGACGAAAGCAATTTTCATGTTCACGAACAGTAGTGAAGTGATGGCTCTGGGTGTCAGGCGCAGTGAAGAAGACCACTCCTTCGTGGGGCGGGGCCGTGGGGTGCGTAGTGTCGTACTCATGAGTACGACAGGCGCGACCGCCGATCCGCTCGCGGCCCTGGGCTCGCTGCCCGGTGTGTCCGAGTCCGTGGAGTCCGTGCGCAAGGCAGTGGACCGGGTCTACGGCCACCGGGTCATGCGTCGCCGCAGCAACGAGATCACCTCCGAGGCCGCCCTGCGCGGGGCCCGGGGCTCGGCCGCGCTGTCCGGCGCCGACTGGGCCCTGGAGGAGGTGCGGCGGCGCTCCGACTTCAGCGCCGACGCCGAGGCGATGGTCGTGGGTGCGGCGCTCAGGCTGACGGCCGAGGCGGGTCAGCTGCTGTCCATCTGGCGGCAGTCGCCCCTGCGGGTACTGGCCCGGCTGCATCTGGTGGCCGCCGCGACGCAAGGTGAGGAGGTCGGCCGTCCGCGCCAGGCGGGAGAACCGGTCGACGAGCCGCTGCTCGAGCTGCCGCTGCCGGACGCCCGGGAGGTGTCGGGCCGGCTGGAGGGGCTGGGGGACCTGATCATCGCGGGCTCCTCGGCACCGGCGCTGGTCACCGCGGCGGTGGTGCACGGCGAACTGCTGGCGCTGCGCCCCTTCACCTCGCACAACGGCCTGGTGGCGCGTACGGCCGAGCGGATCGTCCTGATCGGCAGCGGTCTCGACCCCAAGGCGGTCTGCCCGGCCGAGGTGGGACACGCCGAGCTGGGCCGCGCCTCCTACCTGGCCGCGCTCGAAGGGTATGTCTCCGGCACCCCCGAGGGCATGGCGGCCTGGATCGCCCACTGCGGCCGTGCGGTCGAACTCGGAGTGCGCGAGTCCACCGCGGTCTGCGAGGCGCTGCAGCGCGGGGCCGCCTGAGCCGTGAGCGGCGGGCACATGCGAAAGGCCCCTTGAAGGGGCCCGGACAGGGTTGCGGCGGTACGAGTTCTCGTACCGCCGCTGGCATGCTCACCGGGTTACCAAGCGTCCTCGATATGTGCCCATCAGGTCGGGGACTTTGCCCGTCACCTGGTGCGGCTGGCCCGTAATCGACGGGTCGACGTCGCGTGGGTGCCCGGTGCTCATGCGGGGTCCGTGGGGCCATGTGCGTAGTGGTAGGGGATCCTCACGGATGTCCTGTGGTCTCGCGGGCCTGAAACCTTTGTACTGCACCCCCGGAGCAAGTGGAACCCCTGCTCGCACATCTTTACTTTCAGGTTCAAACGCCGTGAATCGGTCAGGAGTCGACGGACCGGCGCCGACTCGCGTACCAGACGAGGCCCGCGGTGGCGGCCGCCGCGCCTATGGCCGCCGCCGCCACGAGGGCCGGGCGGGGCGGTACGGAGAATCCGGGCAGTCGCTGCTTGAGGCGGACCGGCCGGGCGAACTCCATGACCGGCCACCCGCGTGCGACCGCCTCGCGGCGCAGCGCGCGGTCCGGGTTCACGGCGTGCGGGTGCCCGACCGCCTGAAGCATGGGCAGGTCGGTCGCCGAGTCGCTGTAGGCGTAGCAGCGGTCCAGGTCGTACCCCTCGGACACGGCCAGCTCCCTGACGGCCTCGGCCTTGGTCGGGCCGTACGCGTAGTACTCCACCTCACCGGTGAAGCAGCCGTCGTCGCCCACCACCATGCGTGTGGCCACCACGCGGTCGGCGCCCAGCAACTCCCCGATCGGCTCGACCACCTCGGCGCCCGATGTGGACACGATCACCACGTCGCGTCCGGCCGTGTGGTGCTCCTCGATGAGGGAGGCGGCCTCGTCGTAGATGATCGGGTCGATCAGGTCGTGCAGGGTCTCGGCGACGATCTCCTTCACCTGCTGGACGTTCCAGCCTCGGCACATCGCGGACAGATACTGGCGCATCCGTTCCATCTGATCGTGGTCGAGGCCGCCGGCCAGGAAGACGAACTGGGCATATGCGGTACGCAGCGCGGCCCTGCGGTTGATCAGTCCACCCTGGTAGAAGGACTTGCTGAAGGTGAGTGTGCTCGACTTCGCAATGACCGTCTTGTCCAGGTCAAAGAAGGCTGCTGCGCGGGGCAAGGAGTGGTTTTCCACGTCTCTGAGCATAGGCGCCCACCATTCGGCGTAAGGTGGGGCGCGTGGGTTTGCCTGAGAAGGCTCTCGGGTACACCATGGAAGTCACGGATCGTTCGCGACCGTGCTAACCCGGCCCGACTCCTCCCCCCCCGAGTCGGCCGTGGGGACGACCCCCGCTCTCCCCCCCGGCGGGGGTCGTCGCATGTCCGGACGGGTTTTCTCCCCTTTTCAACATGTCTCGCGACCGGTCGCGCGCAGCGTCGACCGGACTTCACCATGCTCATGAGCTGTTACGCAGAGTAATCGAAACGCTGCTCTGTGGATGTTGCCGAGAGGTCGGCGCAGAGGTCACCGGTATGGGTGGTGGCGATATTCACAACGACTGAGTTGTCCACGGTTTTCCACCAAGATCCACATGATTTTCCGGATCGCTGCACCGTGATTCCCACGCGCTCCGACGGCGGCGAGTTCATGGCCGGTTCCGATTGCCGGAGTGCCTATGGCCGGTTTCCGGCGCCCGCATAGGGCGCCGCGCTCGCCGGCTCTTCACATCTTTGGGAATCGCGGGGCCGCGGAGGCCGCGCGGAAGACATGGGAAGGGGGAGCACACGTGACCGGAACCGTCGCCCACGACCCGTCACCGGCCGCCGGAGGCCTGCCGGGACGGCCGCTCATCGTCACCGAGGACCCGGGTCTCCTGGACGATCTGCTGCGCCTGTGCGCGGCCGCGGGCGCCACGCCCGAGGTGCATCACGGTGTACCCGATCACGGCGGTGGCTGGGAAGCGGCCCCGCTCGTCCTGGTCGGCGATGACGCGGCCCGCCGTCTGCGCGGAGCGGCGCGCCGGCGCGGGGTGGTGCTGGTCGGACGGGACCAGGACGACTCCGGGGTGTGGAGAAGGGCCGTACAGATCGGCGCCGACCACGTCCTGATGCTGCCCGACGGGGAGCAGTGGCTGGTCGACCGCATCGCCGATGTCGCCGAGGGCGTCGGCCGCCCGGCCCTGACCGTCGGCGTCGTCGGCGGCCGGGGCGGGGCCGGCGCGTCCACGCTGGCCTGCGCTCTGGCCGTCACGTCCGCTCGCGAGGGGCTGCGCACCCTCCTCGTCGACGCCGATCCGCTGGGCGGCGGACTCGACGTGCTCCTCGGCGGGGAAGGCGCCGAGGGGCTGCGCTGGCCCGCCTTCGCCGCCTCCCGCGGCCGGGTCGGCGGCGGCGCGCTGGAGGAGTCGCTGCCCCGGTTGCACTCGCTGCGGGTGCTCAGCTGGGACCGCGGCGACTGCGTGGCCGTCCCCGCCCAGGCCGTCCGCGCGGTGCTCGCCGCCGCCCGGCGGCGTGGCGGCACGGTCGTCGTCGACCTCCCGCGGCGCCTGGACGACGGGGTCGCCGAAGCCCTCGCCCAGCTCGACCTGGCACTGCTAGTCGTCCCGGCCGAGCTGCGGGCGGTCGCGGCCGCCGGCCGGGTCGCCTCGGCACTCGGCATGGTCGTGAGGGACCTGCGGGTGGCGGTGCGCGGGCCGTACGCGCCCGGCCTCGACGACCGTGAGGTCGCCCGGCTGCTCGGCCTGCCCCTGGCCGGCGAGGTGCCCGTCGAACCGGCCCTGCAGCGTGCCCATGGCACCGCCAGGCCGCCCGCCGTGACCGGCCGCGGCCCGCTGGCCCGCTTCTGCGCCACGTTCTGGGAACAGGCGCTGGTCGAGGCGGGAGGCCCCCGATGACCCTGCCCGGACTCGATCGGACCGACGTCACGGCCCTGCTGGACGGGGTGCGCCGCCGGCTGGCGGAGAGCGGCGCCGAGCCGACCCCGGCGCGCGTCGCCCAGGCACTGCGCGAACAGGGCCGTGTCCTCGGTGACGCCGAGGTGCTCGGCGCGGCCGAGCAGCTGCGGTCGGAGCTCGTCGGAACCGGCCCGCTGGAGCCGCTGCTCGCCGATCCGAGCGTCACCGACGTCCTGGTGTCCGCCCCCGACCGGGTGTGGGTGGACCGTGGCGGCGGCCTGGAGCTGACCCCGGTGGCCTTCCCGGACGCGACGGCCGTACGGCGTCTCGCGCAGCGGCTGGCCGCCGTGGCCGGACGCCGGCTGGACGATGCCCGCCCCTGGGCCGATGCCCGGCTGCCCGACGGGACCCGGCTGCACGCGGTGCTGCCCCCGGTGGCCGTCGGCTGCACCTGCCTGTCCCTGCGCGTCGTGCGGCCCCGGGCGTTCACGCTCGGGGAACTGGTCGAGGCGGGCACCGTGCCGCCCGGCGGGGACCGGATCCTGCGGGCGCTGCTCGCGGCCCGGCTGTCCTTCCTCGTCAGCGGCGGCACCGGCAGCGGCAAGACGACCCTGCTGAGCGCGCTGCTCGGCCTGGTCGAGCCAGGCGAACGGATCGTGCTCGCCGAGGACTCGGCGGAGCTGAGACCGGACCACCCGCACGTCGTACGGCTGGAGACCCGGCCGGCCAACCAGGAGGGTGCGGGCCTCGTGACCCTGGAGGACCTCGTCCGGCAGGCGTTGCGGATGCGGCCCGACCGTCTGGTCATCGGCGAGGTGCGGGGCCCGGAGGTGGTGCACCTGCTGGCCGCGCTCAACACCGGCCACGAAGGCTGCGGGACCGTGCACGCCAACGCCGCCGCCGACGTGCCCGCCCGCCTGGAGGCGCTCGGAACGGCGGCGGGGCTCGACCGGGCGGCCCTGCACAGCCAGTTGGCGGCCGCGTTGTCGGTGGTGCTCCACCTCGTCCGCGACCGGTCCGGGCGGCGCCGGATCGCGGAGGTGCACGTGCTGGAACGGAATGACTCGGGGCTGGTGCGGACGGTACCGGCGCTGCGCTGGGGTGTGCGGGCCTTCACCCGGGAGCGGGGCTGGGAGCGGCTGCGGGAGCTGCTGAGCGGCGGGTCCGGGAGCGAACGGGACGAGAGGAGCGAGGGAAGTGAGCACTGAGGCGTCGATGGGCGCGGCGGCGGTCTGTGTCGGGGCGGCGGCCTGGCTGCTGGGCGGACGGCATCACGGGGTGCGGCGCGCGAGGCTGCTGCTGGCGGGGGGCGCGGGGGTGGCGGCCGGTCCGCCCTCCTGGGAGCGGGCCGTCGGTGAACTGCGGCATGTGCGGGAGCGATTGCGGCCGGAATGGTGGTCGCTCGTGGCCGGGCTGCTGCTCGCGCTGCTGGGCGCCTCGGTGATTCCGGTCGTCGCGGGGGTGGCCGGGGTGCCGGTGCTGCGCAGGATGCGGCTGGCCCGGCAGGCAGGGCGGGCCAGGGAGCGGCGCGCGGACGCGGTGATCGGCCTGTGCGGGGCGCTGGCCGGGGAGGTGCGCGCGGGACGGCAGCCCGGTGAGGCACTGCTGCGGGCCGCCCGGGACTCCGGCGGGCTCGGGGAGGCGCGGGACGGCGCGGTCGCGGCCGCGCGGTTCGGCGGCGATGTGCCGGGCGCGCTGGCCGTCGCGGCCCGGCAGCCGGGCGCCGAGGGGCTGTTGGGTCTCGCCGCCTGCTGGCGGGTGGCCGTGGACCAGGGCGCCGGGCTCGCCGACGGCCTCGACCGGCTGGACGGGGCGCTGCGTGCCGACCGGGACCAGCGGGCGGATCTGCGGGCCCAGCTGTCCGGGGCCCGGGCGACGGCGCTGCTGCTCGCCGCGCTGCCCGCCCTCGGGCTGCTGCTCGGCTCGGCCATGGGCGCCGACCCGCTGCGGGTGCTGCTGCACAGCGGGGCCGGGCTGGGCTGCCTGGTGGCGGGAGCGGTGTTCGAGGGCGCCGGGGTGTGGTGGGCGGGACGGATCGTGAGGGGAGCTGAGGCGGTATGAGCGGTGAGGTCGTCCACAGGCTGGGGACAGTCGCGGTTGTCCTGCTGAGTGCGGGCTGGGCGGCCCGGTGGCTGGTCATGGCCCGGCGCCGGCGCCGGGCGCGGCGGAGGGTGACCGAACTGCTGGCCCTGGTGAAGGCCGATTCCCGCCCGCCCTTCGAGGTCGGGGACACGGTGCGGCGGTGGCTGCCGGTCGCGGGGGCGATGTGCGGGGCGTGGGTACTGGCCGGCGGCGCGGCGGGGGCGGTCGTGGCGCTCGCCGTCGGCGCGGGGATGTGGCGGTGGCGGCTCCGGCGGACGGAGGCGGGCCCGGCGGAGGAGGCCGACAGAGCGCTCGCGGCCCGCCAGCTCCCCCTTGCCGCGGATCTGCTGGCCGCCTGCATCGCGGCCGGAGCCGGCCCGGTGATCGCCGCCCAGGCGGTGGGGGAGGCCCTCGGCGGACCCGTGGGGGACGCGCTGGAGCGGGGCGCGGCCGTGGTGCGGCTCGGTGGTGAACCGGGCGACGCCTGGAGCCGGCTGGCAGGTCTGCCCGGTGCCGGTGTGCTGGCCCGGCTGCTGGAACGGGCCGACGAGTCGGGTCTGCCCGCCGCCGGTCCCGTCGCCCGCCTCGCCTCCGACGCGCGCGCCGAGTGGGCCAGAGCGGCTACGGCGCGGGCGCGCCGGGCGGCCGTGCTGGTCTCCGCGCCGGTCGGGCTGTGCTTCCTGCCCGCCTTTATCGCGATCGGTGTGCTGCCCGTGGTGATCGGGCTGGCGGGCGGAGTGATGGGAGGTGGCGGCTGACGGCGACGGCGGAGGACGCGGCCGCGGGCGACGCGGTGCCGGCGCGAGACGCGGACGGCGTGGTTTCGGAAACGGACGAGAAAACTGGAGCGAAGGGAGTTCGAGGTGCGGAAGAAGGCCGGAAAGCTGTGGGTTTCGGTGCGGGAGCGATGGCGCGCGGACGGAGGGATGGTGACCTCGGAGTACGCGATGGGGATCGTGGCCGCGGTCGGATTCGCGTTGCTGCTCTACGAGGTCGTCACCAGCGGCCAGGTCAAGGCGGAACTGCAGGCCATCGTGAAGCGGGCCCTCAGTGCGCGGATGTGAGCGGGGGTCGGACCGCGGGTTCGTGACCGCGGAGTCGGCCGTGGTGCTGTCGGTGCTGGTGGCGTTCACCATGGCGCTGGTCTGGGGGCTGCTCGTGGTGGCGGCCCAGATCCAGTGCGTGGACGCCGCCCGCGCCGGCGCCCGGGCCGCCGCCCGGCAGGACCCGGCCGACGCGGTGGTGGAGGTGACCCGGCAGGTGGCACCGCGCGGGGCGCGGGTGACGGTCGGCCGTGCGGGTGACCAGGTCCGGGTGACGGTGGTGGCCAGACCGCCCGTGCTGTCCGGACTGCCGTTCGAGGTACGGGAGGCGGCGGTGGCAGTGGCGGAGGAGACCATCGGCACGGGTGATGGCGCCGACACGGGCCACGGCACTGGCGCCGATCCGGGCACGGGCGCCGGTGCCGGTACAGGCACAGAAACTGGAACAAGCACGGGCACCGGCTCCAGAGCCGACCCCGGTGCCGACACCGGCGCCGGAGCCGGCCTGGGCAGAGGCGCGGTGGCCGGGTCCGCGGGGGAGCCGAGGTCATGAGGCGCCCGCGAGGTGAACTCCGTCGCGAGGCCCGGAGCCGGGACCGGGGCTCCGCCACCGTCTGGAGCATCGGCGTGATCACCGTGCTGTGTGTGGTGTTCGGCGCCGTGCTCGCCCTCGGGCAGGCGGTCGTGGTCAGACACCGGGCGGCCGGCGGCGCGGATCTGGCGGCCCTCGCCGCCGCGGACCACTGGGCGGAGGGCACCGCAGGCGCCTGCGCCCGGGCGGAACGGGTGGCGGCGGCCCAGGGAGTCCGGCTGGTGCGGTGCGTGATCGCGGGCGAGACCTCGGACGTCACGGCGGCCGCGGGGCGAGGGCCGTTCGCGGCGGAGGTCAGGGCCAGAGCCGGACCGCCCGGCCCCCTGCCCCCGGTGGCGGGGACAGCCGCTCCGAGGCCGTCCGCCTGATCCGGGAGGCGCACCTCGGCACCTCAGCCCTGTGCCGCCGAGTCCTCGCGCGGCTTCTCCTCGGGAGCCTCCCGCAGCAGCACCGTGAGGAGCCGTACCGCCCCCCTCTTGTGCAGCGGGTCGTTGCCGTTGCCGCACTTGGGGGACTGGATGCAGGAGGGGCAGCCCGCCTCGCACTCGCAGGAGGCGATGGCCTCCCGGGTCGCGGCGAGCCAGGCGCGGGCGGTGTGGAAGGCGCGCTCCGCGAAGCCCGCGCCACCCGGATGGCCGTCGTAGACGAACACCGTCGGCAGAAGGGTGTCCGGGTGCAGCGGGACCGACACACCGCCGATGTCCCAGCGGTCGCAGGTGGCGAACAGGGGGAGCATGCCGATCGAGGCGTGCTCGGCGGCGTGCAGGGAGCCGCCGAGGATCTCCGGGGTGATCCGCGCCTCGTCCAGCTGGTCCTCGGTGACCGTCCACCACACCGCGCGCGTGCGCAGCGTACGAGGAGGGAGGTCGAGCTTCGTCTCACCGAGCACTTCACCCGTGATGAGCCGTCGGCGCAGGAAGGAGACCACCTGGTTGGTGACCTCGACCGAGCCGTAGCAGAGCCGGCCGGAGCCCCAGGGGATCTCGACGTCCGTCTCCAGGACGGAGATCGACGTGGTGTCCCGGGCGACCGTCGAGTACGGCGGGTCGGCCTGCTCGACCAGCGCGACGGAGTCCTCCAGGTCGAGCGAGCGGACCAGATAGGTGCGGCCCTGGTGCAGGTGCACCGCGCCCTCGTGCACCGCGGAGTGCGCGGCGCCCGCGTCGACCGTGCCGAGCAGCCGGCCCGTGCCCGCCTCCACGACCTGCACCGGCCGCCCGCCCGCGCCGCGGATGTCGGTCAGGTCGGCGGCCCGCTCCCTGCGTGTCCAGTGCCAGGCCCGGGTACGGCGGCGCAGCAGCTTCGCGGCCTCCAGCTGTGGCAGCAGCTCCGCGCAGGCGGGCCCGAAGAGGCCGAGGTCCTCCTCGGTCAGCGGGATCTCCGCCGCCGCGGCACACAGGTGCGGGGCGAGGACGTACGGGTTGTCCGGGTCGAGGACGGTCGATTCCACCGGTTGGTCGAACAGGGCCTCGGGATGATGGACGAGGAAGGTGTCCAGGGGGTCGTCGCGGGCCACCAGCACCGCCAGGGCGCCCTGTCCGGAGCGGCCCGCGCGGCCCGCCTGCTGCCACAGGGAGGCGCGCGTGCCGGGGTAACCGGCGATCAGGACCGCGTCCAGGCCCGAGACGTCCACGCCCAGCTCCAGGGCCGTCGTGGCGGCGAGTCCGAGGAGTTCGCCGGAGTGCAGGGCGCGTTCCAGGGCACGGCGCTCCTCGGGAAGGTAGCCGCCCCGGTAGGCCGCGACACGCCGGGCGAGAGAGCGGTCGACCTCGGCCAGGCGCTCCTGGGTGATCACCGAGATCAGCTCGGCGCCGCGCCGGGAGCGCACGAAGGCGACCGAGCGCACACCCTGCACGGTGAGATCGGTCAGCAGGTCGGCGGTCTCGGCGGTGGCGGTGCGCCGGACGGGTGCGCCCTTCTCGCCGTGCAGTTCGGTGAGCGGGGGTTCCCACAGGGCGAAGACCAGCTCGCCGCGCGGTGAGGCGTCGTCGGCGACCTCCACCACCGGCAGTCCGGTGAGCCGGCCGGCGGCCACGGCGGGCTCGGCGGCGGTCGCTGAGGCCAGCAGGAACACGGGGGAGGCGCCGTAGCGCGCGCACAGACGGCGCAGGCGGCGCAGCACCTGGGCGACGTGCGAGCCGAACACGCCCCGGTAGGTGTGGCACTCGTCGATGACGACGTACTTGAGCGCCTTCAGGAAGGAGGACCAGCGGGGGTGGGAGGGCAATATCCCGCGGTGCAGCATGTCGGGATTGGTGAGGACGTAGTTCGCGTACTGGCGGATCCACTCCCGTTCCTCGAACGGGGTGTCGCCGTCGTACACGGCTGGGCGTACGGCACCGGCCAAAGGTTGTGAAAGTTCCTTCACCGAGCGGCACTGGTCCGCCGCGAGGGCCTTGGTGGGCGCCAGGTACAGCGCGGTGGCCCCGCGGCCGTTCGGGGCCTCGGAGCCGTCCAGCAGGGTCGACATGACCGGCACGAGGTAGGCGAGGGACTTGCCCGAGGCGGTGCCGGTGGCGACGACCACCGAGTCGCCGTCCAGGGCGTGCTCGGCGGCCAGCGCCTGGTGGGCCCACGGGTGCTCGATGCCGCACGCCTGCACCGCGGCGATCACCTCTGAGCGAATCCGGTCAGGCCAGACTGCATGCCGACCCGCGCGCGGGGGCAAGTGCTCCGTATGAGTGATGCGCGCAGATCGGCTCGGCCCGGAGGCGAGCCGGTGCAGAACGGTGCCCGGAGACGGGCGGGACCCGGGGTCCGCCATGGGTCGATCGGATCGGTGATTCTTGGCCATCGGCACCGAGTGTGTCACCGGCGTGACGGACAATGGAGCCAAGGCGTCGTGCACGCATGCCGGTAAGTGATTGAATGCCATCGCGGCTGGCGGTACGCCCCGGGGGCCGCAGGCCGGTGTACCGAGGGGCGACCGCTCGATAGCAAGGTGCTGGAGGATCCGTGGACCTGTCCCTGTCGACCCGTACCGTCGGCGATCGTACGGTCGTCGAGGTCGGTGGCGAAATCGATGTATACACCGCGCCCAAGCTGCGCGAGCAGTTGGTCGAGCTGGTGAACGACGGGAATTTCCACCTCGTCGTCGACATGGAGGGCGTGGACTTCCTCGACTCCACCGGGCTCGGCGTGCTGGTCGGCGGCCTGAAGCGGGTGCGTGCCCATGAGGGCTCGCTGCGCCTGGTCTGCAACCAGGAGCGCATTCTGAAGATCTTCCGGATCACCGGCCTCACCAAGGTGTTCCCGATCCACACCTCGGTCGAGGAAGCGGTGGCGGCCACCGACTGACCAAGGCCGGTCACCTGTTCCGGGCCGCTCGCCGGCCCGGACAACGGTCGGCCCCGCCCCGGGCCGGGTGGCCCGGGGCCCAGTAGTACAGCAGGGGGTGCGGGCTCTCGGCGGCCCCGCCCCCGGACCGCACGCCCGTAGTCGCGAGGGGGATGCATGGCCACCGTCGAACTCCGCTTCAGCGCGCTGCCCGAGCACGTCCGGACCGCCCGCCTGGTGGCGGCAGCGGTGGCGCGCAGGGCCGGAGTGGACGAGGCGGTACTCGACGAGGTGCGCCTCGCCGTGGGCGAGGCCTGCTCCCGTGCCGTCGGACTCCACCAGAGCAACGCCATCACGGCACCCGTGAAGGTGGCGCTGATCGAGGACGAGAAGCAGTTCTCCATCGAGGTCGGCGACGAGGCCCCGCACGCCGTCCCCGCCGAGCGAGTGGCCGGCGGAGCCGCCGCGGACGCGGACGTGGAGGCCGAGGAGGACGAGATGGGCCTCGCGGTCATCAGCGGCCTCGTTGACGACGTGGAGGTCACCACGGGCCGGGACGGCGGTCTGATCCGCATGAGCTGGCCCACCGCCCCGCCGACCGTCACGCTCGTCTGAACCCGCGCATCGCGCGTCCGCACATCGCGCACAACGCATCGAAGGGCCCTGCTGAGCAGGGCCCTTCGCGCTGTCTCCGGCACACCCCGGGAATTCGTGAAGGAATTCACGATCAATACCCTGATAATTTGATCAAGCATCAATGTGGCCGTCAATGCCTTTGAGGCGTTACCGCTTTCGGGTTCATGGCGGGGGCTCGATCATTTGCTGAAGAGCGCGAGAAGGCGAATTCCGTTTCCCGTCCCCTGTTTAGATCACTCCGGGGTACCTACAATCCGTCCACATCTTGAGCTCAGCCCAAGCGTCAAGGAGGACGAATGGCGGGGCTTTCTACCCCTCATCAGTTTGGCCACCCCACAACCCTCGCGGCCGCGGTACTCACGGACGACAACCGGATCATCGTGGCGGTGATCGCGGCTGTCGCCCTGGCCGCGCTCGCGGTCGCAGGCGTCCTGGTGCGCCAGGTGCTGGCGGCGGGCGAGGGCACCGACAGCATGAAAGAGATCGCCGGAGCGGTCCAGGAAGGTGCCAAGGCGTATCTCGCCCGGCAGTTGCGCACGCTCGCCGTATTCGCCGTCGTCGTGTTCTTCCTGCTCCTGCTGCTGCCCGCGGACGACTGGAATCAGCGTGCCGGACGATCGGTGTTCTTCCTGATCGGCGCGGTGTTCTCGGCGACCACCGGCTATATCGGCATGTGGCTCGCCGTGCGCAGCAATGTGCGCGTCGCCGCCGCGGCCCGGGAAGCGACCCCGGGCGAAGGCGAACCCGAAAAAGATCTCACCACCGTCTCGCACACCGCGATGAAGATCGCGTTTCGCACGGGCGGCGTCGTCGGCATGTTCACGGTGGGGCTCGGCCTGCTGGGCGCCTCCTGCGTGGTGCTGGTGTACGCGGCCGACGCGCCGAAGGTGCTGGAGGGCTTCGGCCTCGGCGCCGCCCTGATCGCCATGTTCATGCGCGTGGGCGGCGGTATCTTCACCAAGGCCGCCGACGTCGGCGCCGACCTGGTCGGCAAGGTCGAGCAGGGCATCCCGGAGGACGACCCGCGCAATGCCGCGACCATCGCCGACAACGTGGGCGACAACGTCGGCGACTGCGCGGGCATGGCGGCGGACCTGTTCGAGTCGTACGCGGTCACCCTGGTGGCCGCGCTGATCCTCGGCAAGGCCGCCTTCGGCGACTCAGGGCTCGCCTTCCCGCTGCTGGTGCCCGCCATCGGTGTGCTCACCGCCATGATCGGTATCTTCGCGGTCGCGCCGCGCCGGTCCGACCGCAGTGGCATGACGGCGATCAACCGCGGCTTCTTCATCTCGGCGGTGATCTCCCTCGTACTGGTCGCGGTCGCGGTCTTCCTCTACCTGCCCGCGAAGTACTCCGACCTGAGCGGCGTCACCGACGCGGCGATCCGCGCCAAGGACGGCGACCCACGGATCCTCGCCCTGGTGGCGGTGGCGATCGGCATCCTGCTCGCCGCCGTGATCCAGCAGCTCACCGGCTACTTCACCGAGACCAACCGCCGCCCGGTCAGGGACATCGGCAAGACCTCCCTCACGGGCCCGGCCACCGTCGTCCTCTCCGGCATCTCGCTGGGTCTGGAATCGGCCGTCTACACCGCGCTGCTCATCGGGCTCGGCGTGTACGGCGCGTTCCTGCTCGGCGGCACCTCGATCATGCTCGCGCTGTTCGCGGTGGCCCTGGCCGGCACCGGCCTGCTCACCACGGTCGGTGTGATCGTCGCCATGGACACCTTCGGGCCGGTCTCGGACAACGCGCAGGGCATCGCCGAGATGTCCGGTGACGTCGAGGGCGCGGGCGCCCAGGTGCTCACCAACCTGGACGCGGTCGGCAACACCACCAAGGCCATCACCAAGGGCATCGCCATCGCCACCGCCGTCCTCGCGGCATCGGCGCTCTTCGGCTCGTACCGGGACGCCATCACCACCAACGTGCAGGACGTCGGCGCGAAGCTCACCGGTCCCGGCTCACCGATGAGCCTGTCGCTGGACATCTCGCAGCCCAACAACCTCGTCGGCCTCATCGCGGGCGCCGCGGTCGTCTTCCTCTTCTCCGGACTGGCCATCAACGCCGTGTCGCGTTCGGCCGGTTCGGTGGTGTTCGAGGTGCGGCGGCAGTTCCGTGAGAAGCCCGGGATCATGGACTTCACCGAGAAGCCCGAGTACGGCAAGGTCGTCGACATCTGCACCAAGGACGCCCTGCGCGAGCTGGCCACACCCGGTCTGCTCGCGGTCATGGCGCCGATCTTCATCGGCTTCACGCTCGGCGTCGGCGCACTCGGCTCCTACCTCGCGGGCGCGATCGGCGCCGGCACGCTGATGGCGGTGTTCCTCGCCAACTCCGGCGGCGCCTGGGACAACGCCAAGAAGCTGGTGGAGGACGGCCACCACGGCGGCAAGGGCAGCGAGGCCCACGCCGCCACGGTGATCGGCGACACGGTCGGCGACCCCTTCAAGGACACCGCGGGGCCGGCGATCAACCCGTTGCTGAAGGTCATGAACCTGGTCTCGCTGCTCATCGCGCCCGCGGTGATCAAGTTCTCCTACGGTGACGACAAGAACCTCGGCGTGCGGATCGGGATCGCGATCCTCGCGCTGCTGGTCATCGTCGTCTCGGTGTACGTCTCCAAGCGGCGCGGGATCGCCGTCGGCGACGACGAGAGCGCCGAGCGGGTCTCCAACTCGCCCGACGCGGCAGTGGTTTCGTAGCCCCCTTCCACCGGGTCTGCGCAACGGGCGGGCGGGCGGCACGTGTTGACGTGCCGCCCGCCCGTCGCGTGTGCGGTGCCGCCCCGGCCGTGAGCCTTCTCTCCCATGGTGCAAAGAATCACAAAAGCAGACTTCCGGGGCCTTCGGCATGTGGGGGGTGTCGGTATGCCGTGTAGATTCCGGGGGCCGAGAGCCATGGAAGGGACCGATCCGGTGAACAAGAAGCTCACGGCCGCACTGTCCGGCGGTGCGGTACTGGTAGTGGCGTTGTCGGGATGCAGCGGCAGCAAGGACAGCGGGCCCGACCCCAAGCTGGTCGCCTGGGCCAAGACGGTCTGCGACGCGGTGCCCGGGCAGGACGCCAAGATCAGGGAGGCGAACGCCTCGATCGCCAAGATAGCCACCGACAGCAACCTGCCGCCCAAGACCGCCAAGAGCACGTACGCGTCGGCCTTCCAGGACATGGCCGACGGCTACAAGGGGCTGGCCGCCGCCATCAACAGCGCCGGAGCGCCTCCCGGGGTCGAGGGCGGTGCCAAGCGGCAGAAGGACGCCGCCAAGAACCTCGCCGGCCTCGCCACGGCCTACGGCGACCTGAAGAAGAAGGTCGACGGGCTCGACACCAAGGACCAGGGCAAGTTCGCCAAGGGCCTGCACGAGGTCGCCGACCAGACGAAGCAGATCGGCGAGCAGAGCAACAGCGGCACTGAGGCGCTGAAGCGGCTGGAGCAGGGCGATGTGAAGGAGGCGATCGCCAAGCAGCCGAGCTGCAAGGTCGCCGCATCGGGTTCCGCCACCGCGTCGGCCACGACCGGCTGACCCCGGCGACCGGCCGACCGCCCGAAAGACGGACGTCGCGGGCGGCCGGACGGCATCCGTGGCCGGCCCGCACCGGTGCCCGACACGCACCCCGGGCCGGCGGACACGGTCGGCCCGCCCGCCGCGCTGAGGCGGCCCCGGCCGGCCGCGCCGGGCCACAATGGGGACGTGACTGACTCCGGCCTCGCCCCCCTGCCCGCAACCGACCGGCCCGACGTCGCCGCACGCCTGCGCGACGCCCTGCTCGCCGCCTCCTTCACCGCCGACGGGCTGCTCGATCTGCTCGGCGCCCCCGCCTACGCGGCGCTGGCCCGCAGCGAGACCGTGCCCGCGCTCCGGGCCACCCGCGGCGACAAGCCGCTGGAGACGCTCGTACGCCTCTTCCTGCTCCAGCAACCGGTGCCGTACGCGCGCGTGGCGGCCGTTCTGCCCGTCGCGGAGGCGCTGGAGGGCGGCTGGCTCAGGTCCGTGGCCGGTGACGAGGTCGCCGCGACCGTGGACGTACGGCCCTACGGCGGCCCCGACGGCGAGGACTGGTTCATCGTGTCCGACCTGGGCTGCGCGGTCGGCGGCGCGGGCGGCATCGGCCGGCGGGACGAGGGAGTGGTCCTGGGCGTCGGCGGCGCCTCCATGACCCTGGCCGGCATCACCGTGCGCACGCCCGTCGCCTCCGCGCTCGACCTCGGCACCGGTTCCGGCATCCAGGCACTGCACGCCTCCTCGCACGCCACGCGCGTGACGGCGACCGACGTCAACCCGCGCGCGCTGCACATCACCGCCCTCACCCTGGCGCTCTCCGGCGCGGCCGCCGCGGACCTGCGCGAAGGGTCGCTGTTCGAGCCGGTCCGGGACGACGAGACGTTCGACCTGATCGTGTCCAACCCGCCGTTCGTGATCTCACCTGGCGCCCGGCTGACGTACCGCGACGGAGGCATGGGCGGGGACGATCTGTGCCGCTCGCTCGTTCAGCAGGCGGGGGAACGACTCAGCGAGGGCGGGTTCGCGCAGTTCCTCGCCAACTGGCAGCACGTCGCGGGGGAGGACTGGCAGGACAGACTCAGGTCGTGGGTGCCGCGCGGGTGCGATGCCTGGATCGTGCAGCGCGAGGTGCAGGACGTCACGCAGTACGCCGAGCTGTGGCTCAGGGACGCCGGGGACCACCGCGGCGACCCGGCGGAGTACCAGGCGCGCTACGACGCCTGGCTCGACGAGTTCGAGGCGCGCAAGGTCAAGTCGGTCGGCTTCGGCTGGATCACCCTGCGCAGGACCGGGGCGGCGGAGCCCTCGATCACCGTGGAGGAGTGGCCGCACTCGATCGAACAGCCGCTCGGGGAGGCGATCCGGGCGCACTTCGACCGCCTCGACTACCTCCGGGACCACGATGACGCCGCCCTGCTCGAAGGCCACTTCGCGCTGACCGCCGAGGTGGTCCAGGAGCAGGTCGGGCTGCCCGGCGCGGAGGACCCCGAGCACGTGGTGCTGCGTCAGCACCGCGGTATGCGCCGTGCCACGAAGGTGGACACGGTCGGCGCGGGCTTCGCCGGCGTGTGCGACGGCACGCTGAGCGCCGGCCGCATCCTCGACGCGATCGCCCGGCTCGTCGGCGAGGACCCGGTCCTGCTGCGCGACCGCACCCCCGCGCAGATCCGGCTGCTGGTCGAGCAGGGCTTCCTGGAACCGGCGCGCCGGCCGGACACGGGGCGCGACGGGTCGCGGTGACGGGAGCGCGGTCACGTCCACGCCCCGCTGCCGTACCACCGCTCCCCGGGCCGTCGTAGCCGCGTCCGGACCGCCGTCGTATGCCGGTGGCACAGGCCGGAACGCGCCGGTGCCGGTAAAACGGCCGGAAAAATACGGGTGCGGTCCGGGCGGGGCGCGTTCGTGCCCGCGTTCGAAGGCTCGGGGACCTTCCGTTCACCCCGATGTCGCCCGCCGGTCTCCCGCGCGTGCCACCCTCCCCGCGCTGGGTACGGCGGACGGCGCGGAAGGGGCGGGCGGGGTCATGGAGAGCGGATCGGCGATCTTCGCCGGAGTGGTGTTCGCCCTGTTCGGGGGCGCCCTGCTGGTGTGGACCGGCACCCGGGTGCGGCACCGTCAGCCGGTCGCCCAGGGTGTGAGCCCGGTCGCATCGGCGGCCCTCGCCGGTGCCGTCGCGGTCGTCGCGCTGGGCCTCGCCGGGTACTGCCTGTCCCGCCTCTGACGTCGGCGGCCGTGGTACCGCTCCGGTAATAGGAGCGTCACGCTCCGGACAGCGGAGCGGGGGCGGCCGAGGAGTCCGGGCGGCAGGAATGCCGGTAGTCGGGTTACCGTTCGAGTGGCCGTTGTGGGCTTTTCCCGTTTGACACGGGGGCGGGATGTACCGTCACACTCCGCAGCGTCACACGAGCCAGAAGCGCGCCGCGACCCCGGAACGAAGGCCGGGGGAGTGGCCGGCGTCGACCGGAGAGAAGAGCGAAGTTGTCCCCGACCAGCGAGACCGCACAGGGCGGCCGCCGACTCGTCATCGTCGAGTCGCCTGCCAAGGCGAAGACGATCAAGGGCTACCTGGGCCCCGGCTACGTAGTCGAAGCGAGCGTCGGGCACATCCGCGACCTTCCGAACGGTGCCGCGGAGGTACCCGAGAAGTACACCGGCGAGGTGCGCCGGCTCGGCGTGGACGTCGAGCATGACTTCGAGCCGATCTATGTCGTCAACGCGGACAAGAAAGCCCAGGTCAGGAAGCTCAAGGACCTGCTGAAGGACTCGGACGAGCTCTTCCTCGCCACCGATGAGGACCGCGAGGGCGAGGCCATCGCGTGGCATCTCCTGGAGGTCCTCAAGCCCAAGGTCCCGGTCAAGCGGATGGTCTTCCACGAGATCACCAAGGACGCGATCCGCGAGGCCGTCGCCAACCCGCGCGACCTCAACCAGCGCATGGTCGACGCCCAGGAGACCCGCCGCATCCTCGACCGCCTCTACGGCTACGAGGTCTCGCCGGTCCTGTGGAAGAAGGTCATGCCGCGTCTGTCGGCGGGCCGCGTCCAGTCCGTCGCGACCCGGCTCGTCGTCGAGCGTGAACGCGAGCGCATCGCCTTCCGTTCCGCCGAGTACTGGGACCTGACGGGCACCTTCGCGACCGGCCGCGCCGGGGACTCGTCGGACCCGTCGTCGCTGGTCGCGCGTCTGCAGACCGTCGACGGCAGGCGGGTTGCGCAGGGCCGCGACTTCGACTCCCTGGGCCGGCTGAAGAGCGCGAACACCCTGCACCTCGACGAGGCGAACGCCCGCGCCCTCGCCGCCGCGCTGGAGAACACCCGCTTCTCCGTGCGCTCCGTCGAGTCCAAGCCCTATCGCCGCTCGCCGTACGCCCCGTTCCGTACGACGACGCTGCAGCAGGAGGCCAGCCGCAAGCTCGGCTTCGGCGCGAAGGCGACGATGCAGGTCGCCCAGAAGCTGTACGAGAACGGCTACATCACGTACATGCGTACGGACTCCACGACGCTGAGCGACACGGCCGTCGCGGCCGCCCGCGCCCAGGTCACGCAGCTCTACGGCGCCGACTACCTGCCGGACCGGCCGCGTACGTACGCCGGCAAGGTCAAGAACGCGCAGGAGGCGCACGAGGCGATCCGGCCCTCGGGTGATCGTTTCCGCACCCCGGCCGAGACCGGCCTGACCGGCGACCAGTTCAAGCTCTACGAGCTGATCTGGAAGCGGACCGTCGCCTCCCAGATGAAGGACGCGACCGGGAACAGCGTGACCGTGAAGATCGGTGGCACCGCCGCCGACGGCCGGAACGTGGAGTTCAGCGCGTCCGGCAAGACGATCACCTTCCACGGCTTCCTCAAGGCCTATGTCGAGGGTGCCGACGACCCGAACGCCGAGCTGGACGACCGCGAGCGCCGGCTGCCGCAGGTCGCCGAGGGCGACGCGCTGTCCGCCGAGGAGATCACGGTCGACGGCCACGCCACCAAGCCCCCGGCCCGCTACACCGAGGCCAGCCTGGTCAAGGAGCTCGAGGAGCGGGAGATCGGCCGCCCGTCGACGTACGCGTCGATCATCGGCACGATCCTCGACCGCGGCTACGTGTTCAAGAAGGGCACGGCCCTGGTGCCGTCCTTCCTGTCCTTCGCCGTGGTCAACCTGCTGGAGAAGCACTTCGGCCGGCTCGTCGACTACGACTTCACCGCCCGCATGGAGGACGACCTCGACCGCATCGCCCGCGGCGAGGCGCGTGCCGTGCCGTGGCTGAAGCGGTTCTACTTCGGTGAGACCGTGCCGGACAGCGGCTTCGCCGCGGGCGCGGCCGACGCCGGCAACGGCGACGGGGACCACCTCGGCGGCCTCAAGGAACTGGTCACCGACCTGGGCGCGATCGACGCGCGCGAGGTGTCCTCCTTCCCGGTGGGCAACGACATCGTGCTGCGGGTGGGCCGCTACGGCCCCTACATCGAGCGCGGCGAGAAGGACACCGAGCAGCACCAGCGCGCCGACATCCCGGCCGACCTGGCGCCTGACGAGCTGACCGTCGACCTGGCCGAGGAACTGCTGGCCAAGCCGAGCGGCGACTTCGAGCTGGGCACCGACCCGGTGAGCGGCCACCAGATCGTCGCCAAGGACGGCCGCTACGGCCCCTACGTCACCGAGGTGCTCCCCGAGGGCACCCCGAAGACCGGCAAGAACGCGGTCAAGCCGCGGACGGCCTCCCTCTTCAAGTCGATGTCGCTGGACACGGTGACCCTCGACGACGCGCTGCGGCTGATGTCGCTGCCGCGGGTCGTCGGCGCCGACGCGGAGGGCGTGGAGATCACCGCGCAGAACGGCCGCTACGGCCCCTACCTGAAGAAGGGCACGGACTCGCGCTCGCTGCAGGCCGAGGAGCAGCTCTTCACGATCACGCTGGACGAGGCGCTGGCGATCTACGCCCAGCCGAAGCAGCGTGGCCGGGCCGCCGCCAAGCCCCCGCTGAAGGAGCTGGGCGAGGACCCGGTCTCCGCCAAGCCGGTCGTGGTCAAGGACGGCCGCTTCGGGCCGTACGTCACCGACGGGGAGACCAACGCGACCCTGCGCTCCGGCGACAGCGTCGAGACGATCACCCCGGAGCGCGGCTTCGAACTGCTCGCCGAGAAGCGGGCGAAGGGCCCCGCGAAGAAGACGGCGAAGAAGGCCACCGCGAAGAAGGCCGCTCCCGCGAAGAAGACCACCGCCAAGAAGACGGCGGCGAAGAAGACGACGGCGGCCGCGAAGAAGACCACGGCCAAGAAGACGACCGCGAAGAAGGCGACGGCCTCGAAGGCGACGGCCTCGGGCACGGAGGACTGACAGCCCGCCGGGCCGCCGGCCGGACCGTCACTCCGGCCGGCCCCGGCTTCGGTCAGGGTTCCGGCTTCGCGAAACGAACGCCCCGGCATCACTTTGATGTCGGGGCGTGCACACGTCAGGAGTGGTGGGTGTGGTGTCGGCGCCTGCGGATAGGCTGAACGCATGACGCGAGCCGAGCAGCCAACGGCCCCCACGCCAGCACCGGACGACGCCCTGGTCGCGGACTCCCGCGAGCGCGCCGTCCGCTCACTGCTGCGCCGACCGCAGGTGAAGCGCCTGTGGAGCGCGCAGCTCGTGAGCGGTGTCGGTGACTGTCTCGCCCTCCTCGTGCTGATCGTCCTGGTCCTCCAGGCGGCCGTCGCCGAGGGCTCCTTCGGCGGGGGGTACCGGGGCGCGGCGTTCGCAGTGGCGACCGTCTTCGCGGCGCGCATTCTCGCCACCCTGCTCTTCGGCGCCGTCCTCCTCGGCCCGCTGACCGCGCTCACCGCCCAGGAGGGCCCGCTCGACCGCCGCTGGACCATGGTCGGCACCGACGGCCTGCGGGTCGCGCTGCTGATCGTCGCGCCCCTGTGGATCGACTGGATCCCGGACAACGCGCTCGCCGTCCTGCTGGTGACCGTCTTCGTCACCGGCGTCGCCGAGCGGCTGTGGACGGTGTGCCGGGAGAGCGCGGCCCCCGCCCTGCTGCCCGCCCCGCCCCCGGAGGGCGCGACGGTACGCCCGCTGCCGGACCACCTGGACGCCCTGCGCCGGCTCGCGCTGCGCACCGCCTTCCTGGCCGTCCCGCTGGCCGCCGCCGTCCTGGTCGCCGCCGCCCTGCTGAACAACCTGCTCGGCACCGGCGTGGCCTGGTTCGACCAGCACCAGGCGGCCCTCGCCTCCTATGTCGCGGCCGGCCTGTTCGCCGCGTCGCTGTCCGTGCTGACCTCCCTGGAGCTGCCGGACACGCGCACCCCCCGCGCGCGGTCCCCGCTGGAGGGGCTGCGCCGCCCGCGCACCGGCACCGGCGTCGACAAGGGCCGCACCGGCGCCATCCCGCTGCTCGTCCCGGCCTGTGCCGCCGTCGCCGGAGCCATCGCCGCCGCCGTCGCGGTGTGCGTGCTGCACGCCAGGGACCTGGGCGGCGGCCCGGTCCTCTACGGCCTGCTGGTCCTCGGCCTGACCGGCGGAGTCGCCGTCGGCATTCGCACCGCGCCCTCGGTGCTGCCGTCGCTCTCGCGCCGCCGGCTCCTCGCGCTCGCCATCGCCTTCACCGGCGTCGCCCTGCTGGTCGCCGGGCTGGTCCCGGACGTCACCACCGTGCTGCTGATCGTCACGCTGGCCGGCGTCGGCGCGGGCATCGCCGCCAACACCGGGCACGCCCTGCTCGACCAGGAGACCGAGGAGTACCGCAGGGCACGCACCACCGAGCACCTGCACGCGGTCGTACGGGTCTTCATAGCGCTCGGCGCCCTGATCGCTCCCGTCGTCGCGGGGCTCATCGGCCCGCACCGGCTGGAGAACGGCAAGTTCGTCTTCGCGCACGGCGGAGCCTCGTTCACGCTGATGCTGGTCGGCGCGCTGCTGCTGCCGGTTGCCGTGATCGTCCTGGCCAAGGCCGACGACCGCTCGGGCGTCCCGCTGCGGCACGACCTCAAGGACGCGCTGCTCGGCGGCGACGACCCGGTCACCGCCCAGGCGGCGGGTGGTTTCTTCATCGCCCTGGAGGGCGGCGACGGCGCCGGCAAGTCCACCCAGGCCGAGGCCCTCGCCGAGTGGATCCGGGCCAAGGGCCACGAGGTCGTGCTGACCCGTGAGCCGGGCGCCACCCCCGTCGGCAAGCGGCTGCGCTCGATCCTGCTGGACGTGTCCTCGGCCGGCCTGTCGCACCGCGCGGAGGCGCTGCTGTACGCGGCCGACCGCGCCGAGCACGTCGACACCGTCGTACGGCCCGCCCTGGAGCGGGGCGCGGTCGTGATCTCGGACCGGTACATCGACTCTTCCGTCGCCTACCAGGGCGCGGGCCGCGACCTGTCCCCGACCGAGGTCGCCCGCATCAACCGGTGGGCCACCAACGGACTCGTCCCGCACCTCACCGTCCTGCTGGACGTCTCGCCGGAGGCCGCCCGCGAGCGGTTCACCGAGGCCCCCGACCGCCTCGAGTCGGAGCCGGCCGAGTTCCACGCGCGCGTACGGGCCGGTTTCCTCACCCTCGCCGCCTCCGACCCCGGCCGCTACCTGGTCGTGGACGCCGGGCAGGAGCCCGAGGCCGTCACCACCGTGATCCGGCACCGGCTCGACACCGTGCTGCCGCTGTCCGAGGCCGAGATCAAGGCCCAGGAGGAGGCGCGGAAGAAGGCCGAGGAGGAAGCGCGCCGCAAGGCCGAGGAGGAGGCGGCGCGCAAGGCCAAGGAGGAGCGCCTGGAGCGCGAGCGCCAGGAACAGCTCGCCAAGCTGCGCGCCGAGGAGGAGGAGCGCAAGCGCCGCGAGCTGGAGGAGGCGCAGCGCCGTGAGGCCGAACGGCAGGCGGAGGAGGCCCGGCAGCGGGCCGAGGAGGCCGCCCGCCGGGCCGAGGAGGAGCGGCAGCGGCTGCTCGCCGAGGAGAAGGCCCGCGCCGAGGAGGAGGCCCGCCGCCGGGCCGAGGAGGAACGCCGGCGCCGGCAGGCCGAGGAGGAGGCGCGGCTGCGCGCCGACGAGGAAGCGCGGCAGGCCCGGCTGCGCGCCGAGGAAGAGGCACGGCGCCTGGACAAGCAGCGCAAGGCCGAGGAGGCGCTGCTGCGCGCCGAGGAGGCACGCCGGCAGGCGGCCGAGGCGGCCAAGGCGGCCGACACCGCGGCGCGCCGGCCCGGTACGCCGCAGCCGAAGGTCCCGGGCATGACGCCCGACGAGGCGACCGTGGCGACGCCGGTGGTCTCGCCGGGCGCGGCGGAGACGGTGCCCACTCCCGTGGTCTCGCCGGGCAACGACGACACGGCGGTGCTGCGACCGGTGCGCGAGGAGCGGGCCGAGGACGCGCGCTCGGCGGGCCGCACGACCGACTCCGAGGTGACGGCCGAGCTGCCGCAGCCGCCGGCCCCCTCCGGCGCCGCCGACGAGACGGCCGTACTGCCGCCCGTCCCGTCCGGTGCCGCCGACGAGACCGCCGTACTGCCGCCGGTGCGGGACGACGACCCCGCGCACCGGGTGCCGCCCGGCTACTTCCGGGACGACTCCCGGAACGAGCGGAGCGCCGCCCGTCCCGACGACGGCGAGGACCGCACGCGGGAGATGCCCCAGATCGACGCCGACGGCACACCTCGCCGCCGCCCCCGGCCCGACTGGGCCGAGGAGACCCCGCTGGACGACCTCCCCTCCCTGGCGGACGAACTGCTCGGGTCCTACGACGACCGGCAGCCGGAGCGGGACGAGTCCGGCGACGACGAGCCCCGTGGGCGGCGTGGCCGCGGCGGCCGGCGCGGCTGACAGCGGACGCCGCGGGCCGCATCGCACGGGCCTGCCGAACGGGCGCGCCGAGCGAGGAACACCGGGCGGCGCCCGCCGGACCCCACGGGGTACCGGCGGGCGCCGCCGTCGTTGTCAGTGCCCGCCCGCACAATGGAGGGCGGAACGCGGAGTGTGACGGAAGGACGGCGTGACCCATGACCGTGTGGGACGACCTCGTCGGACAGGACAAGGTGAGCGCGGTGCTCGACGCCGCCGCGCGGGACGCCGACGCCCTCGTCACGGCCGCGGCCGCGGATCAGCCGCCGCCGGAGGCGTCGAGGATGACGCACGCGTGGCTGTTCACCGGCCCGCCCGGCGCCGGCCGGAACCAGGCGGCCCGGGCCTTCGCCGCGGCCCTGCAGTGCGTGAGCCCCGACCGGGCCCTCGGCGGCGCCCCCGGCTGCGGTTTCTGCGACGGCTGCCACACCGCGCTGCTCGGCACCCACGCGGACGTCAGCACGATCGCCGCCGTGGGCGCCGAGATCCTGGTGAAGGACATGCGGGACACGGTCCGCAAGTCGTACACCGCCCCGGCCAACGGCCGCTGGCAGATCATCCTGGTCGAGGACGCCGAGCGGCTGAACGAGAGGTCGGCCAACGCCGTCCTGAAGGCGGTGGAGGAGCCCGCGCCCCGCACGGTGTGGCTGCTGTGCGCCCCCTCGATCGAGGACGTCCTGCCGACCATCCGCTCCCGCTGCCGCCACCTGAACCTGCGCACGCCCTCGGTCGAAGCCGTCGCCGACATGCTCGTACGCCGCGACGGCATCGAACCCGCGGCGGCCGAGGCCGCCGCGCGCGCCACGCAGGGCCACGTGGACCGGGCCCGCCGCCTGGCCACCGACCCCGCCGCTCGCGAGCGGCGGGCCGCCGTGCTCAGGCTCCCGCTGCGGCTGGACGAGGTCGGGTCCTGCCTCAGAGCGGCCCAGGAACTGGTCGACGCGGCCGCCGAGGACGCCAAGCAGCTCGCCGACGAGATGGACGACAAGGAGACCGAGGAGCTGAAGGCGGCGCTGGGCGCGGCCCAGGGCGGTCGGCTGCCGCGCGGTACGGCCGGCGTGATGAAGGATCTGGAGGCCATGCAGAAGCGCCGCAAAACCCGCACCCAGCGGGACAGCCTGGACGTCGCCCTCGGTGATCTCACCGGCTTCTACCGCGACGTCCTCGCCCTCCAGCTCGGTTCCCGGGTCGCGATCGCCAACGGCGACACCGAGGACGCCCTGGACCGGCTGGCCCGCGGCAGCAGCCCGGAGTCCACATTGCGCCGCATCGAGGCGATCGCCGCCTGCCGTGAGGCCCTGGACCGCAATGTGGCCCCGCTGCTCGCGGTGGAGGCGATGACGATGGCACTGCGGGCCGGGTGAGCCGGGCGTACGGTGGTTGACGGACTCCGTCCCCCGTACGGGGCCACGGCTCCGTACGCCGCGTACTCATCACGTCGCTCAGCGTTACGATCGCCTGATGCACACCTGGCCCTCCCTCCGCCGTCCCCAACGGACCGGCCGGACCCGCACCGCACCGCGCGCCCGAACCCGATCCCGGGCGACGGCCCGTGTCACGGGCGCCCTGATCGCGGCCGCCGCACTGCTCGTGTCCGCCTGCTCCGCCGGGAGTTCCACCACGGCGTCCACCGGCGCGGCGGAGGCGGCGCTGGCCGCGCTGCCACGGGCCACGCCCGCGGCGCTGGCCCCGTACTACGGCCAGCACCTGCGCTGGCGGGCCTGCGGTGTCCCCGGCTTCCAGTGCGCCACGATGAAGGCGCCGCTGGACTACGCCGACCCCGGCGCGGGCGACATCAAGCTGGCCGTCGCGCGCAAGAACGCCACCGGCAAGGACAAGCTCGGCTCGCTGCTGGTCAACCCGGGCGGCCCGGGCGGCTCGGCCATCGGCTACCTGGAGCAGTACGCGGGGATCGGCTACCCCGCCGAGGTCCGCGCGCTCTACGACATGGTCGCGATGGATCCGCGGGGCGTCGCGCGCAGCGAGCCGGTCGAGTGCCTCGACGGCCCCCGGATGGACACCTTCACCGAGACCGACGTGACCCCCGACGACCGGCAGGAGACGAACGCGCTGGTCGGGCAGTTCCGCAAGTTCGCGGAGGGCTGCGGTGCGCGCTCGGCGCGGCTGCTGCGGCACGTGTCCACCGTCGACGCGGCACGGGACATGGACATCCTGCGGGCGGTGCTCGGCGATCCGAAGCTGAACTACGTGGGGGCGTCGTACGGCACCTTCCTCGGCGCGACGTACGCCGGCCTGTTCCCGGGCCGGGTGGGCCGGCTCGTCCTGGACGGCGCGATCGACCCCTCTCTCGACTCCCGCAGGATCAACCTGGACCAGACGGCCGGCTTCGAGACGGCGTTCCAGGCGTTCGCCAAGGACTGCGTGACCCGCTCCGACTGCCCGCTCGGCGCCAAGGGCACCACTCCCGCGCAGGTCGGCGACCATCTCAAGGCCTTCTTCCGCAAGCTGGACGCCCATCCCGTCCCGGCCGGCGGCCGCAAGCTCGTCGAGTCGCTGGCCACCACCGGAGTGATCGCGGCGATGTACGACCAGACGGCCTGGGAGCAGCTCCGCGAGGCGCTGACCTCGGCGATGCGGAAGAACGACGGCTCCGGCCTGCTCGCCCTCTCCGACAGTTATTACGAACGCGACGCGAAGGGCCAGTACAGCAACCTGATGATGGCCAACGCCGCGGTGAACTGCCTCGACCTGCCGGCCGCCTTCACCGGCCCCGAGCAGGTGGAGAAGGCGCTGCCCGCGTTCGAGAAGGCGTCCCCGGTCTTCGGCGCGGGCCTGGCCTGGGCCTCGCTGAACTGCGCGTACTGGCCGGTGAAGGCCACCGGCGAGCCGCACCGGATCGAGGCGAAGGGCGCCGCCCCCATCGTGGTCGTCGGCACCACCCGCGACCCGGCGACCCCCTACCGCTGGGCCCGGTCCCTGGCCGCCCAGCTCTCCTCGGGCCGCCTCCTCACCTACGTCGGCGACGGCCACACCGCCTACGGCCGCGGCAGCTCCTGCATCGACTCGGCGATCAACGCCTACCTCCTCGACGGCACCCCGCCGCCCGCCGGAAAACGCTGCTCATAGCCCTCGCACCCGCCCCGGAGTCGCCCGCTCCGAGGCGGGTGCGAAGCACCCCACGAAACTGTGTAGACTTACCGACGTTGCTGATCGCACCATAGTGCGGGCAGCGCGCCGCTTTAGCTCAGATGGCCAGAGCAACGCACTCGTAATGCGTAGGTCTCGGGTTCGAATCCCGAAAGCGGCTCCATCCGAAGCCCAGCCCAGACACCGTCTGAGCTGGGCTGTCTCGTTCAGCGGATGCGGCGGCGGCGCTGGGAACGGGCCGCGCGTGTGCCGGTGGTCTCAGTCTTGGTCTCAGTGGGGCCCGGAATCGGAGGCGCGGGCGGAGGCACGAAGAACTCGCCCATGCGTCGCATGGCGTCCTTCGATAAGTGGGGCCGGCCCTTGACGTACCGCCGGGTCTGACTGATCTGCGTGTGCCGCAGGATCTCCATGATGGTGGGCATGTCGACGCCCAGCTCGTTCAGGATCGTGCCGGCGGTGTGACGGCTCCCGTCGTACAGGCGGCGGTCATCGATCCCAGCCTCCTTAGTAGGTCCTTGAATTCCTCGTAGTCGGTGCGCGGATCCAGTGGCCGGCCGTCCGGGCGGGAGAACACGACATCGTGTTCCTGCCACAGCTCACCGGCGGCCTTCCGTGCAGCCTCCCGTTGTGTCTTGTGGTCGTGCAGGAAGGGAACGAAGACCGGCGGATCGGCACGGCGTTCCGGCTCAGCGATCGGCCTGCCGGAAAGCTGGCGCAGAACGCGACGCTTCCAGCGGAGCCCGGCTTTGCTCGGGCTATCCGGCTTTGGCACGAGATGTCGCTGCTGCTTCGTCGTCGCCAGCAAGGATGTAGGCGGCGGCGGACTGTTCCCATGCCTCCCGAACCTGGGATGGCTCAGCGCCGCTTGCGTTCAGGGTGGTGGCCAACTCAGCCCACGCTTCTCCCACCCGCTCCCAGTCTTCATCCTGAATCAGCATCGCAACCGCACGCTCTCCGGACACGATCGCCTCAGCGTACTGCTCCAGGCCCCGATGGGCGGTGCCAAGGCTGCCCAATACGACGCCTTGGCTGTTGGTGTCCTCGATCTGTTGGAAGAGTTCGAGCGCGGTTCGGAGAGGGGCGAGTGCTTCGGGGTAGCGCTTGAGGTCTTTGAGTGCGATGCCAAGGTTGTGCCAGGCTCCGGCCAAGCCGCTAATGCTGTCGGTCTGTTGAAAGAGTTCGAGCGCGGTTTGGTGGGCGACGAGTGCTTCGGGGTAGCGCTTGAGGTGCGAGAGCGCGGAGCTGAGATTGGTCGAGACCGTAGCTCGGCCAAGGATGTCGTTTGGGTCGACGAGTTCGAGCGCGGTTTGGTGAGCGGCGAGTGCTTCGGGGTAGCGCTTGAGGTTGTCGAGTGCGAGGCCGAGGTTCGTCCAGGCACTGGTGAGATTCTTTGCGTCACCGAGAGCCTGGCAGGCGGCAAGCGCGTGAGCACGGACGGTTATTAGATCGTGGAGTCGCCGTCGCCAAGTCAGGTAGTGGCCGAGGGCGAATCCGAGTGCAAGGGCCGTCCGCGTATGGGCGTGCGCGTGGGTGATAGCCAGGAGATTCTCGCGTTCGGCATCGAACCATGCCAGTGCCTGCTCCCGTCCGTCGAACAGCGTCGGCACCGCCTCACCCGACGGCCTGAGATGAGAGTCGGCTGCTCTGGCGTGGCGGACGTAGTGGTCGGTGAGCCCGGCGCGGGCCTGTTCGTAGCGTCGGCGGGGGACACGGTCACGGCCCATGGTGATGCGAGCCTGTTCCTGGGCGTGGACGCGCAGGAGGTCATGCATGAACCAGCGGTCGCGCGACTGGCTGTTCTGGGTGAGCAGGCGTGCTCGGACAAGCTGTCGCAACAGCGGGGTGACCTTGTCGGCGGGTTGGCCAGTGAGGGCTGCGACGGCCGGAGTGGAGATGTCCGGGCCGGGGTGGAGACCCAGAAGGCGGTAGAAGTCGGCCTCCTGAGGGGAGAGGCGGGTGAGGCATTCGTCGAAGACGGCGCGCAGGTTGCGTTCGCCGTCGTCGAGGCCCCCAAGGCGGGTGCCGGCGTCGGTGAGCATCCGCACGCGCTCGGACAGCGGCTGGTTGGGGTCGTCGGCGAGGAGAGCGGCTGCGATCTGCAGCGCGAGTGGCAGGTAGCCGCAGAGAGCGGCGAGTTCCTCGGCGGCCGCGGGCTCGTCCTCGACTCGCCGGTCGTCGGGGTCGGCGACCTCTAGCCGCTGGTGCAAAAGGTCGACGGCGGCATCCGGCTGGAGAGGGTGGAGGTTGAACAGGCGGGCCCCAAGCCCGGGCAGGGTGTGCCGGGAGGTCACCAGCACTGCGTGGTGACGGGCCGGCAGCAACGGCCGGACCTGGTCCGAGGTCGAGGCGTTGTCCGCCAGGATCAGAAGCCGCTGCTCTTCCCGAGCCAGGGCGTCGAGTTGGGACCGGTAGAGCCCCTCCCGCTCGTCCAGCGTGGGCGGGATGTGTTCCGCCGCGACACCGAGGGCTCGCAGCAGCGCCTCCAAGGCGTCCTCCGGCGGGACAGGGCTCGGGTCGTAGCCGCGCAGGTTCACCAACTGCACCCCTGTGAACCAGCCCTTATCGAGCGCGGCATGTCCCACGGCATGGGCGAGGGTGGTCTTGCCCACGCCCGGCAGCCCCGCGACCGATCCGACCGCCGTACCCGCACCGCTCCCGGGATCGAGCATGGACAGAATTTTGGCGATCTCATCCTCGCGGCCGGTGAACTCCTGCGGCAGACCTGGCAGAGAGTTCAGTGCGGTCGGCACGGCCGCGTACGCCTGCACGTTGATCTTCGTGGTCTGCGTCCCGCTACCGAGTACCTGACTGCGCTCGAACGACGCCCCCGCGAAACTGGTACCAGTGCGTTGTCCCTGCCTGGGACGTTTGTCCTTCTTCCCGCCGCTCTTGCGCTTGCCAGACGTCTTCCTTGCCCCCATGCCTATCCGCCCGTCCCGCTACCGGTTGATCGTGTTGTTCTGCGTGCCGCTGCCGAGAACCTGGCTGTCGGTGAACGTTGCGCTGCTGAAATTGTTGTGTGTGTTCTGCACTGGGGCCTGGCTCTGGGCTTGCTGGACTAGAGCCTGCAGCTCAGCGGCCACCTGCTGCCGCTCCTCTTCCGGGAGCTGCTCGAGGAGCATCTCCAGACGGGTCTGCCAGCGGGTCGCCAAGACGGTCTGCACCCGCTCCGCCTCGGCGCTGTCGCCCGCCGACTCCAACTCGGCCTGGGTCTGATCGAGCCGCTCCAGCTCGGTCTGCTCTCGCCCTGCCTCGCCACGACCGAGGATCCGCGCGACACCGCTACGGATCCCGGCCCACGCATCCGTCCCCGCTGCCTGCACGATCGCTCCGCCACCAGCCGCCGCCACCGCGATCAGTCCCTCGACCAACACGACAACACCCCCGCGCATCAACGGACAAGAAGTTCAGCATAGGACGAGACCCCCCACACGATGAGCCGAACTATCAACCCCGTCCGCCTGCCCCGACGTCGGCGGCCGAGGAGCCGCCAAGCCACGCGATCTGGAGGATGGGGGTGCCCTGGGACCTACTCGTTATGTAAGCAGCTGTGGGCTCATTCGTGGTCTCAAACCGCCCTCGGTCCGGACCCATCCATCGGCGTCCACCGAGCTTCTGCAAGGGCTGTGAGCAGGTTCGACGCCCGGCTCCTGGACTCGGGTGGATGCCCGCAGATCGAGGTCCGACAACTCGTAATGCGTAGGTCTCGGGTTCGAATCCCGAAAGCGGCTCTTCTGGGACCCCGGGTCAGTCATCGACGGATTCGGGGTTTTTCCGTTGCCCCGGCGCGGCGCGGCGCGGCGCGGTGCGTGCGTAGGACCATCGCGACTCTGGCGGCACTCGGACTCACGGTCGCCGGCCCCAGCGCCAAGGACAAGAGGGGCATGTGGGTCGGCCGGGACGTCGGCGACGCGCAGTGCGGCCGAGCGGTCAGCGATGCGGAGAGGGCGGGACAGGACCCCGGCCGTTCACCTCCGCCGACCGGGGTCCTTCTGCGTCCCCGGACCAGGCCTGCGGCGACACTCCCCCGAGTTACGCGTGTGACGCGCGCGCCGTCGGACCGGATCCGATGGAATGATCACATCAGGGCTCGCCAACAGATCGCTAACATGTGGCCAACGGTTCGTCCGCAAGCCGCCGATCGGCCGGCCGGGAGCAGGACCGCGGGAAGGCAGTGGGCAGCGTGAAGCAGCGGTACGAGCTGCGGTTCGGACTGCTGGGGTCACCCGCCCTGTACGACCGACAGCCGTACGAAATTTCGTACGACCCCTGCGCCGGTCCGCACGGCGAACCCCACGGTGATCCCGGCACCCAGGACTATGCCCCCGATGGCGGCGCTGACACCCAGCCGCGCGCCATCGGCAGCCCCAAGGTGCGCGCGCTGCTCGCCGCGCTGCTGCTGGAGGCCGGCCGGGTCGTCTCGGCCGAGTCGCTGAAGGACGCCCTGTGGGGCGGGGCGCCCCCCGTCTCCGCGCAGGCCTCGCTGCACAACCACGTCACCCGGCTGCGCCGGCTCCTGGACGACCCCGAGCGGCTCAGAACCGTGGCGCCCGGCTATCTGCTGCGCGTCGACGAGGGCGAACTGGACGTGCATGTGTTCGACGCCGGGGTCGCCGCGGCACGCGCCGCCCACGCGCGGGGGGACTGGCGGAACGTCGTGTGCGCCGCCACGTCCGCACTCGCGCTCTGGCGCGGCGCTCCGCTCGGCGGGCTCTCCGCAGACCTCGGCGGTCACGCCCTCGTGCAGCGCCTGGAGGAGGCGCGGCTGCTTCTGCTGGAGTGGCGGTACGACGCCGAACTCGCGCTCGGTGGAACACGGTTGGCCGACATCGTGCCGGAGCTGGCGGCGCTTGTCGCCGAGCATCCGCTGCGCGAGGCCTATCACCGCAGGCTCATGCTCGCCCTGCACCGCACCGGCCGGCAGGCCGAGGCCCTCGCCGTCCACCGCGACCTGCGCGCCCGCCTGATCGAGGAGCTCGGCGTCGAGCCCGGCCCGGCGGTCCGCGAGGCCCACATGGAGGTCCTGCGGGAGGTCACGGCACCGGCGCGGGGAGAGACGGGCGACGCGGGAAGCGCCTCTGCGTGCGGTCACGCCCATGCCCCGGCCGGCAGCGGGGCGAACGCCCGTGGCGCTCGCGTACCGGCCGAAGGAGGGCCGGCCGCCCCCACCCTCCGCGGCACACCGGTACCCGCCCGCGGTGGCTCCGGCCCGCAGGGGGCACAGGTGGTCGACGGCGAGGGCGACAGCGGCACCGCCGGCATGGGGGACGCGGGTGGTGCCGGCGCGGCCCCGCGTCCGTCCGAGGACCCGGCGTCCCCCTCGCCCCAGGCCCTCGTCCCGGCACAACTCCCGCCCTCACCGCCTCACTTCACCGGCCGGGCCGCCGAGTCCGACGACCTGCGGCAGGCCCTCGCCGCCCGGGGCGGCCGACTGGCCGTGATCAGCGGTATGGCGGGCGTCGGCAAGAGCGCGCTCGCCCTGCACGTGGCCCACACGCTGCGGGACCGTTTCCCCGATGGCCAGCTCCACGTCAACCTGCACGGCGCCACACCCGGCATGACCCCGCTCACCCCGGCCCAGGCGCTCGTCGCCCTGCTGCGCGACCTCGGTGCCGAGCCCCGGAGCATCCCCGAACACCCGGACGCCGCGGCCGCGTTGTTCCGCTCCCTGCTCGCTCCGTCCCGTGTCCTGCTGATGCTGGACGACGCGGCGAGCGCGGCCCAGGTGCGGCCCCTGCTGCCGGCCGGGCCCGGCTGCGCGGTGATCGTCACCAGCCGGTCGCCGCTGACCGCCCTCGACGGCGCCCGGCGCTTCCCGCTCGACCCGCTGACCGGGGAGGACAGCGCCGCGCTGCTGCGGGCCGTGAGCGGACGCGAGGAACTCGACGCCGGTCACGCCCTGATCGAGCTGACCGGAAGGCTCCCGCTCGCACTGCGGGTGGTCGCCGCCCGGCTGGCCGCCCGCCGCGCCCTCACCCCGGACGTACTGGCCGGACAACTGGCCGCCTCGGGCAGCAGGTTGCCCCACCTGGAGTACGACGACCTGAGTGTCCGCCGGTCCCTCGCCGTCGCCCACGACGCACTCGCCGCCGCCGAACGCGAGGCCGACCGGGACGCGGCCCTCGTACTGCGCCGCATCGGGGAACTCGACCTGCCGACCTACGGCGCCATGCTCGTGGGCCGCCTCACCGGTACCGGCGAGCGCCGCGCCGAGGCGGCCCTGGACCGGCTGGTCGACGTGGCCCTGCTGGAGGAGACGGAGTACGGCCGCTACGCCCCGCACGACCTGGTCCGCGACTTCGCCCGTGAACTGGCCGGAGCGAGCGCCGGGCCGGCCGCCGGCACCGATCCGGACCTCACCGCCCTGCGCTGGTACGCGGCGGCCGCCGAGCGGGTGCTGACCGCCCTCGAGGAGCCCGGCCTCGACCAGGACGACCGCCGCCGGCCCACTTCCGCGCAGCCGCCGGAACACGCGGCGGACGTGGCGTCCCTGCCGGCCTTCGAGTCCGCCGACCATGCCTTCGCCTGGGGCGACATGGAACTGGAGAACGTCGTCGCGCTGGTGGAGCGCAACGCCGGCACGGCCGCCGGGCGCCGGGCCGCCAGTCTCTCCGTGCTGGTCCGGCTGTTCTTCCCCTACGTGCGGCGGCGGGGACGGGTGGCCGAGATGGAGGTGCTGGGGCGGGCCGCGCTCGACGCGGCGCGCGGGCTGGGGGACGCGGCGGCCGAGGCGTACGCGCTGGGCGACCTCGCCGGGCTGCACTTCCTGACCGGCCGGCAGAACGACGCCCTCGCCCTCACCGACGACGCCCTCGCGATCTGGCGGCGGCTGGGCAGGGTCTCCTGGATCCGGCGCAGCCTGAACAACCGCGGGCTGCTGCTGGAGGGGCTCGGCCGGTTCGCGGAGTCCGGTGACGCGCTGCGGCAGAGCCTCGCGTACTCCCGGCAGCTCAACGACCCCTACGGGGAGGCCATCACCCACAGCCATCTCGGCAACCTCTACGAGCACACGGACCCGCGCGCGGCGATCGAGCGGCACCGGCGCTCGCTGGCGATCGGGGAGGCGATCGGCGCGGTCATCGTGCGGCACTCGGCCCACTGCAACATCGGATACGCCCACCTCACCCTCGGAGAACCGGCGGCGGCCGCACGGCACTTCGAGGAGAGTCTGCGCATCCTCGGCGGTCACGGCGACTGGCACGGCGAGTCGCAGACCCGGCTCGGTCTGGTCCGCGCGCTGCGACGGCTCGGCGAGATGGAGCGGGCCGCCCGCGAGTGCGCGGAGCTGCTGCGCCGGGCCGACGCCCGCGCCGACCGCTACATGGGCGGCCTGGCCCGCCACCAGCACGGGCTGCTGCTGCGCGACCAGGGACGGCGGGGGGAGGCACGCGACGTCTGGCACGCGGCCCTCGCGGCGCTGGACGGCACCGACGAGCAGGCGGTCCTGGAGGAGCTGCGGGAGCTGGTGGCCGGCACCCCGGTGTGCTGACCTGCCCTCACTTGGCGTCGGCGTAGCACTCCACCACCGCGGTCGTGAACGGGAAGCGCACCGGTGTCTCGCCGAAGGTCAGCCGCCCGGCGAGGCGCGAGGCCTCCCGGATCGCCTCGACGACCGTGCCGGCCTCGTCGGCGGGACAGTGCACGATCACCTCGTCGTGCTGGAAGAAGACCAGCTCGGCCTCGAGGTCCGCGCAGGCCCGGCGCAGCCCGGCGAGCAGCAGCAGGGCCCAGTCGGCGGCGCTGCCCTGCACGACGAAGTTCCGGGCGAAGCGGCCGCGCGCGCGGGAGTCGCCCGAGGTGTGGCCAGGGCCCCAGCCCGGACCGTCCGCCTGGTTGCCGGTGTCGTCGTCGCCGACCGGGATGCCCGCCTCCTCGGCCGCGTCCTCGCCCGGGCCGGCGACAGGTGGGCAGGTCCGGCCCAGCCAGGTGCGGACGAGCCGGCCCTCCTCGCCGGCCCGGGCGGCCTCGTCGACGTAGGCCACGGCCCGGGGGAAGCGGCGTCTGAGGGCGGCGAGGTTCTTCAGACCGTCACCGGAGGTCTGGCCGTAGACCGCGCCGAGCACGGCGAGCTTGGCCTGGTCCCGGTCGCCCGAGAAGGCGCGGTCCGAGACGGACTGGTACAGGTCGCTCTCGCGCCCGGCCACCTCCATCAGGCCGGGGTCGCGGGAGATGGCCGCAAGGACGCGCGGCTCCATCTGGTCGGCGTCGGCCACGACCAGCCGCCAGCCGGGGTCGGCCACCACGGCCCGCCGGATCACCTTCGGGATCTGCAGCGCGCCCCCGCCGTTGGTCACCCAGCGCCCGGTGACCGTGCCGCCGGCCAGGAACTCGGGCCGGAAGCGTCCGTCGCGCACCCAGTCCTGCAGCCAGGACCAGCCGTGCGCCACCCAGATGCGGTACAGCTTCTTGTACTCCAGCAGCGGTTTCACCGCCGGGTGGTCGACGGAGGCGATCTCCCGTCGGCGAGTGGACCGCACCTTGATCCCGGCCCCGGCGAAGGCCTTGACCACGTCGGCGGGCAGGTCGGGCCGCACCCGGCGGCCGAAGGCGGCCGACACCTCGTCCGCCAGCTCGGCCAGGCGCCGCGGCTCGCCGCCGCCCGCGTACCGCTCGCCCAGCAGGTCGCGCAGCAGCTCGCGGTGGACCTCGGCGCTCCAGGGCAGGCCGGAGCGGTTCATCTCGGCGGCCACCAGCATCCCCGCCGACTCGGCGGCGGTCAGCAGCCGCATGCGGTCGGGGAGGGCGGTCCGCTCGTGCCGTCGCTGCTGCTCGGCGTAGACGGCGAGCAGATCGGTGAGGGGCAGGCGGTTGCCGGCGGGCTCGAACAGCGGGGACTGGGCGCCAGGGTCGGCCTGCCGCTGCGGTGGGTCGGGCGGTACGGGGCCGCCGCGGAGGCGGGCCAGGGCGGCGGCGGCCGAGCGCGGCTCGCCGTGCCGGCCCTCGTGGCCCAGCAGGAGTGTCTCGGCGTCCTCGATGTCGTAGCACCGCTCCACTCGCACCCCCGTGGCGAGCAGACGCGGGTAGACGTCGGCGGTCGACCGCCACACCCAGCGCGTCACCTCCGGACGGCTCCGCACCGCCCCGGCGAGATCGCTCTCCCGCCGCACCGGCCCGGCGGGCAGCCCGTCGGGGCCGAGGGGGGCGACGTCCACGCCACCGTCCTCGGCCGCCGCGAGAGCCCACCGGCCGGACATGGGAAGGAGTCTGGCAGGCGGCACTGACAATGGCTGTGACCTGCGGGTCCATCACGGCGGAGCCGTGCGTTGCCCGGGGGTCAGTCCGTCGCCGCCTCCTCCGCGTCCGCCGCCGCCTTCTTGTGCTCCAGCAGCGTCGCCAGCACCTTGCCGATGAACTCCTCGGTCGCCGCCTTGGTGATGCCGAGGCCGCTGAGGACGCCCGTGCCGTTCTCGTGCTCCAGCAGGGCCAGCAGGAGGTGCTCGGTGCCGATGTAGTTGTGGCCGAGCCTGAGGGCCTCGCGGAAGGTGAGTTCCAGGACCTTCTTGGCCTCGGGGCCGTAGGGGACGAGGTCGGGAGCGTTCTCCGCGGCCGGCGGGAGCGCCGCGGTCGCGGCCTGGCGCACCGTGTCCAGCGGGACGCCCTGCGTGGTGATCGCCTTCGCGGCCAGGCCCTCCGGTTCGGCCAGCAGGCCGAGGACCAGATGCTCGGGGCGGCCCTCGGAGTGGTGGGCGGCCACCGCCTCGTTGTGCGCGGACATGACCACGTTCCGCGCGCGGGGGGTGTAGCGGCTGAAGCCCTGGCTGAGGTCGAGGTCGGCCGACTCCTTGGGCACGAACCGCTTCTGCGCCGCCTGCCGGGTCACGCCCATGCTCTTGCCGATGTCGGTCCAGGAAGCGCCCGACCGGCGGGCCTGGTCCACGAAGTGGCCGATCAGGTGGTCGGCCACGTCACCGAGGTGATCGGCGGCGATCACCGCGTCCTGGAGCTGGTCGAGGGGTTCGGGATGAACCTTCTTGATCGCCGCGATGAGGTCGTCGAGGCGTACGGATGCCGTGATGTTCGGGTTGGTCGCCATGTGTCAACCGTAGGTTGCGCTGAAGGGGGTGTCAACTGTCGGTTGACAGTGTCCGCCGCCAGGGCCCGCCGGGTTGTCCACAGGGTGTGGACGGCCTGCGCCCGCCGCCGGTGGCCCGTGGCACGATCGACGGGTGACCAGCACTGCCAGTACCGTCGAACGGGCCTTCCGCGCCGCCCTGTACGAGGACAACGACGCCGGACTCGACACGGGTGCCTCCCTGCTCGCCGCCGACCCCGCGGCGGACACCGAACTCACGCGCCGGGGCGAGGAGTTCGTAGCGGCCGCCTGGCGGCGCGGCTGGCAGCCCGCCGATGTCGTACGACTCGTGCGGCGCGAGCTGGACGAGGTCCACCTGGCGCTCGTGTCGGCGCTGATCCGGGCGCAGTCCGGGCAGGACCGCGCCCGCGGGCGCCGCTGGGCCGCCCAGCTGGAAGCCCTGCCGGAGTCCACCGCGCGAGCGGGCGACCGCTTCTCGCACGCCACCGCGGCGCTGGAGCTGTACCGCCTGCTGCTGCGCCTGCCCGCCCTGGAGATCCTGGAGGAGCCCCGCCGTGATCCTGGGCCCGGCGCCTCCCGCATGCTCAGCCGCATCCGGGCGCTGCTCGCCAAGGCCGAGGCCACCGGCTACCCCGAGGAGGCGGAGGCGCTCTCGGCCAAGGCGCAGGAGCTGATGGCCCGGCACAGCGTCGACGAGGCGCTGCTGGCCGCCGAGGCCCCCGCGCCGGACGCGCCCGGCGCCTGCCGAATCGGCGTGGAGCCGCCGTACGAGCAGGCCAAGGCGGTGCTGCTGGACGCCGTGGCCACCGCCAACCACTGCCGTGCGGTGTGGAACGAGGCGCTCTGCTTCGCCACGGTCGTCGGTTTCGAGGCGGACCTGGAGGCGGTCGAACTGCTCCACACCTCGCTGCTCGTGCAGGCCACCCATGCGATGACCAAGGCCGAGGCGGCGCAGCGCGCCGGCGGCCGCAAGCGCACCAAGACGTTCCGGCAGTCGTTCCTCGCGGCCTACGCGCACCGTGTCGGCGACCGCCTCGCGGCCGTGGCCGGAACCCAGGTGACCCAGGACCTGCTGCCGGTCCTCGCCACCCGCGAGATGGCCGTCACCGACCGGCTCGAGCACATGTTCCCCGAGACCACCACGACCCGGCTGCGCGGGGTGAGCGACGCGGCGGGCTGGACGGAGGGCGCGCGGGCGGCGGACCAGGCCCAGGTCAGGGCCCGCCCCCGGCTCGGCTGACCCTCGGGGCCCGGCCCGCCGCACCGCGCGGACGTCAGTCCCCGACCTGCTGGAAGGCGCTGACGGAGGCGTCCGGGGTGCCGGCGGAGCCCTTGGTCGCGACGGGCCCGTAGGACCACGGGAAGCTCCGGGCGGAGGTCGTGCCGGGCAGGCTGATCTTCACCAACTTCGCCACCAGTCCGGCCTTGCCGCCCGCGCCGCCGCGGACGTAGGTGATGGTGAAGGTCGCCGAGTCGCCCTTGGCGAGCTTCAGCTTCTGCGGCTTCGCCCCCTCCTGCACGGGCAGCTTCACCTCGCCGCCGCCGGTGCTCAGCGTGGCGCCGGGGAAGTGGTCCAGGGTGCAGGGCGTGCTCTGGTTGGTGATGCTGACGGGCACCTCGCCGGTGTCACCGGCGGCCGGGGCCACGCTCGCCGAGCCGATCTGCACCGCGACCCCGCCGATCTCGCAGGCGGAGCCGCTCTTGCCGTTCTTGCCTCCACCGCCGTCGTCACAGGCGGTCAGCAGAAGGGCGGCGGTGAGGGCGGTGACGGTGAGCGGAATGGCGCGCATGAGCAGGTCCCATCGAGGTCGTGACGGTCTTCTCGCATCATGGCGCCTGCGCCGGGGGTCCGCTCACGCACCCCACCGAATTCACCGCTTCAGGGTGGTCGGCATCCCCGAAGGCAGCTTGCCGCCCTCGGCCTTGGTGTAGGTCTCCTCGCCGAGCTTGCCGGACCAGGTCACCTTCAAGGTGTTCTTGCTCGCCGGTTCGACCATGCCGCTGACCCGGTCCTTGCTGCCGTTGGTGCAGTCCAGGTGGATCATCCGCATGCCCGACTCGGCGCCGGCGGTGCCGGCGCACGTGGCTCCGCCCGTCGCGAAGAGCCCGGCCTTCTTGCCGGTGATCACCAGGGCCACGATCGACCCCTTGGTGGTGGTGACCCAGCTGCCCTGAAGCTCGCCGGAAGCGCTGGTGACCGTGCCCGTGGAGCCGCTGCCGGACTCCGACCCGGCCGTCGGTGCCGGGGCCGGTGAGGAGTCGTCCTCGGCGCCGCCCCCACCGCACGCGGTCAGCGCGAGCGCGCCCACCAGCCCCGCCGCCGCGGCCGCCGTCCGCACCCTTGCAGTCGCCGTAGTCACGTCAAGCTCCCAAGCTGTAGCGAACCGGGCCGTCCCGGGGCCGTCGTCCCGCTCGGGACGGCACCCCCGAACCGGAGGGACCGCAGCAAGTTACCAGCCGTTACCCCGAACACTTCCGGACGCCGTGCGGGAAATCCCCCCATGGCTGCTCACCGGGTACCCGTAGGGAATCCCCTACGGTGACGCGTCGGAAGATGCCTACCTATGCTCGGCGCATGACCATCACTCACGCCTCTTTCGTCACCCTCCCCGTCTCCGACCAGGACCGCGCCCTGCGCTTCTACCGCGACGTCCTCGGCATGGAGGTCACCGCCGACCGGCAGTTGCCCCAGGGCCGCTGGCTCCAGGTGGCCCCCGAGGGCGCGCAGACCGCCTTCACGCTCTCCGGGCCGGGGATGGGCGGTTTCACGCCCGGCTCCGCGCACGGGATCATGTTGGTCACGACCGACGTCGACGCGGACTGCGCCAGGCTCGCCGCTGCCGGAACCCCGGTGCAGGGGCCGGACGAGCTCCCCTGGGGGCGCATGGCCTCCTTCGCGGACCCCGACGGCAACGGCCTGATGCTGCTGACGGAGAAGGAAGGCTTCTGACGCCCCATGAACCGGACCGCCCCATGAATCCGGCCGCCCCGTGACCGGGACGGGTACCGCCGCCGAGGACCGTGTCTTCGCCGCGCTCGCCAACGCCACCCGCCGCGAGGTGCTGCGGCTGCTGCGGGAGCGCGGTCCGCAGGCCGTGCAGGCCCTGGCCGAGCACTTCGACATGCGCCGTCCGAGCCTGTCCGAGCACCTCAAGGTGCTCCGGGACGCCGGCCTCGTCTCCGAGCAGCGCTCCGGCCGCCAGCGCATCTACCGCCTGGAGGCGGCGCCGCTCGCCGAGGTGCAGGACTGGCTCCATCCGTACGAGCGGTTCTGGCGCGACCGCCTGAAGGGCCTTGGCGATCTGCTCGACCGCATGCCCGACGATGAACACCCATGAGCACCGCACCGCCCGGTGACGCCGACGACCTCACCACCGTCCGCGTCGACCAGTTCTTCCCGCATCCGCCCGCCAAGGTCTGGCGCGCCCTGACCGAACCCGCGCTGCTGGCCCGCTGGCAGATGCCCGGCGCCGAGGACTTCCGGCTCGAGGTCGGTCACCGGTACCGGATGACCTCGGTCCCGCGCCCCGCCACCCGCTTCTCCGGTGTCGTCGAAGTGCGCGTCCTCGCCTACGTCCCCGAGCGGATGCTGTCCCTCCGCTGGGCCGACGCGGATCCCGCCGGTCCCACGGACTGGACCATCACGTGGACCCTGGAACAGGAAGGGCGCGGCACGCGTCTGTTCCTAGTGCACGAGGGATTCGATCCGGACGACCCGGCGCAGATGATGGCGCGGAAGATCATGAACGGGGGCTGGAGAGGGCATGTGCTGCCGTCTCTCGGGCGGACGCTGGAACGGCTTCGGTAAAGCGGACGTCAAAGCTGTAGTCGCGGCAACACACCCCGTGCACGTGCATCTGCTCATGCAACTGCACATGAACGCAGCTATGATCCGGATCAGTTGACCAAGACATCCATGGCCACATCAGCCAAGTGCACCACCGGGGAGCGACCTGTGGACCGCGACGTTGACGGCGTGTACGGAAGGTACGACGTGTACAACGGCATGGCTGCCACGCAGCTGGACGGAGTGGCCTGGCAGAAGAGCAGGCACAGCAACTCGCAGGGTTCCTGCGTGGAGTTCGCGCGCCTGCCCGGCGGTGATGTGGCGGTGCGCAACTCGCGTTTCCCGGACGGGCCCGCGCTCGTCTACACGCGTGCGGAGATCGAGGCGATGCTCCTCGGAATCAAGGACGGCGAGTTCGACCACCTCATAGCCGGCTGAAACGACTCAGCGCCCCAGGGAGCGGTGGCGACCCGGTGTACGCGCGTAGACACCGGGCGTGACTCGGCCACGCGGCATGTCAGTCGGCCGGCCGGAGCCGGAACAGCGCCCAGACGACCTTGCCGTTGAGCGTGCCGGCGAGCGGATGCCAGCCCCAGCCGTCGGCGAAGGAGTCGACCAGGAACAGCCCCCGGCCGGACTCGGCCGAGAAGTCGTCCGAATCGCGCGGCGCCGGCGTCTCGTCGCTGGGGTCGCGCACCGCGCACACCAGCCGCTCGGTCCAGCGCAGCAGATGCAGGCGGACGGCGGGCGGCTGCGGCGAGCGGGCGGCTGCGGCAGGACCGGACGGCGCGGACCGCCGGGCCTCGCCGGACGGGCGCTGATGGGGGATGGGCAGGCCGTGCCGCAGGGCGTTGGTGACGAGTTCCGAGACGACGAGACATATGTCGTCGAAACGGTCGCCCACGTCCCACTGGTCCAATGTGCGGCGGGTGAAGCGCCGGGCCTCGCCCACCGCCTCGTAACGGGCCGGCAGGGCGCAGGAGGCGGCATCGGAGACGGCTGCGGGGTCCAACGGCGGAAGGCCCTGCCGTAACGGCTTGAGCATGGTCGATCCATTCGTCCCCATGCGAGGCACTCCCGGGAATTCGCGGTCGTAGCGATGCAGCGGTGGCGCGGCACCATGGTTTCGGATGGGACAGGCAGATGCAAGGGCAGATGCACGTGCACGTGACCGAAATGATCTGGCCCGTACCGCTTCTTGGCCATTTTTTCTGCCACATTGGACCATGCGACTGTCAGAGGTACGTACCTCTGCCTGCGGAAAACGGCTGACCTCTTTCCGTTTCCGTAACCGGACGAGTACTGCTCGAAGTGTTTTAGTGGCAGACTGCGGCCCCTGGAGACGGTTGGGGAGGCTGGCGAACGTGAGCGCGGGAGAGCCCGGATCGGTGGTGCGGCGCATGCTGCTCGGCTCGCAACTCAGGCGGCTGCGTGAAGCACGGGGGATCACGCGCGAGGCGGCGGGTTACTCGATCCGCGCGTCCGAGTCGAAGATCAGCCGGATGGAGTTGGGCCGGGTGAGCTTCAAGACCAGGGACGTCGAGGATCTGCTGACGCTGTACGGCATCAGTGACGAGGCGGAGCGCGAGTCCTTGCTCTCCCTCGCCCGGGAGGCCAACGTGGCGGGCTGGTGGCACAGTTACACCGACGTACTGCCGAGCTGGTTCCCCACCTACGTGGGCCTGGAGGGTGCCGCCTCGCTGATCCGGGTGTACGAGGTGCAGTTCGTGCACGGCCTGCTGCAGACCGAGGAGTACGCCCGCGCGGTGGTCCGGCGCGGCATGAAGGGCGCGAGCCCGGCCGACGTGGAGCGGCGGGTCGCGCTGCGCCTGGAGCGGCAGAAGCACCTGCTCGCGGACAACGCCCCCGAGCTCCACATCATCCTGGACGAGGCCGCCCTGCGCCGCCCGTACGGCGACCGTGACGTGATGCGCGGCCAGCTCCAGCATCTGATCGACATCTCCGGGCGCCCCAACGTCCGGCTCCAGGTGATGCCGTTCGGCTTCGGCGGGCACTCCGGCGAGAGCGGCGCCTTCACCATCCTCAGCTTCCCCGACGCGGACCTGTCCGACGTGGTCTACCTGGAGCAGCTGACCAGCGCCCTGTACCTGGACAAGCGCGAGGACGTCGCCCAGTACGAGCAGGCGCTCAAGGAGCTCCAGCAGGACAGTCCGGGCCCGGACGAGAGCCGGGACCTTCTCCGGGGTCTCCTTCAACTCTCTTGAAACACAAGTACGATGACGCGTGATCAGACCGTGACGTGGCTCCTGTGTCTGCTACCGATTGAGGGATCACATGCCGTCCTACTTCAGCGACCTGGCCCAGCAGTACATCGACGGTGAGTGGCGCCCGGGCACCGGTTCCTGGGACGTCATCGACTTCAACCCGTACGACGACGAGAAGCTGGCCTCGATCACCGTGGCGACGGTCGACGAGGTCGACCAGGCCTACCGCAGCGCCGCCCGCGCCCAGAAGCAGTGGGCCGCGACCAACCCCTACGCCCGCCGTTCGGTGTTCGAGCGGGCGCTGCGGCTGATCGAGGACCGTGAGCAGGAGATAGCCGACCTGATCGTCGCGGAGCTGGGCGGCACGCGCGTGAAGGCCGGCTTCGAGCTGCACCTCGCCAAGGAGTTCCTGCGCGAGGCGGTCCACCTGGCGCTGCGCCCGGAGGGCCGGATCCTGCCCTCCCCGGCCGACGGCAAGGAGAACCGCGTCTACCGGGTGCCGGTGGGCGTGGTGGGCGTGATCAGCCCGTTCAACTTCCCGTTCCTGCTGTCGATCAAGTCCGTGGCCCCGGCCCTCGCGCTCGGCAACGGCGTGGTGCTCAAGCCGCACCAGAACACCCCGATCGCGGGCGGCACCCTGGTGGCGAAGATCTTTGAGGACGCGGGGCTGCCGGGCGGCCTGCTCAATGTCGTCGTCACCGACATAGCCGAGATCGGCGACGCCTTCATCGAGCACCCGGTCCCCAAGGTCATCTCCTTCACCGGCTCCGACAAGGTCGGCCGGCACGTCGCCACCGTCTGCGCCTCCCACTTCAAGCGCGCGGTGCTCGAACTGGGCGGCAACAGCGCGCTGGTGGTCCTGGACGACGCCGACATCGACTACGCGGTGGACGCGGCCGTCTTCAGCCGCTACGTGCACCAGGGCCAGGTCTGCATGGCGGCGAACCGGGTCCTCGTGGACCGCTCGGTGGCCGAGGAGTTCACCGAGAAGTTCGTCGCCAAGGTCCGGACGCTGAAGGTCGGCGACCCGCGCGACCCGCAGACCGTCATCGGCCCGGTGATCAACTCCCAGCAGGCGAACGCCGTCTCGGGCGCCGTGGAACAGGCGCTCGCCGAGGGCGCCACCGCCCTCGTGCACGGCACCACCACCGGCAACCTGGTCGAGCCCAGCGTCCTCACCGACGTCCCCGCCGGCTCCGCCCTGCTCCAGCAGGAGATCTTCGGCCCGGTCGTCTTCCTCGTCCCCTTCGACGGCGAGGAGGAGGCGGTCCGGATCGTCAACGACACCCCCTACGGTCTCAGCGGCGCCGTCCACACGGGCGACATCGAGCGTGGTGTCGCGTTCGCCAAGCGGATCGACACCGGCATGTTCCACGTGAACGACGGCACCGTGCACGACGAGCCGCTGGTGCCGTTCGGCGGCGAGAAGCACTCCGGCCTCGGCCGGCTGAACGGCGAGACGACCGTCGACGCCTTCACCACGGTCAAGTGGATCTCGGTGCAGCACGGCCGCAGCGGCTTCCCCTTCTAGCGGGCGCCCGCAAACGCGTGCCGGGCCCTTGCGGACAGAAGCTGACCGCAAGGGCCCGTAGTTTCGTCGGTGTCAGGCAACAGGACCCGATGAAAGGCGGCCGGTCATGGTCACACACGTGGCGGCGGAGACGCAGGGCGACGAGCGCGGGGCGCTGCTCGCGTTCCTGGAGGAGCAGCGAGGCGGTATCCGCCGGGCCCTGCTGGGGCTGACCGAGGAGCAGGCCCGCTCCCGTCCGAGCGCCAGCGAGCTGTCCCTCGGCGGGCTGCTCAAGCATGTCGCCGAGGTCGAGCAGAGCTGGCTGGCCCGGGCCCGGCAGGAGCCGCCGGCGGTCCACCGCGACCAGTCGAACTGGGACGAGTGCTTCCGGCTCACCGACGACGAGACGGTGGCCGGGCAGCTCGCGTACTGGGAGAAGGTCGCCGGCGAGACGGAGAAGTACATCCGTTCCGCGCCCAGCCTGGACGACACCTTCCCGCTGCCGCCCGACCCCTGGTTCCCGCCGGAGGGCCGTGTCTCCCTGCGCTGGCTGTGCCTGCACCTGATCCGCGAGACCGCCCGGCACGCCGGCCACGCCGACATCATCCGGGAGTCCCTGGACGGGAAGACCGCCTTCGAGCTGGTGGCCCTGGAACAGCGGGGCTGAGCCGCGGCCATAACCTGGACGGCATGTCAGCGATCCGTCTCCTCGTGCTGGGCGCGGTCCGCCAGCACGGGCGGGCCCACGGCTACCAGGTGCGGGGCGACCTGGAGTACTGGGGCGCGCACGAGTGGTCCAACGCCAAGCCGGGCTCCATCTACCACGCCCTGAAGCAGATGGCGAAGCAGGGGCTGCTGCGCGCGCACGAGATCGCGCCGTCCACCGCGGGCGGTCCGCCGCGCACCGAGTACGAGATCACGGACCCGGGCGAGACGGAGTTCTTCCGCCTGCTGCGCGAGTCCCTGGTCTCCTACGACCAGAAGATGGACATCCAGTCCGCCGCCATCGGCTTCCTGGTCGAGCTGGAGCGGGCCGACGCGCTGGACCTGCTCCGGGAGCGGATCCGGCGCATCGGGCAGTGGCGTTCCGCGGTCACCGGGAACTACATCCCCGAGGACGGCCCCGGACAGCTCGGGCACATCGGCGAGATCATGAACCTCTGGCTGCACACGGCCGACTCGGACGCCGCCTGGACCCAGGGGCTCATCGCCCGCCTGGAGGCCGGCGCGTACACCTTCGCGGGGGAGGGCGAGCCGTTCGTGGGCGTCCTCACCGAGGGCCAGGACAACCCGTACGCCACGGGGGAGCGGCACCCGGGGGACGACCGCTGACCCGGCACGACCCCTGATCCGGTACGGCCCCTGCGGACAGGCCCTAGTGATGGGCCCTAGTGATGGAAGCTGGTGGCCGCGTCCCGGTCCTTGGTGAGGGGATGCGGCTGCAGGCGCAGTTCCGGCAGCAGCCGGGCCAGGTCGTCCACGAACAGGTCGGCCAGGTCGTGGGAGAAGCCGTTGCGGCACACGACCCGCAGCACCGCCAGGTCCTCGCGGTTCGGCGGGAAGGTGTAGGCGGGCAGCAGCCAGCCGTGCTCGCGCATCCGCCGGGAGACGTCGAAGACGTCGTAGGGCAGGCCGCCCTGGGTGGTGAAGGCGAACACCGGCAGCTCGTCCCCGCGCGTCAGCAGCCGGAAGTCGCCGAGCGCCTCGATCTTCCCGGCGAGCGAGCGCGCCACGTCCCGCGTGGCCTGCTGCACCGCCCGGTAGCCCTCACGGCCCAGCCGCAGGAACGAGTAGTACTGCGCGACGACCTGGGCGCCGGGGCGGGAGAAGTTCAGGGCGAACGTCGGCATGTCGCCGCCCAGGTAGTTGACCCGGAAGACCAGTTCCTCGGGCAGCGCCTCCTTGTCCCGCCACAGCGCCCAGCCGACGCCCGGGTAGACGAGGCCGTACTTGTGCCCCGAGGTGTTGATCGACGCCACCCGCGGCAGCCGGAAGTCCCACACCAGGTCCTCGTCGAGGAACGGCGCGATCATCGCCCCGGAGGCGCCGTCCACGTGCACCGGGACGTCCAGCCCGGTGCGCTCCTGGAGGGCGTCCAGGGCCGCGCACAGCTCCGCGATCGGCTCGTACGACCCGTCGAAGGTGGAGCCGAGGATGCCGACGACACCGATGGTGTTCTCGTCGCACAGCTCGGCCGCCGCCTCGGGGTCCAGGTGGTACCGGTCGCCCTCCATGGGCACCAGCCGGGCCTCCACCTCCCAGAAGTTGCAGAACTTCTCCCAGCAGACCTGGACGTTGACGCCCATGACCAGGTTCGGGCGTGCTCCCGGGTAGCGGTCGGCGTTGCGCTGCGCCCAGCGGCGCTTGAGGGCCATCCCAGCCAGCATGCACGCCTCGCTGGAACCCGTGGTCGAACAGCCCACGGTGGCCGACGGGTCCGGGGCGTTCCACAGGTCGGCGAGCATCGCCACGCACCGCCGCTCCAGCTCGGCCGTGCGCGGGTACTCGTCCTTGTCGATCATGTTCTTGTCCCGGCACTCGCCCATCAGCACCCCGGCCTGCGGCTCCATCCAGGTGGTGACGAAGGTGGCCAGGTTGAGCCGCGAGTTGCCGTCCAGCATCAGCTCGTCGTGCACCAGCTGGTACGCCGTGGACGGCGGCAGCGGGGTGTCGGGGAGCCGGTGCGTGGGCGGTGCCTCGGTCATTCCGCCGACCGGATTGGCCTCGCCGTAGAACGGGTTGACCGACATCAGGCGCTCTTCGCGCTTCTCCGGACCTTTGTGCAGGGCCATGACATGCCTCCAGACAGGCGGATGGGGTCAGCGGACGGAGGTGCCGTCACCGCGCAGCTGCATCTGCGGCCGCCCCGTCACCAGCAGCCAGGCTGGCAGTGAGGCGATGCAGAGCAGGGCGATGATGGCGGGGGAGGCCACCAGGACGGCGGCCGTGAACAGACTCACCCAGCCCTGCCGGGTGATCGCCAGCAGCATGCCCAGCACGCTCGCGGACACGCCCAGCGCGGCGGGTACGGCCGGGACGAGCGCGTGGGCGCACAGACCGAGCGCGGAGCCCACGAAGACGGCGGGGAAGATCCGGCCGCCCCGGAAGCCGCAGGAGGCGGCGACCAGCAGCGCCGCCAGCTTCACCACGGCCATGGCGGCGAACTGCCCGGCCGACCAGCCCGTCGGGTCATGCGCCAGCTCACCCACCTCCGACAGCCCCTTGAAGAGGGTCAGACGACCGCCCAGGGCGGCCAGGGCGCCGAGCACGAGACCGCCCGCCGGGAGCATCAGCATCGGGTGCCGCAACCGCTGGAAGGCCGCGTGGACGTAGGGAAAGGCGCGCACGGCGCACATGCCGAGCAGGGCGGCCATCGAGGCGATCACCAGGGCCGCCAGCAGGTCCGTCCAGCGCGGCCGGCCCAGCGGCGGCAGGCCCAGGTCGAAGGCCGGGCGGTACAGCAGCGAGGTGGTCAGCGCGCCGACCGCCGCCGCGGTCAGCGGCGCGAACAGGTTGTCCCACAGCAGACCCCTGACCGGCCGCCCGGCCAGCGCCTCGGAGATGACCAGGGCCGCCGCCACCGGGGTGCCGAACAGCGCGCCGATCGTCGCCGCCTCCGCCAGCATCGGCCACAGGGCCCCTGGCATCCGGGACAGCAGGCGCCCGCCGAGCCAGGCCGCCAGGCCGACGTTCACGGCGATGATCGGGTTCTCCGGGCCCAGGCTCGGCCCGCCCGCCAGCATCAGCCCCGTCGCCAGCACCAGACCGGGCAGCACCAGGGGCGGCAGCACCGGAGCGTCCAGACCGGTGGTCGCCGGATCCGGCCCGGCGTGGCCCGGTACCTTCCAGACCACCAGCCCGACGGCGAGGCCGGTGGCCACCAGCATGACGAACATCCACAGCACCGAGTAGGGGCCCACGCCGAGCGCGTTCGGCAGCGGCCCCCACAGCACGTGCTGCAGTTGCTCCGCGCCCAGGCTCAGGCCGACGTAGACGAGGCTCGCGGCCACGCCGACCGCGACAGCGGGCAGGATCAACGGCAGCAGGGCCCGCGCCGGGCTCGCCGGCCGGGTCGAGCGGGCCTGCTGCCCGGTGTCCTGGGTCACGTCGTCACGATAAGCGGACACACCGCCGCGAACATCCGGAGCGCGTCCGGCTTGCACCTCACGTGGCGTGAGGCCCCAGCGTGGTGCCCGTACCGACGACAAGGAGCGGAAAGTGAGCTACTCCGTGGGACAGGTCGCGGGGTTCGCCGGAATCACGGTGCGCACCCTGCACCACTACGACGAGATCGGTCTGCTCGTGCCCAGCGAGCGCACCCACGCCGGCCACCGGCGCTACAACGACGCCGACCTCGACCGGCTCCAGCAGATCCTGTTCCACCGGGAACTCGGCTTCCCGCTCGACGAGGTCGCGGCCCTGCTCGACGACCCGGACGCGGACCCCCGCGCGCACCTGCGCCGCCAGCACGAGCTGCTGACCGCCCGGATCGAGAAGCTGCAGAAGATGGCCGCGGCCGTGGAGCACGCCATGGAGGCACGCACGATGGGCATCAACCTCACCCCCGAGGAGCGGTTCGAGGTCTTCGGGGACAACGACCCCGAGCGGTACGCCGAGGAGACCGAGCGGCGCTGGGGCGGCACCGAGGCCTACGCCGAGTCGCAGCGCCGGGCCGCCCGCTACACCAAGGACGACTGGCGGCGCATGCAGGCCGAGACCGACGACTGGACCGCGCGCTACGTCGCCCTGATGGCCGCCGGCGGGCGGCCGGCCGACGAGGCGGCCATGGACCTGGCCGAGGAGCACCGCCGGCACATCGGCAAGTGGTTCTACGAGTGCCCGCACCCCATGCACCGCTGCCTGGGCGCGATGTACGTCGCCGACGAGCGCTTCAAGGCGTTCTACGACTCCGTCCGGCCCGGCCTCGCCGACCACCTCAGCGAGGCGATCGCCGCCAACGCCGACCGCCGCACGGCGTGATCCGCCGGCCCGGGGGCCTACTCCCGGGCCAGCACGACGGCCGTGCCGTAGGCGCACACCTCGGTGCCCACGTCCGCCGCCTCGGTGACGTCGAAGCGGAACATCAGCACCGCGTTGGCGCCACGCGCGCGTGCCTGCTCCACCAGCCGCTCCATGGCCTGGTTGCGGGTCTGCACGAGGGTCTTGGTGAGCCCCCTCAGCTCGCCGCCGATCATCGACTTCAGCCCGGCACCGATCTGGCTGCCGATGTGCCGCGAGCGCACGGTCAGTCCGAAGACCTCGCCGAGCACCTGCTGCACCCGGTAGCCGGGCACGTCGTTCGTGGTCACGACCAGCACGTCCGGCTGGGGCCCCTGGCCGCCGCCGTAGTCATCGAGTCCCATGGGTCACAGCTTTCTCCCGGTCGCACCACAGTGCATCCTGGAGGCACCGGTGGAACCTGGGGCGGTCACCCCACGTTGGTAGCTTTGTGCGGCCGCCCCCCATGGACGCCGTAGCCGCCTCACCCCTCAGGAGCCCGGACCCGTGACGACACTCGCCCTCGGCCCGAGCTGGCTGGACCCCCAGTACCTGCTGGACACCTACAGCATCTGGGGCCTGCTGCTCATCGTCTTCGCCGAGTCCGGCCTGCTCATCGGCTTCTTCCTGCCGGGTGACTCGCTGCTGTTCACCTGCGGTCTGCTGATCGCCACGGACGCGCTGGACTTCCCGCTGTGGGCCGCGATCGCCCTGATCTGCCTCGCCGCGGTCCTGGGCGACCAGGCGGGCTACATGTTCGGCAAGAAGGTCGGGCCCTCCCTGTTCAACCGGCCGGACTCACGGTTGTTCAAGCAGGAGAACGTCGCCAAGGCGCACGAGTTCTTCGAGAAGTACGGCCCGAAGTCCCTGGTCCTGGCCCGCTTCGTGCCCGTCGTGCGCACCTTCACGCCGATCGTCGCCGGCGTCAGCGGCATGCGGTACCGCTCGTTCCTGACCTTCAACGTCATCGGTGGCGTCCTGTGGGGCGCGGGCGTCACCCTGCTGGGCTCCTGGCTGGGTCGGCACGCGATCGTCAGGGACAACATCGAGGCGATCCTCATCCTGATCGTCCTCGTGTCGGTGGTCCCGATCGCGATCGAGTACCTGCGCGCGCGGAGCAAGAACAAGAAGGCCGCGCAGCGGGAGGGGGACGAGGCACAGCCCGCCCAGCAGCAGCACCCCGCTTCCGGGTTCCAGCAGCGGCCGGTCATGGACGACGCGACGACCCGCCTGCGCCGCATCGAGCCGGAGGAGCCGTACCAGCAGCCCTACCGGCAGCAGCCCCAGCAGGAGCCGCAGCACTGGAACCAGGGCGGCTACGAGAGCGACCAGTACTACGGCCAGGGGCAGCACCAGCAGCCCCACCAGCAGCCGCGGTACGACCAGAACGGGCCCCAGTACGACCAGAACGGGCCCCAGTACGACCAGAACGGGTACGACCCCAACCAGTACGACCAAAGCCAGTACGGCCAGAACCAGTACCCCTACGGCACCCAGGGCGACTACCGCACCCGCTGAGACCGTCAGAAACCGCGGGTCCGCTTCGCCGCGCGCCGCTTGCCGGCGGAGCCGACCCGCAGGGTCAGCCGGGAGATCTCCGACCCGAGGTTGACCCCGATCGCGATCGCCATGGCCAGGGACGCCGCCTTGGCCAGCGACACCAGACCCTTGTCGACCTCGTTCTGCGCCATGTTCAGCAGCCCGAAGTAGGTGGCCGAACCCGGCAGCAGCGGTCCGATGGCCGCGGTCGTGTACGGCAGCGCCGACGCGAACCGGAACCGGGACAGCAACTGCCCGAACAGCCCCACCAGCCCCGCCGCCACCGCCGTCGAGGCCACCGGCGAGATCCCGCCCGCGTAGTGCATCGCGCCGTACACCGACCATGCCACGCCCCCGTTGAGCGTGACCGCCGGCACGGTGGACCGCTCCTGCTGCAGCAGCACCGCGAACGTCAGCGACAGCACCATGGACGCGGCGATCTGCACCAGCGGCCGCTCGGAGATACCGCCCAGCGCCGCGTCGGGATCCAGCGTGCCGCCCACCTTCACCCCGAAGTACAGGACGACGAGCACCCCGGCGACGATGCCGACGAAGAAGTACATGACCTCCAGCAGGCGCGCCGAAGCGGTGATGTAGAAGCCCGTCAGGCCGTCCTGCACCCCCGCCACCAGCGCCCGCCCGGGCAGCAGCGCGAACAGCCCACCGGTGACCACCGCGGACGCCTTCACATCGACGTGCGCCAGCGAGAACGCCACCCCGATCGCCGCCGGCGGCATCGCGGCCACCGTGAACTGGTAGAACTCCGGCAGTCCACGCCCCGCGCACAGCCAGGCCAGCCGGTCGCCGAGCATCGCGCCGAGCGCGGCGGCGATGAACACGATCAGATCACCGCCGACCAGCACCGAGGCCGCACCGGCCAGCAGCCCGCTGGCCAGGGTCAGCGCCCAGCCGGGGTACGGGTGCCGGTTGCGGCGGATCTCGGCCAGCCGCCGGTAGGCCTCCTCCAGGGAGACATGGGTCTCCGGGTCGGTCAGGTCGTCCACCAGGTGGAACACGGCCGCGAGGCGGGTGTAGTCGGTGCCCCGCCGCCGCACCGTGCGCGAGGCCGTCACCGGGTCGTCCACCAGTGACGGCTGGTGGGAGATCGACAGCAGGGTGAAGGTGACGTTCGGCTCGCAGCGGTCCAGGCCGTAGGACCGGCACACCGCGAACATCGCGGCCTCCACGTCCTCCGCGCCCTCACCGCCGGCCAGCAGCAGCTCGCCGATACGCAGGGTCAGGTCGAGCACACGCGGAACCGCCGGGCCCTCTTCCTCGGCCCGCTGCACGGGCTCGGGCGCCGGCCGCTCGGCCACCGGCATGCGCAGCATCGTGCGCATCCGGTCCTGCCACGGCGCGTCCTTGATCAGGCTGACCGCGGGCACACCCGTCGCCGGGGTGAACGCCACCAGCGAGTCCGTGGCGCTGTAGGTGCGCGGCAGGCTGAACGCCGACCCCTCCGGCTCGGCGCTCGCGGGCAGCGGCGCCTGCAGCCCCTCGGGCACCGAGAACTCGGACGTGGTCTCCGACTCGCCCCCGCCCCTGGGGACCGCCAGTCCCTCGGGGAGGGCGAACTCGGACGTGATCTCCGGGTCGTACGCGGTCCGCGCCTCGTCCGACCGGGGCTTGCGGTCCTCCGCCTCCGTCACCTCGCACCGCTTCCTGAACGACACCTCTCGTAGGCCTCAGTATGCGCACGCCTACGCAAACGGGCCGCGCCACCCCACCAGGGTGCCGCGGCCCGCGTCGGGCAAACCGGCCGGTCAGTGGCCGCCCTGCTCCTTGAAGCGCTTGTACGACCGCTCGATCTCGATCTCGGCGTCGGTGCGGCCCACCCAGTTGGCGCCCTCGACGGACTTGCCGGGCTCCAGGTCCTTGTACACCTCGAAGAAGTGCTGGATCTCCAGGCGGTCGAACTCCGACACGTGGTGGATGTCGCGCAGGTGCTCCACACGCGGGTCGGTGGCCGGGACGCAGAGCAGCTTGTCGTCGCCGCCCGCCTCGTCCGTCATCCGGAACATGCCGATCGCGCGGCACTTGATGAGGCAGCCCGGGAAGGTCGGCTCGTCAAGAATGACCAGCGCGTCCAGCGGGTCGCCGTCCTCGCCGAGGGTGTTCTCGACGAAGCCGTAGTCGGTCGGGTAGGCGGTCGAGGTGAAGAGGCGACGGTCCAGGCGGATCCGACCGGTCTCGTGGTCCACCTCGTACTTGTTGCGCGAACCCTTCGGGATCTCGATCGTGACGTCGAACTCCACCGGTGGCTCCTCCATGATCAACACATAGTTCTGGTGATTAAGTGTCCCTCACGCAGGTGTGTGATCGCGAAAGGGGCTGGTGGTCGTGCCAGAGCAGAGGCCTTGGCGAGCCGCGGGACCGCATGTGCGGCGGATCGCGAACGCCGTACGACCGCGCCTGGCGCGTGCCGCGACGGCCGCGAAACCCCGGATCGCGCGGCTGACGAAGGCCGTGCGCCCCGAACTCGCGCACCTCCCCCGCCGGCGGACCGACAGGACCTGGCAGTACACCGCCGGCGCCGCCACCGCCGGACTGGCACTGGCCGCCGCGGTGGTGACCGCCGCCGGTCCCTGGGACGCCAACGGTCAGCGTACGGCCGAGCGGGACCGGGCGACCGCCCTGGAGCGATCAGGTGGCGCAGATCACGGCGGATCCGGCACCAGCCCCCGGACCCCCCAGGCCGCGCCCAGCGCCGCGGCCGTCCTCGCGGGCCTGGGCGGCACCACCGGCACCGTCAGCACCAAGAAGACCCCGACCGGCCGACAGGCCCTCACGGACGTCCTCGGGCCCCTCCTGGACGCCCCGGCGCTCGGCTCCGGCCGCGGCGCGGCCGTCGTCGACGTCACCACCGGCACGCGGCTCTACGCCGCCGGAGCCGACCAGGCCCTCATCCCCGCCTCCACCACCAAGATCGCCACCGCGGTCGCCGCGCTGTCCGCCCTCGGCTCCGACCACCGCTTCACCACCCGCGCCGCGCTCGAACCCGACACCGGGGAACTGGTCCTGACCGGCGGCGGCGACCCCGCCCTCACCGCGCGCCGCGACGCCGGGGACCGGGCGAGCCTGCGCACCCTCGCCGCCGACACCGCCGCCACCCTCGCGAAGCGCGGCATCCGCAGGATCACGCTGTCCTACGACACCACGCTCTTCTCCGGCCCCGCCCTTCACCCCATCGGCGTCAACGACAACCTCGCCCCGGTCAGCGCCCTGACCGCCGATGAGGGCCGCACCGACGACTCCACCAGCGGCCCCGCGCCCCGCGTGACCGACCCGGCCGCGGACGCCGCCCGCAAGTTCGCCGGTTTCCTCCACGACGCCGGCATCGAGACCACGCCCCCCGGCCCCTCCAAGGCCACCAGCCGCGCCGAGACCCTCGCCACCGTCTCCTCACCCACGCTGGCCACCCTCGTCGAGCGCATGTTGACCAACAGCGACAACGACATCGCCGAGACCCTGGCCCGCCAGACCGCCCTCGCGAGCGGCGAGGCGGGCAGCTTCACCGGCGGCGCCGAGGCCATCTCCACCCAGCTGCGCAAGCTCGGACTGCCGCTGTCCGGCGCCTCCTTCCACGACGGCAGCGGCCTCGACCGCGACGACAGACTGACGGCGAACCTCCTCACCGCCCTCCTGGTCAAGGCCGGCGACCCCGCCCGCCCCGGCCTGCGGCCCGTCCTCACCGGCCTCCCCGTCGCCGGCTTCACCGGCACCCTGACCGACCGCTACACCGGCGGCGCGGCCGGCGTCGTACGGGCGAAGACCGGCACGCTCACCGGCGTCAACACCCTGGCCGGCACGGCGGTCGACCGCGACGGCCACCTGCTCGCCTTCGCCTTCATGGCCTCCGGCACGACCAGCGCCCAGGAGGCCCAGTCGGCCCTGGACAGGACGGCCACGGCCCTGGCGGGCTGCGGCTGCGGATAGCCACCGCCGGGCCGGGCCGCCCCCCGCCGCGGGCGGCCCGGAACGCCCTCGCACGGCCTGCCCGAAAGGGGACCGCTCACGTACCGTTGACGCATGACGAGCTTCGGTGGCACCGCATCTCCCGGGATGGTCGACTGGAACCTCGCGGTGGCGACCGCGACACGGCTCGTACGACCGGGCCCCGAAGTCAGCCGCGACGAGGCCAGGGACGTCGTCTCGGAACTGCGCCGGCACGCCAAGGCCGCGGAGGAACACGTCCGCGGCTTCACCCGGCTCGGCACCGAGGAGACCCATGACACCCCGGTCCTGGTCGTCGACCGTCCCGGCTGGGTCCGGGCCAACGTCGCCGGCTTCCGGGAACTCCTCAAGCCCCTCCTGGACAAGATGCAGGAACGGCGCGGCGGCAACCCGGGCAGCGCCGTCCTCGGCGCCGTCGGCGGCAAGGTCACCGGCGTCGAACTCGGCATGCTGCTGTCCTTCCTCGCCTCCCGCGTCCTCGGCCAGTACGAGACCTTCGCCCCCGCCTCCCGCGACCTGCCCGCCGGGGAGAACGGCGGCGGCCGGCTGCTCCTCGTCGCGCCCAACATCGTCCACGTGGAACGCGAACTCGACGTCGACCCCCACGACTTCCGGCTCTGGGTGTGCCTGCACGAGGAGACGCACCGCACCCAGTTCACCGCCGTGCCCTGGCTCCGCGACCACCTCGAGGGCGAGATCCAGTCGTTCTTGGCGGAGACCGACGTCGACCCGATGACCGTCCTGGAACGCGTCCGCGAAGCCGCCCAGTCCCTCGCCGGCGGCCGTCCCGAGGGCGAGGAGGAGGACGGCGGGCGCTCCTTCGTGGAACTGGTGCAGACCCCGAGCCAGCGCGAGATCCTCGGCCGCCTCACCGCCGTCATGTCCCTGCTGGAGGGCCACGCCGACTTCGTCATGGACGGCGTCGGCCCCCAGGTCGTGCCGAGCGTCGCCGAGATCCGCGAGAAGTTCCAGCAGCGCCGCGCCAAGGGCGCCTCCCGGCTCGACCTCGCCCTGCGCAAACTGCTCGGCCTGGACGCCAAACTCCGGCAGTACCGCGACGGCGAACGCTTCGTGCGCGCCGTCGTCGACCAGGTCGGCACGGACGGCTTCAACCGCGTCTGGACCTCGCCCAACACCCTGCCCACCAAGGCGGAGATCGCCAAACCGGCGGACTGGGTCGCACGGGTGCACCGCAAGGCCGAGTCGTGAACCACGCCGCGAAGCCGTGAGACGAATCCGGCCGACGGCAGGCGAACGCCCCTCCAATCACCCGTCCGAGGGACCGTGAGCCATGGGTAGGCGTGCAATGCTCGGGGAACGGCCCGCTTCTGTCACCATCGACACACTCTGAGTGACCGATCCTCGGGCTCACCCCCCGAAAACTTCATGAAGGGAACCGGACATGGGTCCCCATCCATCGGTCGCGGCGATACGCCTGGCGGTCCGCCGCGTCCTCCACGACATCCTGACCGACCACACCAGCACCGCCGGACGAAGCACCGTGCCCCTCCGGACGCCCGCCGGGCGGGGTCCGGCCGAGCGGCCCCCCTCCCCGCTCGTGCTCGTCGCGTGCTCCGGCGGCGCCGACTCCATGGCGCTCGCCTCCGCCCTCGCCTTCGAAGCCCCCAAACTCGGCATCCGCGCCGGTGGCGTCACCATCGACCACGGCCTCCAGCCCGGCTCCGGACTGCGCGCCGACGAGGTCGTGCTCAAGCTGCGCGGACTCGGCCTGGACCCCGTCGAGTCCATCGCCGTGACCGTCGGCCGCGAAGGCGGACCCGAGGCCGCCGCCCGCGACGCCCGCTACGCCGCCCTGGACGCGGCGGCCGAACACCACGGCGCCACCGCCGTCCTGCTCGGCCACACCCGCGACGACCAGGCGGAAACCGTCCTGCTCGGCCTCGCCCGCGGCTCCGGCATCCGCTCCCTGTCCGGAATGGCCGCGGTCTCGGGGGCCGGCGGCCGTTACCGGCGCCCCTTCCTGTCCCTGGACCGGCAGACCGCCCGCAAGGCCTGCATGGCCCAGTCCCTGTCGGTCTGGGACGACCCGCACAACGCCGACCCCGCCTACACCCGCTCCCGGCTCCGGCACGAAGGCCTGCCCGCCCTGGAGAAGGCTCTCGGCAAGGGCGTCGTGGAAGCCCTCGCCCGCACCGCCCAGCTCTCCCGCGACGACGCCGACGCCCTCGACGCCTGGGCCAGCCAGGCCGAGGCCTCCGTACGCGACGCCACCGGCCTCCTGGAGTGCGCCAAGCTCTACGCCCTCCCGCCCGCCGTACGCCGCCGCATCCTGCGCCGCGCCGCCATCGCGGCCGGTGCCCCGGCCGGATCCCTCTTCGCCCGCCACATCGAGGAAGTCGACCGCCTCATCACCGGATGGCGCGGCCAGGGAGTCATCAATCTCCCGGGCAAAGTCGTCGCCCGGCGGCAGGGTGGCAGACTGGTGATTCGGCAGGGCTGACATCGCGGCCCCGGAGGACCCCCTCCGGCGGGGCGGGGCGGCCGGAGGCACGCGAGTGCGGCCGTAAGTGCGGGACGACCGAAAGTGATGCGGGTGGACGCGAACGACATGGGTGCCGACCTTCAGCGGGTACTCATCACCAAAGAAGAGATCGACGCGAAGCTGGCCGAGCTGGCCGCGAAGATCGACGCGGAGTACGCGGGCAAGGACCTGCTCATCGTCGGCGTCCTCAAGGGCGCGGTGATGGTCATGGCGGACCTCGCCCGGGCGCTGTCCACCCCCGTCACCATGGACTGGATGGCCGTGTCCTCCTACGGCGCGGGCACCCAGTCCTCCGGTGTCGTCCGCATCCTCAAGGACCTCGACACCGACATCAAGGGCAAGCACGTCCTGATCGTCGAGGACATCATCGACTCCGGCCTGACCCTGTCCTGGCTGATCAACAACCTCGGCTCGCGCGAGCCCGCCACCCTCAAGGTGTGCACCCTGCTGCGCAAGCCGGACGCCGCCAAGGTCGCCATCGACGTCGAGTGGGTCGGCTTCGACATCCCGAACGAGTTCGTCGTCGGCTACGGCCTCGACTACGCGGAGAAGTACCGCAACCTGCCGTTCGTCGGTACGCTCGCGCCCCACGTCTACGGCGGCTGAGCCAACCGGGCCATTCCCTGTAGGACGACCGGGAACCCCAGCGGGTTTCCCCGCGTTGGAGCATGCAGAGACGGGATTGCCGGCCGTCGATGCCGCTCCGTGCGGCTTCGGACAACAATGCTGGGGTACCGTCAGAAGAACTGTCTTATCAAACTCACTATGGCAGGAGGGACGGGGCGACACCGCTCCGTATGGATGGACGTGAAGCGATACTTCCGTGGGCCGGTCATGTGGATCGTGCTGGCCGTCCTTGCCGTGGTCGTGTTGATGCAGGTCGTCGGCTCGTCCGGCGGCTACAAGACGGTTGACACCGGCCAGGTCGTGGCGGCGATCAACGACAACAGGGTCCAGTCGGCCAAGCTCACCACCGGTGACGAGCAGACCGTCAAGGTCGAGCTCAAGGATGGTCAGAAGGTCGACGGCAGCTCCAAGATCCAGGCGAGCTACATCGGCGACCAAGGCGTGACCATCGCCAGCACGCTGCAGAGCAAGTACCAGGAAAAGCAGATCCCGGACGGCTACACGGTCTCGCCGTCCAAGCAGAACCCGTTCCTCGGCGTCCTGCTCTCCCTGCTCCCCTTCGTCCTCATCGTGGTCGTCTTCCTGTTCCTGATGAATCAGATGCAGGGCGGCGGCTCCCGGGTCATGAACTTCGGCAAGTCCAAGGCCAAGCTCATCACCAAGGACACCCCGAAGACGACGTTCAGCGACGTCGCCGGCTGTGACGAGGCCGTCGAGGAACTCCACGAGATCAAGGAGTTCCTGCAGGAGCCGGCCAAGTTCCAGGCCGTCGGCGCCAAGATCCCCAAGGGCGTGCTGCTCTACGGCCGTCCCGGTACCGGCAAGACCCTGCTCGCCCGCGCGGTGGCAGGTGAGGCCGGAGTCCCCTTCTACTCGATCTCCGGTTCCGACTTCGTCGAGATGTTCGTCGGTGTCGGTGCCTCCCGGGTCCGCGACCTGTTCGAGCAGGCCAAGGCCAACGCCCCGGCGATTGTCTTCGTCGACGAGATCGACGCGGTCGGCCGCCACCGCGGCGCCGGCCTCGGCGGTGGACACGACGAGCGCGAGCAGACGCTGAACCAGCTGCTCGTCGAGATGGACGGCTTCGACGTCAAGGGCGGCGTCATCCTCATCGCCGCCACCAACCGGCCCGACATCCTCGACCCGGCCCTCCTGCGCCCCGGCCGTTTCGACCGGCAGATCGCCGTCGACCCGCCGGACCTGCAGGGCCGCCTGGAGATCCTCAAGGTCCACCAGAAGGGCAAGCCGGTCGCGCCCGACGTCGACCTGGCCGCCGTCGCCCGCCGCACCCCCGGCATGACCGGCGCCGACCTGGCGAACGTGCTGAACGAGGCAGCCCTGCTCACCGCCCGCGGTGACCAGAAGCTGGTCGACAACAGGGCGCTGGACGAGGCGATCGACCGTGTGGTCGCGGGCCCGCAGAAGCGGACCCGGATCATGTCGGACAAGGAGAAGAAGATCACCGCGTACCACGAGGGCGGTCACGCCCTGGTCGCGGCGGCCTCACCGAACTCCGACCCGGTCCACAAGATCACAATCCTGTCCCGGGGCCGCGCCCTCGGCTACACGATGGTGCTCCCGGACGAGGACAAGTACTCCACCACCCGCAACGAGATGCTCGACCAGCTCGCCTACATGCTGGGCGGCCGGGCGGCCGAGGAACTGGTCTTCCACGACCCGACCACCGGCGCCGCCAACGACATCGAGAAGGCCACCAACCTGGCCCGCGCGATGGTCACGCAGTACGGCATGACCGAGCGGCTCGGCGCGATCAAGTTCGGCGGGGACAACAGCGAGCCCTTCCTCGGACGTGAGATGGCTCACCAGCGCGACTACTCCGAAGAGGTCGCCGCGCTGGTGGACGAAGAGGTCAAGAAGCTCATCGAGACCGCTCACAACGAGGCCTGGGAGATCCTGGTCGAGAACCGCGACGTGCTCGACAACCTGGTTCTGGCCCTTCTCGAGAAGGAGACCCTGGGCAAGGAGGAGATCGCCGAGGTCTTCGCCACGATCCACAAGCGCCCGCCGCGGCCCGCGTGGACCGGCTCCTCCCGCCGCACCCCCTCCACCCGCCCGCCGGTGCTCTCCCCCAAGGAGCTCGCACTGACCAACGGTGCGAACGGCGCGACGGCGGCCATCAGCACGGCCAAGTCCACGGTCTCGGACACCGCCCCGGTGACCGAGCAGACCCCGGAGGACCGCTCCGAGAGCTGATCGTTCCGGCCGGCAGGCCCGGAATGAATGCCGCACCCCCCAGGTTCTAGCCTGGGGGGTGCGGCATTTTCGTATGCTCGCGGACAGCGCGCGTGGGCCGCACGCGTGACAGGCACAGGAACGAGGAATCCAGATGACCGACCCCGTGACGCTGGACAGCGAGGGCCGCATCGGCGAGTTCGACGAGAAGCGCGCGGAGAACGCCGTTCGGGAGCTGCTGATCGCGGTCGGTGAGGACCCGGACCGTGAAGGCCTCAGGGAGACCCCGGCGCGCGTGGCACGGGCGTACCAGGAGATCTTCGCGGGCCTGTGGCAGGAGCCCGAGGACGTCCTGACGACGACGTTCGACCTGGGCCACGACGAGATGGTCCTCGTGAAGGACATCGAGGTGTACAGCACCTGTGAGCATCATCTTGTCCCATTTAGGGGAGTTGCTCATGTTGGTTACATTCCATCTGTTTCCGGCAAGATCACCGGATTGTCCAAGCTGGCTCGCCTCGTGGACGTCTACGCCCGGCGCCCGCAGGTGCAGGAGCGGCTCACCACGCAGATCGCGGACTCCCTCATGGAGATACTCGAACCCCGCGGAGTGATCGTGGTCGTCGAGTGCGAGCACATGTGCATGTCGATGCGCGGCATCCGCAAGCCGGGCGCGAAGACCCTCACCTCGGCGGTGCGCGGCCAGCTCCGGGACGCGGCGACGCGGAACGAGGCGATGAGCCTCATCATGGCGCGCTGATACGACCGCGGTGCCGGTACGACTCCTGCGGACCTCCTCCTGGGCCGGTGGTCAGGCCACCGGCTCCGCGCCCGTGTGGTTCTGGTCGTCGTCCTCGGGGAGTCTGCAGACCCGTTCGAGGAACAGGGCCGACGCTATGACGGCGATGCCGGCCAGGACCGAGAAGCCGGCGTAGATGGCCTGGTCGCGGCGGGCGGGGATGTCGAGGAGTTCCAGGAGGAAGACGCCCGTGCCGCCGTACATGCCGGCGACGAGGGCGGCCACCAGGGCGCTCGCCTGGCCGAAGACGACCGCTCGGGCGGCCATCAGGGGGTCGACGCCCTTCGCGCCGGGGCGGCGCTCGCGCTGGGCCTTGAAGCGGGCGCGCAGCGAGAGCGCCGTGGCGAGCAGGACCACCGCGATCAGGGCGAGGACGACGGGGGCGGCCAGGGGGACGCTGGGCAGGGTCCCGATCGAGTTCCAGAGGCGGGCGCCCGCCCAGGACAGGACGCCGGCCACGACGAACACGCCGGCCAGCACCCTGATGCGCAGCTGTTTCACGGTGTCCCTTCAGCTCCCCCGGACTGTCCCGGACTGTGGTCGTCTTGACCTTAACGACTACTCGGGCAGTCGGAGTTCCAGGTCCGCGCGTGCTTCGACGCCGTGCCGGGTGACGCCCGACAGCAGATCGGCCACCGGGCCGCGGCCGGGGAGCTGTGCCTGCGGGTCGACGTCGTGCCACGGTGCGAGCACGAAGGCGCGTTCGTGGGCGCGCGGGTGCGGCAGGGTCAGCCGCGGGTCGTCGGAGGTGACATCGGCGTAGGCGACGATGTCGACGTCCAGGGTGCGCGGTCCCCAGTGCTCGTCACGTACCCGGTGGAAGGCCTCCTCGACGGCGTGGGCCCGCTCCAGCAGGGAGGACGGGGGCAGCGTGGTCTTGAGGACCACGACCGCGTTGAAGTAGGAGGGCTGCGAGCCCGGTTCGACGCCCCACGGCTCGGTCTCGTAGACCGGGGAGACGGCCTTCACGCGGACGCCGGGGGTGTCCTCCAGGGCGTCGACGGCTCCCTGGAGGGTCTCCAGGCGGTTGCCGAGGTTGGAGCCGATGGAGATCACGGCCCGTTTGGGGTTGCTCAGCGTGGTGTCGGCGGCGTCGACCTGCTCGACGACCGAGGCGGGCACCGGCTGGACGGTCGGGTCGCTGTGACCCTGGGTGAAAGGTCGGGTCATACTCGGCTCCGGGTGATGGTGACGGTCACGTCGTCGAAGGGGACGGTGATGGGGGCGTCCGGCTTGTGGACGCAGACCTCGACCTCCTGGACCCCTTCGTGCTTCAGGCAGGTCTGGGCGATCCGCTCGGCGAGGGTCTCGATGAGGTTCACCGGCTCACCCTCGACCACGGCCACGACCTCCTCGGCGACGATGCCGTAGTGCACGGTCTTCGTCAGGTCGTCGTCGGCGGCGGCCGGCCGGGTGTCCAGGCCGAGGACGAGGTCGACGAGGAAGGTCTGGCCCTCCTCGCGTTCCTTGGGGAACACGCCGTGGTGCCCGCGGGCCTTCAGGCCGCGCAGCGCGACACGATCCACGCGAATCACTCCTGCAATCGTCGGGAACGGCCGGGCGGTGCCACGTGCGGACGGCACACCGGCCTGGGACGAATCTACCCGCGGGCGCTGACAGAGCCGGGGCACCGGGGTGCGGGCCGGGCCGGGACCCGGACGTTTCACCGCGTGTTCTCCCTGGGGAACCCGGCCACGTCATGGGCTGGTAGCCGCTCCTACCCCCGGGTTCGTGATTCCAACCACTTCACGGCTCCCGGCGGGCGCGCGGCCGCTCAGAGCAGGGGATCGTCGTCCGGGTTCACGCCGTTGACCCCGTCCTGTCCGTTCTCGTCCTCTTCGTCGGTCTCGGTCAGCACGGGTGAGGCGTGGTGGGACCAGAGCTTCCAGCCGGTGGGCGTGCGGCGGAAGACGTTCGTGGCGACGACGAGCTGGCCGAGCAGGGGGCCGAGCTCGGCGCCGTCCTGGGGGGCCGGGCCGCCGCTGAGGATGTTCTCGGTGCAGGTCACCAGGGCGGTGTCACCGGTGACCGAGACATGCACGTCGGTGAGGAAGAACTGGATGTAGTCGGTGTTGGCCATGATCAGCGCGTACGACCTGAGGACCTCGGCGCGGCCGGTGAGCACCGGCCAGCCGGGGTGAACGCAGGAGACCACGCCGGTGTCGGCCGGGTCGTGGTACTCCTCGTCGACGCCCAGGTCGGTGGGCATGAGCCAGAGGGAGGACAGCTCCTCGAAGTCCCCGCGCTCCATCGCCTCGTAGAAGGCGGTGTTGGCGGCCTCCACCTGTTCGACGTCGGTGTGGGGGGCGCTCACCGGGTTCCTTCCGCGCCGCGCTCGCCGTCCGTGCCCCGCGTGGGCCGTTCCGTACGCGCTCCCTCCACGGCGCGCGCGACCCGTACCGCGTCCGCGCTGGCGTGTACCTCGTGCACGCGTACCGCCCAGGCGCCGGCCTGCGCGGCGAGCGCGGAGACGGCGGCCGTGGCGGCGTCGCGTTCCCGGGCCGGCGGCGGAGCGCCCTGCGGTCCGGCGAGGACGCGGCCGAGGAACCGTTTGCGGGAGGCGGCGACCAGCAGCGGGTGGCCGAGGGCGCGCAGACGGTCGAGGTGGGCGAGGAGGGCGAGGTCGTGCTCGGCCTCCTTGGAGAAGCCGAGACCGGGGTCGACGACGATGCGGTCGGGGGCGATGCCGCCCTCCAGCACGGCGTCCACGCGCGCGTGGAGTTCGTCCACGACCTCGGCGACGACGTCCTCGTAGGCGCCCTGGACGTTGCCGCCCTCCAGGAAGCCGCGCCAGTGCATGACGACGAAGGGCGCGCCGGTGGCGGCGACCACGGGGATCATCGCGGGGTCGGCCAGGCCGCCGCTGACGTCGTTGACGAGGGCGGCGCCGGCGGCGAGGGACTGTTCGGCGACACGCGCGCGCATGGTGTCGACGGAGACGACGACGCCTTCGGAGGCGAGGCCGCGGACGACGGGGATGACGCGCCTGAGTTCCTCGGCCTCGTCGACGCGGCTGGCGCCCGGGCGGGTGGACTCGCCGCCGACGTCGACGAGGTCCGCGCCCTGGGCGACCAGCTCCAGACCGTGCTTGACGGCGGCGGACGTGTCGAACCAGCGGCCGCCGTCGGAGAAGGAATCGGGGGTCACGTTCACGACTCCCATGACCGCGCACCGGTCCCATGCCGGAAGGCCTGCCACTCGGCCGCGCCCGCTGAGGTTGTTCATACCTTCAGCGTAGGCCCAGGGCGGTGCCGTGAACGCGCGGTGGCGCCCGTGCCGGGCGGGGGCGTCTCGGGGGGCCGGAGCGCCACCGCGCGGTTCAGGCGGCCCGGATGTCGCGTTCCACGACCGCGTGCGCGCAGGGGCGCTCGACGGCCGCGCGGCGCCGGCGCAGGAAGCGCGGCAGCGGCAGGGCGACGTCGACGAAGCCCTCGGCCTGCATGGCGGCGAAGCCGATGCGGGGCAGGTCGGCCGAGGCGCGGTAGACGACGAAGCGGGGCTCCCAGCGGGGCTGGAACTTGGCGTTGAACTTGTACAGCGACTCGATCTGGAACCAGCGGGAGAGGAAGACCAGCAGTCCGCGCCAAGCGCGCAGCACCGGGCCCGCGCCGATCTTCTCCCCGCGCGCGAGGGCGGAGCGGAACATCGCGAAGTTCAGTGAGACCCGCGTGACGCCGAACCTCGGGGCGGCCTGCAGGGCGGCGACGATCAGCAGTTCGTTCATGCCGGGGTCGGCGCCGCGGTCGCGGCGCATGAGGTCCAGCGAGACGCCGTCCTCGCCCCAGGGCACGAAGTGCAGGATCGCCTTCAGGTCCCCGTACTCGCCGGGTTCCTCCTCGGTCTTGTGGGCGGTGGCGATCAGGCAGTCGCCGTCGGCGGCGTCGCCGATGCGGCCGAGTGCCATGGAGAAGCCGCGTTCGGTGTCGGTGCCGCGCCAGTCCTCCGCCGCCCGGCGGATGCGCTCCAGTTCGGTGTCGCCGAGGTCACGGATGCGCCGTACCCGGGTCTCGTAGCCGGCCCGCTCGATGCGCTTGACCATCTGGCGCACGTTGCGCATCGCGCGTCCGGCCAGCGAGAAATCCGCCACGTCGACCACCGCCTCGTCGCCCAGTTCCAGGGCGTCGAGACCGGTCTCACGGGTCCACACCTCGCCGCCGGTCTCGGAGCAGCCCATGACGGCGGGCGTCCAGGAGTGTGCCCGTGCCTCGTCCATGAAGCGCTCGATGGCGCCGGGCCAGGCCTCGACGTCGCCGATCGGGTCACCGCTGGCGAGCATCACGCCGGAGACGACGCGGTAGGTGACGGCCGCCTTGCCGCTGGGGGAGAAGACGACCGCCTTGTCGCGGCGCAGCGCGAAGTGGCCGAGGGAGTCGCGCCGGCCGTGCCGGTGCAGCAGTGCGCGGAGTCTGGCCTCGTCCTCCTCGGTGAGGCGGGCGGCCGGGTGCTCGGGGCGGAAGGCCAGGTAGACGGTGGTGGCCGTGGTGAGCCAGCCGAGCGCGCCGAGGGAGAAGGCGACGGTCCACGAGGTGTTGCCGGCGTAGTCCACCGGGCCCTCGAAGCCGAACAGGCCGTACAGGACGTGGGTCAGGCGGTCGGCCAGACTCGGGTCGCCGAGCGTCCGGCCCGGGTGGACGCTGACGATGACCAGGCCGAGGGCGAGCGAACCGGCGCTCATCAGGACGAAGTTGGCGAGCGCGCGCCAGCGGCTGCGGGGGTCGGGCAGGGCCGCGAACTCGTCGCGGTGGCGCAGCAGCGGCACCAGCAGCGCCACCGATATGAGCATGCCGATGAGGGAGTGCCGGTAGACGAACTGGGCCACCGCGCCCGCCGGGAGGAGCGCGACCGCGGCGCGCCACGCCCGGCGCTTGCGCCTCCTGAGCCCGTGCGCGAGCAGCAGCAACAGCACGCCGGCGCTCAGCGAGAGGGCCGCGGCGAAGGGTCCGAAGGAGCCGGGCAGCACCTCGGCCAGGGCGTGCATACGGCTGTGGCGGAAGCGCGGGAAGACGCCCGCGGCGATGTCCAGAACGCCCACGACGGCGCACGCCCTGGCGACCAGGGTGGGAACGGCCTCGGGGCGCGGGCCGCGCAGGATGCGCCGCGCCCGGCTTGATCGGCTCGGAACCTCGCCCGACATTTCCCCATCTATCCTGACAGACATCGCATCCCGTAGTTCTGCGAGAGACCTTGAACCCGGTGCCGATCGGGGCATCCGGCGACATTGCGCCCTCTAGGACGGTGTCTCGGGGAGAGAGGTTCACTCCCTTCCGGAAAGCCGGATCAAAGGCCAAGGAAAGCCCCGGACAAGCCCTCGCGACGATGTGTGGGCGGCGCACGGGCGGAAAGCGCAGGCGGAACACCCCATGGGTCTCACGAGCAACAAGGTGCTGCTGCTGGCGATCGTGCTCGCCGTGGCTCTGTTCGTCGCCACGGTGTGGCTGTGGCCGCGGCTGGCCCGGCGGAGCTGGCGGTCCGTCAGCGGACGCGTCGGGCTGCTCCTCGCCACCCAGCTCGCCCTCTTCGCCTCCCTGGGGATCGCCGCCAACCAGGCCTTCGGCTTCTACGCGGGCTGGGCGGACCTGTTCGGCCGGGAGACCGAACAGGGAGTCGTCGTCGACCACTCCTCGGGCGGCGGCCCGGGCGGCCCGCTGCAGGTGCTCTCCACCTCCCCGGTGCCGGGCGTGACGGGTTCCGGGCCGCGGACGGCCGGGCAGATACAGAAGGTCGACATCGTGGGCCGTGAATCCCGCATCGCCTCACCGGCGTACGTCTACCTGCCTCCCGAGTACTTCCAGCCGCGGTACCGCACGCGTACGTTCCCCGCGGCGGTCGTGCTGACCGGTTACCCCGGTACGGCGCAGGCGCTGGTGAACAAGCTGAACTATCCGCGTACGGCGCAGGAGCTGGCCAAGGACGGGCGGACGCAGCCGATGATCCTGGTGATGTTGCGGCCGACCGTGGCGCCGCCGCGGGACACCGAGTGCGTGGACGTCCCGGGGGGCCCGCGGACGGAGACGTTTTTCGCCAAAGATCTCCCCGAGGCCGTGCTGGCCCACTACCGGGTGGGCAAGCGGCCCGGGAGCTGGGGCGTCATCGGCGACTCCACCGGCGGTTACTGCGCGCTGAAGCTGGCCATGCACCACCCGCACGTCTACGCGGCCGGTGCGGGCCTGTCGCCGTACTACAAGGCGCCGATCGACCCGACGACCGGTGACCTCTTCCACGGCGACCGGGACCTGCGCGGCCGCGCCGACCTGTGGTGGGTCCTCAAGCACGCCCCAGCGCCCGACACCTCACTGCTCGTCACCAGCAGCCGGGTCGGTGAGCACAACTACCGGGACACGCTCAGGTTCATAGAGCGGGTGAAGGCCACGAACCGGACCCGGATCTCTTCGATCATCCTGGACAGCGGCGGGCACAACTTCAACACCTGGCGACGGGAGATCCCGCCGACGCTGCAGTGGATCAGCGGAAGGCTCAGCGACCGCTGACCCCGGTGCCGCCGGGGCCGGCGAAGCCGTCGGTGTGGCCGTGTTTTTACGGGGCGGGGACCCATGATTCGCCTACGCGCGGTAAGTTTCTGGCCATGCCACGTGGACGCCACCGCCATTCCCCGCCTCTGCACCGGCTGTTGCCACCGTCGGCGATCGCCGGAGTCTCCGTCGTCTGCGCGCTGGGTCCCTGGGTGTTCTCCGAGGCCACGGTGCTGCGCTTGCTGGCCGCGGCCGCCGCGGCGACCGCCGTGGTGGGCGCCGTCGTGATGCGCCGCTGGGACACCCATGCGGGCAAGCAGGTCGCCGACCTCATGCGCGCGCGTGCCAGCGACGAGTGGCGCTTCGAGGAGCGGGTCGCCGAACTGGAGACCGACCTGGAGGAGTCGCGGGAGCTGCGCACCAAGCTCGAGCGGCGGCTGCGCGCCAAGCGCGCGGAGCTGGCCGGGCTGCGCAACGAACACGCCGCCCTGCTGCGCCGCTACGCGACCGCCGAGACCGAGCGGGCGAGCGCCCTGGAGGGGCGCCGGCTGCTGGAGATCGAGGCGGGCGAGCCGTCCGGCGCGCTCGCGCTGCCGCCCGCGCGCAGCGCCGAGCCCGAGGCCCCCGAGGCTCTCGATGCCGTGCAGGCGGCGGAGCCGGCCGACGCGGAGAAGCCGGAGCCCGGCGCCGTCTTCTCGCCCGAGGGTTCGCGGCTCTACCTGCGGGCCGCGACGGCACTGGCCCGGTTCGACGCCGAGGCCCCCGCCGAGCCCGACGCCGAGGCCTCCGCGCCCGACGCCGACGCTGCCGCGAAGCCCGACGCCGAGGCCCTCGCGCCGGGTGCCGACGCTCCCGTCGAGCCCGGCCCCGTAACTCCCGCCAACCCCGGCACCGAGGCTCCCGGCAGGCCCGCCGATCACGCCGGGGCCGTGAAGCCCTTCGGGCCGTCCGCCGAGGAACCGGCCGAGACCCGGTCCGCCGCGGCCGTGCCGCCCGGGGCGGCCGCCAAAGGAGAGGGCGCCGCGGACGGCGTGACGCAGGCGGCCGGCGCTCCCCGGAGCGAGGACGCCGGCCAGGAGGACGAGGCGCAGGGGAAGCCCGGGGCGGCCGGGGAGCACGCGCGCCCGGCCGCCACCCCGACGGCACCGGCCGAGGCCGCCAAGTCGGCGGGGCAGCAGCCCGCGGGACACTTCACGGTGCCGACCGCGGTGGCCGTCGTACCGGCCGCGCCCGCCCGGCGCCCCGTGATCGAGGGCGGGTTCGACTTCTTCGGCACCCACAAGCACACCTCGTCCGAGGCGCTGGAGTCCGTGCAGAACGAGGACCTGGCGGACGTCGTCGGTCAGGAGGCCCTCGCGCTGCACAAGGCCGAGGCCGAGGCCGAGTTCAAGACCGCCGACGACCAGGCGCGCGGCGTCGGCCAGGTCATCGACCTGACCGCGCACGACGAGACGGAACAGATCGACGTCCAGGGTCTGCGCAGCGCGGCCTCCTGAGCGGTCCCGGCGGACCCGCGGGAACGACGGAAGGCCCGGCGCCCCATGAGGGGAGCCGGGCCTTTTGCCGTACCGGCGGCCGTCCCGCTCAGGCCATCCAGCGGTCCGGGCGGGCGTCCCGGCGGCCGGTGCGGGAGCGCTCCGCCTGGGCGCGCAGCAGCCGGCCGGCCTCGTCCGCGTCGCGCAGCCGGGCCGTGACGGTCCTGCCCGCCCCGGTGTCCACGTGCACGTCGGCGAGCCGCCACAGCCGCCCCCAGGGCCCCTGGGTGAGCCGTACGCTCTGCACCTTGGCGTGCGGGACCAGGGACAGCCGCCGGCGCAGCAGGCCGTGCCGGGCGGCGAACACCGCGTCCGTGACCGCGAGACCGTGCCCGCGCCACCACACCGGCAGGCACCAGCGGGCCCGTCCCGGCGGCCGGGCCGGCGCCGCCGGTACGGTCACGCCGGGCAGCACGCGCGCTATGACCGACTCGGCGACCGCGCGCGGGGCGACCGGCACCAGCACCGAGTTGTCGGATCCGGCCACGTCCAGTTCCACCCGCACCCAGCCCAGCCGCCGCCACAGCAGCGGCTCCACGATCCGCACCGTCTGCACCCGGCCCGGCGGGACCGTCTCGTGCGCGCGGTCGAGCAGCCCGCGGTCGATGCGCAGCCCGTCCGGGGACTCGCCCACCGACCAGTCGTACTCGGTGACGAACCGGCCCGCGCTGCTCGCGCCGGCGGCGCCCAGCAGCGGCAGGGCGGTGGCGAGGACCGTCCACACGCTGTGCGTGGCGAACCACAGCAGGGGCGGCACGACCAGGGCGGCGGCCAGCGAGCCCCAGGTGGCGCCCGTCAGCAGCAGGGAGAGCACCAGCGCGCGCGGCGGCACGCGCAGCAGTTCCCGCGCCGGTGCCTCGCCGACCTCGCGCGCCGTCGCCGGGGCGAATCCGGCCGCGCGCGCGAGCAGTTCCGCGCGCAGCGCACGCGCCTCCCGCTCGCCCAGGAAGGCGAGTTCGTCCTTCTTGGCGGCGCCGACGACGTCGATGCGGAGCTTGGCCACCCCCGCCACGCGCGCGAGGAGCGGCCGGGTGACGTCGACCGCCTGGATGCGCTCCAGCCGGATGTGCGCGGTGCGCCGGAACAGCAGGCCGGTGCGGATGCGCAGTTCGCCGCCGGTGACCGCGAAGTGCGTGAACCACCAGGACAGGAAGCCGTACAGACCGGCCGCCGGGACCAGCACGCTGAGCCCTATGAGCAGCATGGTGCCGGTCAGCCTCGCCAACTGCTCCTGCGCCGCGTTCGGGTCGTGCACGGCCCAGCCGGCGAGCACGGCGACCGGCGCCCAGGCCCGCCGGAACGGCGTGACGGGGTGCAGCCGCCGCTCGGCGACCGGCGGGCGGTCCGGCACGCCGCCGGGGGCCGGGGCCGTCACAGGCCCGCCGACCGGGCCTCGCCCAGCTCGGTGAGCCGGTCGCGCAGCCGCTCCGCCTCGGCCGGGTCCAGGCCCGGGACGACCGCGTCGGTCGCCGCGGCCGCGGTGTGGAGCTGGACGCTGGCCAGCCCGAAGTACCGCTCCAGGGGACCCGAGGTGACCTCCACGAGCTGCATCCGCCCGTACGGCACCACGGTCTCCTCGCGCCACAGCACGCCACGGCGGATCAGCAGGTCGTCGGCGCGCTCGGCGTACCGCCAGGAGCGCCAGTTGCGGCCCAGCAACCGCCAGAACCACACGGCCAGGGCCGGCGGGAGCAGCGCGAAGGCGCCCCAGGCAGGTCCCACGAGCAGGCCGGGCAGCAGCCCCGCCGCCAGGGCGAGCACGCCCGTCCACAGCACCAGCAGCAGCCGGCGCATGCGCAGCAGTCCGGGCGGCAGTGCCCGCCACACCGGTTCGTCCCCCGCCACCCCGGTCTCCGCCGGGCTCCCCGTCTCCATGGGGCCAGCGTACGTAGGGGAGACTGGGTCCATGACTGCGACGGAGACCACGGTCGGCGTCGGCGGCGCCGCCGAGAGCACCGACATGGTGCTCAACATCGGCCCCCAGCATCCGTCCACGCACGGCGTGCTGAGGCTCAAGCTGGTGCTGGACGGCGAGCGCATCCAGCGCGCGGAGCCGGTGATCGGCTACATGCACCGGGGCGCGGAGAAGCTCTTTGAGGCGCGCGACTACCGGCAGATCATCATGCTCGCCAACCGTCACGACTGGCTGTCGGCGTTCTCCAACGAGCTGGGCGTGGTCCTCGCCGTGGAGCGGATGCTCGGCATGGAGGTCCCCGAGCGCGCGGTGTGGACGCGCACGCTGCTCGCCGAGCTGAACCGGGTGCTGAACCACCTGATGTTCCTCGGGTCGTACCCGCTGGAGCTGGGCGGGATCACGCCGGTGTTCTACGCGTTCCGGGAGCGGGAGGTGCTCCAGAACGTCATGGAGGAGGTCTCCGGCGGGCGCATGCACTACATGTTCAACCGCGTCGGCGGCCTCAAGGAGGACCTGCCGGCCGGGTGGACGGCACGCGCGCGTGCCGCCGTCGCGGCGGTGCGCTCCCGCATGGACGTCTTCGACGACCTGGTGCTCGGCAACGAGATCTTCCGGGGGCGTACGAGGGGCGTGGGGGAACTCGCGCCGGAGGCCGTGCACGCCTACGGCGTGAGCGGGCCCATCGCGCGCGCCTCCGGCGTCGACTTCGACCTGCGCCGCGACGAGCCCTACCTGGCGTACGGCGACCTCCAGGACACCCTGAGGGTCGTCACCCGGGACGAGGGCGACTGCCTGGCCCGCTTCGAGTGCCTGCTGGAGCAGACCCACAACGCGCTGGACCTCGCCGACGCCTGCCTGGACCGGGTGGCCGAACTGCCGCCGGGGCCGGTCAACCAGCGGCTGCCCAAGGTGCTGAAGGCGCCCGAGGGGCACACGTACGCGTGGACCGAGAACCCGCTCGGCATCAACGGCTACTACCTGGTCAGCAAGGGGGAGAAGACCCCGTACCGGCTGAAGCTGCGCTCGGCCTCGTACAACAACATCCAGGCGCTGACCGAACTGCTGCCGGGGACGCTGGTCGCGGACATGGTGGCGATCCTCGGGTCGATGTTCTTCGTGGTGGGGGACATCGACAAGTAGCGCCCGGGAAGCCGGCGGGGCTCAGGCGAGCGGGTCCGGGACGCCGACCGGCTGGAGCAGCCAGCCGAAGCCGCCGAGCCCGTCCGGGGCGGTGAGTTCGGCGGCCTCCCCGGCGCTCGTGAGGGCACGCACATAGGCCGCCGGGTCCGTGGAGGCCAGCGCGAGCGGGGGGCGTGCGCCGGTGACGTCCAGGGCGTGCAGGGCGTCGCGCTGGGTGAGCAGACGCGCGGGCGGGGAGGTCTCCGCGCGTGCCGCCGCGCACGCGTCCAGCGCGACATGCGCCGTGATGTCGCAGGAGCCGTCCGGCACGGGCGCCGTCTCGCGCCCCTCCCGGAACCCGGTGAGGCTCCCGAACAGCGGGCGGGCGCCGGCGGTGTGCGCGTAGTCCACGGCCACCGCGAGCCCCCGCCGCACCCGCTCCAGCGCGGCCGCCCAGGCCAGGTCCCTGGGCCGTCCGATCTCCGCGCGCAGCCCCGGCTCGGCGGGCAGCGGCCACCACCGGGCCAGCCAGTCCGCGTCCGCCCCCGACACCGGGTCCCCGAGCCGCTCCGTGCCGTCCGCGGTGACGAGCACCAGCCGGGGCACTCCCGCCGGGTCCACCTCGGCGACGTCCACCGGTACGTTGTCCAGCCACTCGTTGGCGAAAAGCAGCCCGGTGACCGCGTCCGGGGGCTCGCTCAGCCAGGTGATCCGCTCGTCCAGTGCCGCCGGACGCGCGGCGAGCTCGACGGCGTACACCCGCGCGCGGGCGGCCACGCCGGCCGGCAGCGCCGCGAGCACGGCGGTGACCAGCTCACCCCGCCCGGCCCCCATGTCGACGAAGTCCAGGGTGCCCGGCCGGCCGAGTGCCTCGTCGACCCGGCACAGCAGCCGGGCCACGGCGCGCGCGAACAGCGGGGAGGCGTGCACCGACGTGCGGAAGTGCCCGGCCGGGCCCTCCGGCCGCCGGTAGAAGCCGGCCGGCCCGTACAGCGCTTCCTGCGCCGCCTGCCGCCACCCGCGTCCCTCGCGCCCGCTTCCAGCCGCCGTCTCGTCCGTCACCGGGCCAGACTAGGCGTACAGGTGATCACTTCCTCCACCTTGCGGAGTACGCGTGCCTCGTGGGGATCGGCCCTCCGGTTGACCCGTGCACTCATTTCATTTCCCTACTCTGGGTTACGTGCAGCGCCTCTATGACTTCCTCCGCAGGCACCCGACTTGGGTCGACACCTTCTGGGCCGTCGTCCTGTTCGGGCTCTCCGGTGTGAGCGTGGTGAGTCTCAGCAGGGCGCCCGGACACCACATGCCCCTCGCCGGGGGGCTGGCGGTGTCCGCCGTGCTGTGCGTCGTCGTGGCGCTGCGCCGCCGTTACCCCGAGCCGATGCTGCTGCTGGCCCTCGCCGCCGGGCTGGCCCAGCTGATCCTGGACGTCGAGTCGACCGCCGCCGACTTCGCCATGCTGGTGATCACCTACACGGTCGCGACGATGGGCGCGCGCTGGGCCTCCCGGCTCGCGCTCACCGTCAGCCTGTTCGCGGCCGCCCTGGCCCAGATCCGCTGGCCCGCCCAGCACACCGGCGTGCTGGGCCAGCTGGCGATAGCGGTGTTCCAGACGGTGCCGTTCGCCCTGGCCTGGGTGCTCGGCGACTCCATGCGCACCCGCCGCGCCTACTTCGCCCAGCTCGAGGAGCGCGCCGCCCGGCTGGAGCGGGAGCGCGAGGCGCAGTCCAAGGTCGCGGTCGCCGCCGAGCGCGCCCGGATCGCGCGCGAGCTGCACGACGTCGTCGCGCACAACGTGTCGGTGATGGTGGTGCAGGCCGACGGTGCCGCCTACGTCCTCGACGCCGCCCCCGACCAGGCGAAGAAGGCCCTGGAGACCATCTCCTCCACCGGCCGGCAGGCCCTCGCCGAGATGCGCCGCCTGCTGGGCGTGCTGCGCACCGGCGAGCACCAGGAGACGGGGGAGTACGTCCCGCAGCCGGACGTCGACCAGATCGACGACCTCGTGGAGCAGTGCCGCACCTCGGGCCTGCCCGTCGACTTCAAGGTCGAGGGCACCCCGCGTCCGCTGCCCAGCGGAGTGGAGCTGACCGCGTACCGCATCGTGCAGGAGGCGCTCACCAACACCCGCAAGCACGGCGGGCCCAACGCGGGCGCGAGCGTGCGCCTCGTCTACTTCGACGACGGGCTCGGCCTGCTCGTCGAGGACGACGGCAAGGGCGCCCCGCACGAGCTGTACGAGGAGGGCGGTGCCGACGGACAGGGGCACGGCCTGATCGGCATGCGGGAGCGGGTCGGGATGGTCGGCGGCACCCTGGACGCCGGCCCGCGTCCTGGTGGAGGCTTCCGCATCAGCGTGCTGCTGCCGCTCAAACCGGCGCACTGACGCTGCCGCACGCCCCTGGTTGACACCTGTCACGCCCCCCGGCGGACCCCCTGAAGACCCCGCACGACCCCCCGAAGACGAACGGAAGAGGACCCCGATGACGATCCGCGTGATGCTCGTGGACGACCAGGTGCTGTTGCGCACAGGGTTCCGGATGGTGCTCGCCGCCCAGCCGGACATGGAGGTCGTCGCCGAGGCGGGCGACGGCGTCGAGGCCCTCCAGGCGGTCCGCTCCACCGGCGTCGACGTGGTCCTGATGGACGTCCGTATGCCGAAGCTGGACGGCGTGGAGGCCACCCGGCGGATCTGCGCCGAGTCCAACCCGCCGAAGGTGCTGATCCTGACCACGTTCGACCTGGACGAGTACGCCTTCTCCGGGCTGAAGGCGGGCGCCTCCGGTTTCATGCTCAAGGATGTGCCGCCCGGCGAGCTGCTGACGGCCATCCGCGCCGTGCACAGCGGGGACGCGGTGGTGGCGCCCTCCACCACCAGGCGCCTGCTGGACCGGTTCGCGCCGATGCTGCCGTCCGGCGTCAAGGAGCCCCGGCACAAGGAGCTGGAGCGGCTCACGGACCGCGAGCGCGAGGTCATGGTGCTGGTCGCGCAGGGGCTGTCCAACGGGGAGATCGCGGCCCGGCTGGTGCTGTCCGAGGCGACCGTGAAGACGCATGTGGGCCGCATCCTGACCAAGCTGGGCCTGCGCGACCGGGTGCAGGTGGTGGTGCTGGCGTACGAGACCGGGCTGGTGCGGGCCGGCGGCCACGGCTGACCGGGCCCGGCGGGCCGGCCCCGCACCTCCGGTTCGACTGAGGCGCCGCCCGCCGCCCGCCGCCCGCACCCCGCGGCTACGGCGCCGTCGGCAGCCGGGCCGCGAAGTCCGCGACCGCCGCGCGCACGTCGTCCGCCGTCCACTCCAGGCCCGCCGAGCGGACGGTGACCTCGGTGCACGCGATGCCGGGCCCGGCCGCCTCCCAGGTGCTCGCGAAGAGCAGTACCGAGGTCTCCTCGCCCTGCCGCACCGCCGCCTCGGTCAGCGCCTCGGGCCGGTACGGCAGCCAGACCTGGAACTCGTGGGTGTGCGGCACCTCGGGGTGCACGCGCGCCCCCGGCAGGCCGGCCTCGGCGAACCCCTCGCGCAGCGCCTGCGCGACCACGCGCGCGTGGCGCACGTACTCCGGCAGCCGGGGCAGTTCCCGGTCCAGTCCGACGAGTGCCGACAGCGCGGTCGGGAACTGCTGGAAGACCATGCCGCCGTAGCGGTGCCGCCAGGTCCTCGCCTGCTCGACCAGGGTCCTCGGGCCGGCCAGCGCGGCGCCGCCGAAGCCGTCGAGGGACTTGTAGAACGACACGTACACGCTGTCCGCCAGGCCGGCTATCTCGTCCAGGGGGCGGCCGAAGTGGACGGTCGACTCCCACAGGCGCGCGCCGTCGAAGTGCACCACCGCGTCACGTTCCCGGGCCGCCGCCACGACGTCGGTCAGCTCATCCCAGGAGGGCAGCAGGAAACCGGCGTCCCTGAGCGGCAGCTCCAGCATCAGCGCCCCGAAGGGCTCGGGAAAGTCGCCTATCTCCCCGGCCGTGGGCAGCCGGGGCTCGCTGGTCACCCGGACCGGTCGCAGGCCGGCGACCTGGCTGAGCGCGTGCCGTTCGTGCACCTCGGGGTGGGCCAGACCGTGCAGGGCCACGGTGGTGTCGCCGGTGCGGGCCGCCCAGCAGCGCAGGGCGACCTGCTGGGCCATCGTGCCGGTCGGGAAGAACGCCGCGGCCTCCGTGCCGAGCAGCGCGGCGACCCGCTCCTCCAGGGCGGCCACGACCCCGTCGCCGTAGATGTCCGCCTGTTCGTCCAGGTCGTACACCGCCGGGGCGGCCTCCTGCAGCAGCGCCAGCCGCTCGCGGATGGTGCCCCGCCAGCCCGCGCGCGACAGCACCCGCCGCGCCTGCCGCTGGGCGGCCCCGCGCCGCTCGCGCAGCCGCTGTGCCGCCGACCGCTCCCCGCCCTGCTCAGCCGTATCGCTCATGCGGGGGATCATGCCCTGCGCGGCCCCGGCGCGGCAGCCGGATTTCCAGGCGCCCGGGCCGTGGCGAAACCCACAGCCTGTGGACAACCGGCCGCCCCTCACCGGATAGCGTTAACATGACGAGAAATCGTCCGGTACCCAGAGCGGACTGGAACGGGAAGGTCACCGTCGCGTGAGTACAGTCCACCAGCCAGACCTCAAGGACCGCCCCGCGCGGCTCACCGTAGGCGTCGTCGGCGCCGGACGCGTGGGCCCCGCCCTGGCCGCGTCCCTCCAGCTCGCCGGGCACCGCCCGGTGGCCGTCTCCGGAGTCTCCGACGCCTCCCGCAGGCGCGCCGAGGCGATGCTCCCGGACGTGCCCCTGGTGCCGCCCGCCGAGGTCCTCCAGCGGGCCGACCTGGTGCTGCTCACCGTCCCGGACGACGCCCTGCCCGGCCTGGTCGCCGGCCTCGCCGAGACCGGCGCCGTCCGGCCCGGACAACTGCTCGTGCACACCTCCGGACGGTACGGAGCGAAGGTCCTCGACCCCGCCCTGCGCGCGGGCGCGCTGCCGCTGGCACTGCATCCGGCGATGACCTTCACCGGCACCCCGGTCGACGTCCAGCGGCTGGCGGGCTGCTCCTTCGGGGTCACCGCGCCCGAGGAGCTGCGGCTGGCCGCCGAGGCCCTGGTCATCGAGATGGGCGGTGAGCCCGAGTGGATCGGTGAGGAGAGCCGCCCGCTGTACCACGCGGCCCTCGCCCTCGGCGCCAACCACCTGGTGACCCTGGTCGCCCAGTCCATGGAGCTGCTCCGCACGGCCGGTGTCTCCGCCCCCGACCGGATGCTCGGCCCGCTGCTCGGCGCCGCCCTGGACAACGCGCTGCGCTCCGGCGACGCCGCGCTCACCGGCCCCGTCGCGCGCGGAGACGCCGGAACGGTCGCGGCGCACGTCGCCGAGCTGCGCAAGCACTCCCCGCAGGCCGTCGCCGGCTATCTGGCGATGGCCCGCGCGACCGCCGACCGGGCCCTCGCCCACGGCCTGCTGAAGCCGGAGCTCGCCGAGGACCTGCTCGGGGTGCTGGCCGGCGGCACCGACGGCACGAACGGGCCCGACGGCACCGAGGGGAACGCCTGATGACCACCGCCCTGCTGAGCACCGCCGAGGAGCTGCACGCGCGTGTGCGCCACGGACGCCGTGCCGTCGTGATGACCATGGGAGCGCTGCACGAGGGCCACGCCACGCTGATCCGCGCCGCGCGCCGGATCGCCGGGCCGGAGGGCGAGGTCGTCGTCACCGTCTTCGTCAACCCGCTGCAGTTCGGCGCCGGCGAGGACCTCGACCGCTACCCGCGCACCCTGGACGCCGACCTGAAGCTCGCCGAACAGGCGGGCGCGGACGCCGTGTTCGCGCCCTCCGTGGACGAGGTCTACCCCGGCGGCGAACCCCAGGTGCGCGTCACCGCCGGCCCCATGGGCGGGCGCCTGGAGGGTGCCTCGCGGCCCGGGCACTTCGACGGGGTGCTCACCGTCGTCGCCAAGCTGCTGCACCTGACCCGCCCCGACGTCGCCCTGTACGGCCAGAAGGACGCCCAGCAACTGGCCCTGATCCGGCGCATGGCGCGCGATCTGAACTTCGGCGTGGAGATCGTCGGCGTCCCGACCGTGCGCGAGGAGGACGGGCTCGCCCTGTCCAGCCGCAACCGCTACCTCTCGCCCGGCGAACGCCGCACCGCCCTCTCGCTGTCCCGCGCCCTGTTCGCCGGCCGGGACCGGCACGCGGCGCAGGAGGCGCTGCGCGCGCGGGCCCGCGAGGTGCCCTCCACGCACGCGCGTGCGGAGGCGCTGAGCGCCATAGGCGAGTCCCGCGCGGCGGCCGACGCGCACGCGGTCGCCACCGCCGCGCCCGGTGGCCCGGCGGCCGTCCGCGCAGCCGTGCACCAGGTCCTGGACGAGGCCGCGCGTCTCGACCCGCCGCTGAAGCTGGACTACCTCGCCCTGGTCGACCCGTCCGACTTCACCGAGATCGGCGACGGCTTCACCGGCGAGGCCGTCCTCGCCGTGGCCGCCCGCGTCGGCGCCACCCGGCTGATCGACAACCTGCCCCTCACCTTCGGATCCCTCGGAGCCGCCTCGTGACCAGCACAGGCATACGACTGCACGCGCCCGCCCCCGGGTGGAGCATCTCCGCGGACGTGGTCGTCGTCGGCTCCGGGGTGGCCGGTCTGACCGCCGCGCTGCGCTGCGAGGCCGCGGGCCTGACGACCGTCGTCGTCACCAAGGCCCGCCTCGACGACGGCTCCACGCGCTGGGCGCAGGGCGGCATCGCCGCTGCCCTCGGCGAGGGCGACACCCCCGAGCAGCACCTGGAGGACACCCTGGTGGCGGGCGCGGGCCTGTGCGACGAGGAGGCCGTGCGCATCCTCGTCACCGAGGGCCCCGACGCCGTACGGCGGCTGATCTCCACCGGCGCCCACTTCGACACCGACGACGAGGGCGGCATCCAGCTCACCCGCGAGGGCGGCCACCACCGGCGCCGTATCGCGCACGCGGGCGGGGACGCCACCGGCGCGGAGATCTCCCGGGCCCTGGTGGAGGCGGTACGCGCGCGCGGACTGCGAACCGTCGAGAACGCGCTCGTGCTCGACCTGCTGACCGACGCCGAGGGCCGTACGGCGGGCGTCACCCTGCACGTGATGGGCGAGGGCCAGCACGACGGCGTGGGCGCGGTGCACGCCCCCGCGGTGGTCCTGGCGACCGGCGGCATGGGCCAGGTGTTCTCCGCGACCACCAACCCCTCGGTGTCGACCGGCGACGGCGTGGCGCTGGCGCTGCGCGCGGGCGCGGAGGTCAGCGACCTGGAGTTCGTCCAGTTCCACCCGACCGTGCTGTTCCTCGGCGCGGACGCCGAGGGCCAGCAGCCGCTGGTCTCCGAGGCGGTGCGCGGCGAGGGTGCCCACCTGGTCGACGGGGGCGGCGTGCGGTTCATGGTGGGGCAGCACGAGCTGGCCGAGCTGGCGCCCCGCGACATCGTCGCCAAGGGCATCACGCGCCGCATGCTGGAGCAGGGCGCCGAGCACATGTTCCTCGACGCCCGGCACTTCGGCGCCGAGATGTGGGAGCACCGCTTCCCGACCATCCTGGCCGCCTGCCGCGCCAACGGCATCGACCCGGTGACGGAGCCCGTCCCGGTCGCCCCGGCCGCCCACTACGCCTCCGGCGGCGTCCGCACCGACGCCCGGGGCCGGACGACCGTGCCCGGCCTGTACGCGTGCGGCGAGGTCGCCTGCACCGGCGTGCACGGCGCCAACCGCCTCGCCTCCAACTCCCTGCTCGAAGGACTCGTCTACGCCGAGCGCATCGCCGCCGACATCGCCTGTGCCCGGGAGCGGGGCGGCCTCCCCGCGCGCGAGCCCGCCCGGCTCGCGCACCCCGAGACGCCCACCCACCCGCTGCTGGCCCCGGAGTCCCGGTTCGCCATCCAGCGGATCATGACCGAGGGCGCGGGCGTGCTCCGCTCGGCGCGGTCGCTCCAGCGGGCCGCGGACCAGCTTCAGCGGCTGCACGGCGAGGCCCGCGACGCCCTGCGGGAGAACGGCAAGACCGCCGAGCCCGGCGTCGACACCTGGGAGGCCACCAACCTCCTGTGCGTGGCCCGGGTCCTGGTCGCCGCCGCCCTGCGGCGCGAGGAGACCCGCGGCTGCCACTGGCGCGAGGACCGCGCCGAGCGCGACGACGCCCAGTGGCGGCGCCACATCGTCGTACGGCTCGGTCCCGACCGGTCCCTGGCCCTACACACCACGGACACCGCAGACTTCCCCCCTACCCGGCCCCACCAGCGTTCCCAGGAGCAGTGACACACGTGAGCACCGACGACCTTCCCCTCGCCCCGACCGGTGGCTGCGGCGACGGCTGCGCCTGCGGCGCCGAGGGCGACGAGGAGTACCTGGAGTGCGGGCTCGACCCCGCGCTCGCCGAACTGCTGGCCGCCGCCGGACTCGACCCCGTCGAGGTCGAGGACATCGCCAACGTCGCCATCCAGGAGGACCTGGACGGCGGGGTGGACGTGACGACCGACTCGACCATCCCCGAGGACGCCGTCGCCACCGGTGACTTCACCGCGCGCGAGGCCGGAGTGGTGGCGGGCCTGCGGGTCGCCGAGGCCGTGCTCTCGGTGGTCTGCACCGACGAGTTCGAGGTCGAGCGGCACGTCGAGGACGGCGACCGCGTCGAGGCCGGGCAGCGGCTGCTGTCGGTCACCACGCGCACGCGGGACCTGCTCACCGCCGAGCGCAGCGCCCTGAACCTGCTGTGCCGGCTGTCCGGCATCGCGACCGCCACGCGCGCGTGGGCGGACGTCCTGGAGGGCACCAAGGCCCGCGTGCGCGACACCCGCAAGACCACTCCGGGGCTGCGCTCCCTGGAGAAGTTCGCCGTGCGCTGCGGCGGCGGGGTCAACCACCGCATGTCGCTCTCGGACGCGGCCCTGGTGAAGGACAACCACGTCGTCGCCGCCGGGGGTGTCGCGCCGGCCTTCAAGGCCGTGCGGGAGGCCTTCCCGGAGGTGCCGATCGAGGTCGAGGTCGACACCCTGCACCAGCTCCGCGAGGTCGTGGAGGCGGGCGCCGACCTGGTCCTGCTGGACAACTTCACGCCGGGCGAGTGCGCGGAGGCCGTCGGGATCGCCGGCGGGCGGGCGCTGCTGGAGGCCTCGGGCCGGCTCACCCTCGACACCGCGCGCGCGTACGCCGAGACCGGGGTGGACTTCCTGGCCGTCGGCGCCCTCACCCACTCCTCGCCGATCCTGGACATCGGCCTGGACCTGCGCGAGGCGGAGTAACGCCCATGCTGCTCACGATCGACGTCGGAAACACGCACACCGTGCTCGGCCTGTTCGACGGCGAGGACATCGTCGAGCACTGGCGCATCTCCACGGACGCGCGCCGCACGGCGGACGAGCTGGCGGTCCTGCTGCAGGGCCTGATGGGCATGCACCCGCTGCTCGGCGACGGCCTGGGCGACGGCATCGACGGCATCGCCATCTGCGCGACCGTCCCGTCCGTGCTGCACGAGCTGCGCGAGGTCACCCGCCGCTACTACGGCGACGTGCCGGCGGTGCTGGTCGAGCCGGGTGTGAAGACCGGGGTGCCGATCCAGTTCGACAACCCCAAGGAGGTCGGCGCCGACCGGATCATCAACGCGGTCGCGGCGAACGAGCTGTACGGCGGCCCGGCGATCGTCGTCGACTTCGGTACGGCGACCACCTTCGACGCGGTCTCCGCGCGCGGGGAGTACGTCGGCGGGGTCATCGCGCCCGGCATCGAGATCTCGGTGGAGGCCCTCGGGATCAGGGCCGCGCAGCTGAGGAAGATCGAGGTGGCCCGGCCCCGGAACGTGATCGGCAAGAACACCGTCGAGGCCATGCAGTCGGGCGTCGTGTACGGCTTCGCCGGACAGGTCGACGGCGTGGTGAGCCGCATGGCCCGAGAGCTGGCCGACGACCCCGACGAGGTCACGGTGATCGCCACCGGCGGTCTCGCGCCGGTGGTGCTGGGCGAGTCCTCGGTGATCGACGAGCACCAGCCCTGGCTGACCCTGATCGGCCTGCGCCTGGTCTACGAGCGGAACGTGTCGCGGCTGTGAGGCGCCCGGCGCCCGGTGGGGCGCCGGTTCCCGCCGTTCACGCGCGCGGGTGACACCGGCCGGGGGAAACCGGACGGCGACACGCGACGACACAACGTCCCCATCCATCACTTTTGTCCGATTAGCGGTAGCGTCGCCGCATGCCCACGCCATACGGATCCCGCGGCGGCATGGCGTTCGGTGCGCAGGAGCTGCGTGTGCTCCGCCGCGCCCTCGCCCTCGCCCTTCACCCAGGCCGAGCGTCCGCCGAGGACGTCAAGGACTGCTTCCGTCTCGCCGCGTCCCTGGACGAGGCGATGCGCGAGGCGGCCCGGCTGCGCGCCTTCCTCGTGGCCGACCTCGACCGGTACCGCGCCGCCCTGCCGGGCACCGCGGCCGGCTACCTCGCCCTGCTGGAGGAGGTGCTGGGCGCCGGGTACCGGCCCGCGCCCGACGACCTGGCCGCCCTCGGGGCACTGCGCGGGAACCCGAAGGGCGCCGCCCTGCTGGAGCGCTGCCGGTCGCTCGCGGAGCAGGACGTGCGGGCCCGCTTCGCGCAGGGCGCGCGCAAGGTCCCGGCGCCCGCCGTACCGCCCTCCAGGACGCGCCTGCTGGCCCTCACGGGCGGCGCGGGGGAGGATGTGGCCCGAGCGGCCGAGGGGCAGGAGAAACCCGCTCAGAAGCCCGCTCCGAAGCCCGGCCAGGCCCCTCCCGGGCGGCCCGGCGAGCGTCCGGCGGGAGAACCCGCCCCGAAGCGCCCCGTCCCCACGCCGGGCGAGGTCTTCCCGCGGCGCAAGCCGCCCACGCCGCCCGTTGACCCGGAGCAGTCGCGGCAGCTCGCCGCCGGCTGAGCCCCGGCCGCCCACCCCGCCCCTTTCGTCCCGGCCCGTGTGGCTACCCTGGTGTCATGGACTACGTCGCCGCGCTCGTTCCCCCGGTCGTCATGGCCGTGTTCTTCATCGGTGTGGTCAGGGTGATCGTGAAGACCCAGGGCGGGGCCGCCAAGGCCAAGGAGGACGCGGCCGTCGACGCCGCCCTCGCGCGCGTGGAGGGCGGTCGCGAGACCGCCGCCGGCGACGCCTGAGCCGCCTCGCCGACCCGCCCCCGTCAGGGCGTACGACTCCTCGCACCCCGGTGCTTTCCGAGTCGTGCGCCCTTTTTGTTCGCTTTGGCGACCTAAGCGCACGTCCGGCGGGCCTTCGGCGGAATCTCCCACTATTGTTCTGGCTGTGCCTCGCCCATTGGGAGAACTCGAAGACGCGGTCATGACGCGGGTGTGGAAGTGGAACCGCCCGGTGACCGTTCGAGAAGTCCTGGAAGACCTCCAGCAGGAACGGTCCATCGCGTACACCACCGTGATGACCGTTTTGGACAATCTCCATCAGAAGGGCTGGGTGCGCCGCGAGGCGGAAGGGCGGGCCTATCGATATGAGGCCGTCTCCACCCGGGCCGCCTACGCCGCCGCGCTGATGAACGACGCCTGGTCGCAGAGCGACAACCCGGCCGCCGCTCTCGTCGCCTTCTTCGGGATGATGAGCGAGGAACAGCGCCAGGCCCTCAGCGACGCCGTACGCATCGTCCAGGGGCCGGAAACCGTACAAGCGGCGGAACCCGCGCGAGCGCCGGAACCCGCGCCGACGCGGGAAGCCGCGGAACCCGGCGAAGCGCGGGAAGAGCAGAACCCCGGCGCGGCGGAGGACACCTCCGGGCGATAGCGTCCGCCCATGTCCGCAGAACGTCCCGAAGTCCCCGCGAAAGCCATCACCGTCCGGCGGGCCCGGACCAGCGATGTGCCGGTCGTGCGTCACCTCCTCGACGCCTACGTCCGCGACCGCATCCTGCTCGACAAAGCCATGGTCACCCTTTACGAGGACATCCAGGAGTTCTGGGTCGCGGAACGCGACGACAACGCCGAGGTGGTCGGCTGCGGCGCCCTGCACGTCATGTGGGAAGACCTGGCCGAAGTCCGCACTCTCGCGGTGAAGCCGGGCCTCAAGGGCGCCGGTGTCGGGCACCAGTTGCTGGAGAAGTTGCTGCAGACCGCCCGCTGGCTCGGCGTTCGCCGCGTTTTCTGTCTGACCTTCGAAGTCGACTTCTTCCAGAAGCACGGCTTCGTGGAGATCGGTGAGACGCCGGTCGACACCGATGTCTACGCGGAGCTGTTGCGTTCCTATGACGAGGGCGTCGCGGAGTTCCTCGGTCTCGAACGAGTGAAACCGAACACCTTGGGCAACAGCCGGATGCTTCTGCATCTGTGATCGCCATTGCCTCGGTGCCCTATGTCCGAAACGCGCATGTTTCCGGACCATGGCGGGCCCCCGGGTCTCTCCCAGGGGTTTGTGTTTTTCCGGCAAAAGCGGTTTGCTTTCCGACGTACTGCAGTACTGCATATAACAGGGGCGGCGAAACGGCGGGCGCCGCACACCCTGGCCCTCAACGTTATCGATGAAAGGAAATCCGGTGGCACAGAAGGTTCAGGTCCTTCTTGTCGACGACCTCGACGGCGGCGAGGCGGACGAGACGGTTACGTTCGCACTGGACGGCAAGACGTACGAGATCGATCTCACGACCACCAATGCGGACAAGCTGCGTGGCCTTCTCGACCCCTATGTGAAGGGCGGTCGTCGTACCGGAGGCCGTGCCGCGGGCGGACGTGGAAAGGCGCGCGCCGCTTCCGGTGGCAACCAGGACACGGCGGCCATCCGCGCCTGGGCGAAGGAGAACGGTTACGAGGTCAACGACCGCGGCCGTGTTCCCGCGTCCATTCGCGAGGCCTACGAGAAGGCCAACGGCTGATTTCCCCGGCAGGCGGGCGGCCGGGCGTTCGCGCGCCGCAGCCGGACGCGGTGGCAGTGCGTCGCCAGCGTGTCCACAAGTCGTACGAGATCGGGGGCGCCTGTCGGGCCCCCCACGGCCGGCAACGCCGGCAGCGAGGCCTCGGCCTCACCCCCCGGCCCGGGGGGCCGCAGCCATACGGCGGCCCCCTGCACGGGAACCGGGCCGTGCCCGGCGGCGCGGCCCCGCTCCGGCGGCAGCGCCCCTGAGCGGGCCTCTCCGGGCCGTGCGGGCGCCTCCATGAGGCCGCCCGTGCCCAGTGCCCGCAGATCCAGCGCGAGCCCGCGCCACTCCAGCCACTCCAGCACTCCCGGCAGTTCCTCCGCGCTGCCCGCGGCCACCAGCAGCCGCATCCGTTCGCCCCACAGGGCCACCGGGGAACCCGGCCCGAGGTGGCGGAGCGCATGAGCGCCCGCCTCGGCCGGCACGTCCAGGACGTCGAAGCGGACCCCCGTGACCAGCATCGGCGGCCGGCCGGGCACGGTCGGCCAGCCCAGCTCGTTCTCGTACCAGTGCCGGGCCCCGTCCTCCGGGCCGTCCGGCACCCCGCCCGCCCGCGGACCGGGCGGCACCGGATCGAGCGGACGACGGGGAAGGGGGACCGATGAGATCGCGGAGACCGAGCCAGCCATGCAGGGTGCAACCGCCGAACCGGGCCCGTGGTTACGCTGGGCGCTCCGTCCGTCGCGCGGGGTGCGGGAGAAAGAGGCGCGCGGGGTCACGGGCAGCCGCAAGGTTGTTCGCCCATAGCGGAGGGAACCGGTGGGCGCGGCATGGAGTGTCAGTCCCAGCGGGTAAGACATGCCTAGTGGGAGGGGGCGACACGCAGGACGGGCGGCCTCACGTTCGCCATCGGCGTACTGGCGACTGGGGTAACTGCCTGGCCTGCGGGAACATCGTCTCGCACCATCGGGTTGGGACAGATGTCGGCGTTCGGGGTCAGGAGGCCATCGACGGTGTCGGCAGTTGGAATGAGCGGTCCCCGCTTGCGGGACTAAGCTGCGGAAGGACAGGGAGGGGAAGTTCCCCCCACTGCCTGACCGCTCTGAGGAGCGATTAACGATGTTCGAGAGGTTCACCGACCGCGCGCGGCGGGTTGTCGTCCTGGCTCAGGAAGAAGCCCGGATGCTCAACCACAACTACATCGGCACCGAGCACATCCTCCTGGGTCTCATCCACGAGGGCGAAGGTGTCGCCGCTAAGGCCCTGGAGAGCCTCGGCATTTCGCTTGAGGCGGTCCGCCAGCAGGTGGAGGAGATCATCGGTCAGGGCCAGCAGGCCCCGTCCGGCCACATCCCCTTCACTCCCCGTGCCAAGAAGGTCCTGGAGCTCTCGCTCCGCGAGGCCCTTCAGCTGGGCCACAACTACATCGGCACGGAGCACATCCTGCTCGGCCTGATCCGTGAGGGCGAGGGCGTCGCCGCCCAGGTCCTGGTCAAGCTGGGCGCAGACCTCAACCGGGTGCGGCAGCAGGTGATCCAGCTGCTCTCCGGTTACCAGGGCAAGGAGACCGCCGCCGCCGGCGGGCCTGCCGAGGGCACCCCCTCGACGTCCCTGGTCCTCGACCAGTTCGGCCGGAACCTCACCCAGGCCGCTCGTGAGTCCAAGCTCGACCCGGTCATCGGGCGCGAGAAGGAGATCGAGCGGGTCATGCAGGTGCTGTCCCGCCGTACCAAGAACAACCCGGTGCTGATCGGTGAGCCCGGCGTCGGCAAGACCGCCGTCGTCGAGGGCCTCGCCCAGGCCATCGTCAAGGGCGAGGTGCCCGAGACCCTCAAGGACAAGCACCTCTACACCCTGGACCTCGGCGCGCTGGTCGCCGGCTCCCGCTACCGCGGTGACTTCGAGGAGCGCCTGAAGAAGGTGCTCAAGGAGATCCGCACCCGCGGCGACATCATCCTGTTCATCGACGAGCTGCACACGCTGGTCGGTGCGGGTGCCGCCGAGGGCGCCATCGACGCGGCCTCCATCCTGAAGCCGATGCTGGCCCGCGGTGAGCTGCAGACCATCGGTGCCACCACCCTGGACGAGTACCGCAAGCACCTGGAGAAGGACGCGGCCCTCGAGCGCCGCTTCCAGCCCATCCAGGTCGCCGAGCCGTCCCTGCCGCACACGATCGAGATCCTCAAGGGTCTGCGCGACCGGTACGAGGCCCACCACCGTGTCTCCATCACGGACGAGGCGCTGGTGCAGGCGGCCACCCTGGCCGACCGCTACATCTCGGACCGCTTCCTGCCGGACAAGGCGATCGACCTGATCGACGAGGCCGGCTCCCGGATGCGCATCCGCCGGATGACCGCGCCGCCGGACCTCCGCGAGTTCGACGAGAAGATCGCCGGCGTCCGCCGCGACAAGGAGTCCGCGATCGACTCGCAGGACTTCGAGAAGGCCGCCTCCCTGCGCGACAAGGAGAAGCAGCTCCTGGCCGCCAAGGCCAAGCGGGAGAAGGAGTGGAAGGCCGGCGACATGGACGTCGTCGCCGAGGTCGACGGCGAGCTGATCGCCGAGGTCCTCGCGACCGCCACCGGCATCCCGGTCTTCAAGCTGACCGAGGAGGAGTCCTCGCGTCTGCTGCGCATGGAGGACGAGCTCCACAAGCGGGTCATCGGCCAGGTCGACGCCGTCAAGGCGCTGTCGAAGGCGATCCGCCGTACGCGTGCCGGTCTGAAGGACCCGAAGCGCCCCGGTGGTTCGTTCATCTTCGCCGGCCCGTCCGGTGTCGGTAAGACCGAACTGTCCAAGGCCCTCGCGGAGTTCCTCTTCGGTGACGAGGACGCGCTGATCTCCCTCGACATGTCGGAGTTCAGCGAGAAGCACACGGTGTCGCGTCTGTTCGGTTCGCCCCCCGGCTACGTGGGCTACGAAGAGGGCGGCCAGCTGACCGAGAAGGTCCGCCGCAAGCCGTTCTCCGTCGTCCTGTTCGACGAGGTCGAGAAGGCCCACCCGGACATCTTCAACTCGCTGCTGCAGATCCTGGAGGACGGTCGCCTGACCGACTCCCAGGGCCGGGTCGTGGACTTCAAGAACACGGTCATCATCATGACGACCAACCTCGGCACCCGGGACATCTCCAAGGGCTTCAACCTGGGCTTCGCGGCCCAGGGCGACACGAAGTCCAACTACGAGCGCATGAAGAACAAGGTGTCGGACGAGCTCAAGCAGCACTTCCGCCCCGAGTTCCTCAACCGCGTCGACGACGTGGTCGTCTTCCCGCAGCTGACGCAGGGGGACATCCTGCGGATCGTCGACCTGATGATCAGCAAGGTGGACGAGCGCCTGAAGGACCGGGACATGGGCATCGAGCTGTCCCAGACCGCCAAGGAGCTGCTGTCCAAGAAGGGTTACGACCCGGTGCTGGGTGCCCGGCCGCTGCGCCGCACGATCCAGCGCGAGATCGAGGACACGCTCTCGGAGAAGATCCTCTTCGGCGAGCTGCGCCCCGGTCACATCGTGGTCGTGGACACCGAGGGCGAGGGCGAGTCCCAGACCTTCACCTTCCGCGGCGAGGAGAAGTCGGCGCTGCCGGACGTCCCGCCGATCGAGCAGGCGGCCGGCGGTGCCGGTCCGAACCTGAGCAAGGACGCGTAACCCTCCGGGGGCACGACGGACGAGAAAAGGGGCTGCCCCGGGACCACGGTCCCGGGGCAGCCCCTTTCTCCGTCGTCAGGACAGCTGGCCGTCGTAGTCCGGCAGCTTGTAGGTCTTCTCGGCGTGGCCGCCGGAGAGGTCCGTGGCGCTGTTACCGACGTTCGCGATGATCGTGTAGCCCCGCTTCTCGATGTCGGCGCGCTGGGCGGTCTTGTAGGCGGCGACGTCCTTGAAGAGGTCGAGGAAGCCGCGGACGCGAAGGCCGGAGACCTCGTAGCCGTCGTGCTCGAGGTTCCACTCGGTGGGCGCCTCGATGATGCCCGGGCGAGCGGTGACGAAGAAGAGCGAGACGCCGTGCTCCTGGGCGTACTCGGCGACGTTCAGCACCGGCTTGTTGGCGGGCTGCGGGAAGCTGAACCCGAAGTCGGTCTCCAGCGTCGTGTTGTCGATGTCGAAGACGATCGCCTGCTTCTCACCCGGCCGGGCCGCGGCGATGCGGTCCTTCAGGTAGGGAAGGGCCTGGTCCATCACGGTCTGGCAGTCCTGCTGCCAGGTGGCGTAGTCGACCTTCGCGGAGGAACCGCTCGTGGTCGCCGCCTCCGCGGGGGCGGCCAGCGCGGTGAGCGCGGCCATGGAGACGGCGGTGACGGATATACGGCGCGCCCAGGGGCGTCTGGTCATCGGTGGGGGTCCTCTCACGTCCGTACTGAAGGGTCAGAACGATTGACTGTCAGGGGCATGATCAGTGCTGAGGGTGGCGCGAGAGGAACCGTAGGGTTACTGAACGGTAGTCGTACAGGGGTCTGCGTCACATTTCGCGGTCCGGCCGGGGTCGGCTGACGGAGTGTCAGGTCCCGGATCCGTCCCCGGATCGCCAACTTCCGTACCGGGCAAGCGAGTAGCGCGGGTCACATTCAGGCACCCCCACGGCCCCCTGGGCCGTGACAAGCCGCACAGGGGAAATGCCCGTTACTACCCGGCTTAGTGATATTTCCTATCAGGTCAAAATGGGGCATTACCGGCACCGCTTGACGAAGAAACCGCATGTCAGCAGCGGTGGTGTCCGAAGAGTCGGTGTCTGTCAAGAAGTGGGTGCATTTGTAGTTGTGTACTACGTCCTGCCGTAGAAGCAGGGCTTTGTGGCGGACTGAGGTGGTGGGTTACCAATGAATGGCCAGCGCGGCGAACGCCTGTACGTCGCACGGCCCCCCGTTCCCTAGTCCACGAGGTTTCGATGTTCCAGCGCTTCACGTCCCGTTCTTCGCGTACGTCCTCGCTCCGCACCCGCGTGGCCGTCCTGGCTGCCGGCATCGGCGCCACGGCCGTGGTGGGAACCGGGGTCGCGAGCGCGGCCACCCCGTCGGCCGCCTCCTGGGTCGACCCGGTGAAGAAGTACACGCTGTCCGCCAGCTTCATGCAGGACGGCAGCCACTGGGCGCACAAGCACAGCGGTCAGGACTTCGCCGTCCCGACCGGCACCGAGGTTCTCGCCGCGCACGGCGGCACCGTCGTCAAGGCCGGCCCCAACGGCGCCGGTGACGGTCCCGCCTACGGCAACGCCGTCGTCATCAAGCACGGCAACGGCACGTACTCGCAGTACGCGCACCTGTCCCGGATCGACGTCAAGGTTGGCCAGGTCGTCAAGACCGGTCAGCACATAGCCCTTTCGGGCAGCACCGGTAACTCCACCGGCCCGCACCTGCATTTCGAGATCCGGACCACCCCGAACTACGGTTCCGCGGTCAACCCGGTGGTCTTCCTCAAGGCCCACGGTCTGAAGGTCTGATCTACCGTTCCCCGTGGGCGCCTTGATGCGCCTGCGTGACGAGATCCACGGCGACTTCGAGGACGGCCGCGCGCTTCTTCTCGAAGTCGCCTTCCAGGTCCTGCATCACGAACATCCCCGCGTGCAGCGTGAACAGCGCGCTCACGCAGCGGACCTGGTCGACGAGTTGGGCCTCGGGGTCGATGATGATGTCCCTGAGGCCGCGCATCCGGTCCTTGAAGGACTCGCCGATGCGCAGCTCCCGGACCGTGGCCTGGTTCTCCTGCATGAACCGGAAGAGCGGTTCCGCGCCGGCCAGAGCCTGGCTGTAACGCCGCACGATCTCCTGCTTGGTCTCCAGCGTGTGCGGCTGGCTGCGACCCCACTCGATCAGGTCCTCGATCGGCTGCGTCAGATCCTCGAAGAGGCTGACGATGATCTCTTCCTTGGTCTTGAAATGGTAGTACAGGGCCGCCTTCGTGACGTCGAGACGCTGGGCGATCTCGCGCAGGGAGGTCTTCTCGTAGCCGTGCTCGGCGAAGAGTTCGAGCGCCACATCCTGGATGCGCTGGCGGGTGTTGCCGCGGCGCTGATGCTTGGTGCCGTCCATGGTGACGCCCATCCTCGTACTCCTCGCGCTCCCGCAAAACTTACTTGACGACCGGCTAGTGGCGGGTCTACCTTCCCTCAGTGTAGTGAACTAGCCGGGCGGCAAGTAAGGGGCCGTCGGGGGGAGTGGGAGAGATGGCGGACACACAAGCGGTCGCGGCGGACCGGAAACAGCCCGGGCAACCGGAGGAGTCGCAGGAGAAGCAGCCCAGGAGCGTCCGGGTGGTGCTCCTCGCCCTCATGATCGCGATGATGCTCGCGATGCTGGACAACATGATCGTGGGCACCGCGATGCCGACGATCGTCGGTGAGCTCGGCGGCCTCGAGCACCTGTCCTGGGTGGTGACCGGCTACACCCTGGCGACCGCCGCGGCGACCCCGGTCTGGGGCAAGCTCGGTGACATGTTCGGCCGTAAGGCCACCTTCCTCAGCTCCATCGTGATCTTCCTGATCGGCTCCGTGCTCAGCGGCATGGCCCAGGACATGGGGCAGCTGATCGGCTTCCGTGCCGTGCAGGGCCTCGGCGCCGGCGGTCTGATGGTCGGCGTCATGGCGATCATCGGCGACCTGATCCCGCCGCGGGAGCGCGGCAAGTACCAGGGCATGATGGCCGGCGTCATGGCGCTGGCGATGATCGGCGGCCCGCTGGTCGGCGGCACCATCACCGACAACTGGGGCTGGCGCTGGTCCTTCTACATCAACCTGCCGCTCGGCGCCGTCGCGCTCGCGCTCGTCAGCGCCGTGCTGCACCTGCCGAAGAAGCGGTCCAAGGCGGGCATCGACTACCTCGGCGTCGTCCTGCTGACCGTCGGCATCACCTCCATCGTGCTCGTCACCACCTGGGGCGGCACCGAGTACGCCTGGACCTCCGCGCGGATCATGGAGCTGATCGGCATCGGCGTGGCCGCGCTGGTCGGGTTCGTGTTCTGGCAGACCAGGGCCGCCGAGCCGGTGCTGCCGCTGCACATCTTCCGCAGCGGCAACTTCACCCTGATGTCGGTCATCGGCTTCATCACCGGCTTCGTGATGTTCGGCGCCACCCTCTTCCTGCCGCTGTACCAGCAGGCGGTCCAGGGCGCCTCCGCGACCAACTCGGGTCTGCTGCTCCTGCCGATGCTCGGCTCGATGCTGGTGACCTCGATGGTGGCCGGCCGGGTCACCACCAACAGCGGCCGCTACAAGGTGTTCCCGATCGCCGGCGGCGTGCTGATGATCGTCGGGCTCTACCTGCTGTCGCTGATGGACACCGACACCACGCGGCTGACCTCCGGCATCTACATGGCCGTGCTCGGCGCGGGCATGGGCTGCCTGATGCAGATCACCATGCTGGTGGCGCAGAACAGCGTGGAGATGAAGGACATGGGTGTGGCGTCCTCCTCCACCACCCTGTTCCGTACGCTCGGCTCCTCCTTCGGTGTGGCCGTCATGGGCGCGCTGTTCAACCACAAGGTCCAGGACGTCATGTCGGAGAAGGCCGGCGCGCTGGGCTCCAAGGTCACCGAGAAGTCGGCGCAGCTCGACGCGGCGAGCCTGGCGAAGCTGCCGGTGCAGGCGCGGGAGGCCTACCAGCACGCGGTGTCCGCCGGCACGCACTCGGCGTTCCTGCTGGGCGCGGTGATCGCGGTCCTGGTGCTGATCGCGGCGCTGTTCGTGAAGGAGGTGCCGCTCAAGGGCGGCCCCCAGAAGCCCGAGGTGACCGAGGCCCTCTGAGCCTCTCCCGGTCCGAAGGCCCCCGGCGGTGTCCGCCCCGGGGGCCTTCGCCGTGCCGGCCCGCCGGACGCGGCGACCGGCCCGCCGGCCCGGACCCGCGGCGACCGGTGAGGCCCTAACGCCCGCCGGACACCGGCAGCATGGGATGGCTGCCGGTGTTGGTGGGGGCGTGCTCCGGGAGCCAGAGGACGGCCACGGCGCCCTCCGCGGGAACGTGGTCGGGGGCCCCGGCCGGGCGTACGTTGCGGAAGGTCAGCCGGGCGCCCAGCACCCGGGCCTGGCCGGCCGCGATGGTCAGGCCCAGGCCGTGGCCCTGGCCCGCACGGTCCTGGCTGCCGGTGCGGAAGCGGCTCGGTCCCTCGGCGAGCAGGGCCTCGGGGAAACCGGGGCCGTGGTCGCGGACCCGGATGACCCGGCCCTCGACGGTGACCTCCACCGGCGGCCTGCCGTGCCGGGCGGCGTTGGCCAGCAGGTTGAACAGCACCCGTTCCAGACGGCGCGGGTCGGTCGTGACCTCCGACTCGTGCACCACCCGTACGGTGATGTCCGGGTCCTTGGCCGCGACCCGCCGGGCGACGAACTCGCCCAGCATGATGTCCTGCAGCTCGGCCCGCTCGGAGGCCCCGTCCAGCCGGGCCACCTCCAGCACGTCCTCGACCAGGGTGCGCATCGCCTTCGCCCGGTCCAGGACCAGTTCGGTGGGGCGCCCCGGAGGCAGCAGCTCGGCGGCCGTCAGCAGACCCGTCACCGGGGTGCGCAGCTCGTGCGCGATGTCGGCGGTCACCCGCCGCTCGGCCTCCAGCCGCTGCCGCAGCGCGTCCGCCATGGCGTCCACCGCGCGCGCGAGGTCGTCGGTCTCGTCCCGTACGACCCCGCCGATGGCCTCCCGCACCCGTACGTCCGTCTCCCCCTTCGCGACCTGGCCCGCCGCGGCCGCCGCCTTGCGCAGCCGTCGCGAGAGCTGCCCGCCGATCAGCACGCCGAGCGCGCTGCCGCCGAGCACGACCGCGATGGAGCCGATGACCAGCGCCTGGTCGAGGTCCTTCATCACGTCCGTGGAGCGGTCCGGGAAGTTGCCGTGCAGGGACAGCACATGCCCGTCCTTGACCGGCACGGCTGCCCAGATGTCCGGCCCGGCGCCGCGGTCGCTGACGTAGCTGGCCCGGCGGCCCTCCCTCACCTTGTCGCGCAGCGGCGGCGGCAGCTCCGGGTCGTCGATCTTGATGCTCGGGAAGTTCGGCCGGCCGCCCAGTTCGTAGTTGCGCTGCGCGATCTGGACCCGCGCGTTGGCCAGGTCACGGGCGTTGTCCAGCATGGAGACACGGGCCGCGTTGTGCACGACGAGGCTGAGCGCGATCGCCACCAGACCGGCGACCAGCGCGATCGCCGCGCTGAGCTTCCATCTCAGCCCGGTCCGCAGTCCCGCCCGTTCCACGCGCCGCATCGGGCGCCGAATGATCCCCCGCATGTCCCGCTCCGCTCAGGCCCTCAACTTGTAGCCGAACCCGCGGACCGTCTCGATCCGGTCCTGGCCGATCTTCTGGCGCAGCCGCTGCACATGGACGTCGACGACCCGGGTGTCCCCGCCCCAGCCGTAGTCCCACACCCGCTCCAGCAGCTTGTCGCGGGAGAGCACGGTGCCGGGCGCGCCGGAGAACTCCAGCAGCAGCCGCATCTCGGTCGGGGTGAGCGCCACCGGGCGTCCGGCCCGGCGTACCTCCATGCCCTCGGTGTCGATCTCCAGTTCGCCGAAGACCAGCGGCCCGCCGTTCAGGTCCGCCGCGGCCCCCGAGCCGGCGGCGGCCCCGCCGGCGTGCCCGAAGCGGCGCAGCACCGCGCGGATCCGGGCGACCAGCACGGCACCGTCGAACGGCTTGGTCACGTAGTCGTCGGCGCCCGCCTCCAGGCCGAGGACGACGTCGATGGAGTCGGCGCGCGCCGAGAGCATGATCACCGGAACCGTCGACTCGTCCCGGATGCGCCGGCACAGGCTGACGCCGTCCAGGCCCGGGACCATGACGTCGAGCAGCGCGATGTCGGGCCGGTTCGCCCGGAAGGACTCCAGCCCGGAGAGCCCGTCGGGCATGGCGGTCACCGCGAAGCCGTCCCGCTCCAGGGCGAGCTGGGTGGCCTCGCGGATGACGTCGTCGTCCTCGACGAACAGGACGTGGGTCTGGTCTGCCATCCCGGGTGCTCTCAGTCCTCGTGTGCTTGTGGTCGGTCAGTTGTCCGGAGCGGGTGTCGCGTCCTCGCCGACGGACTTGCTGTAGTCGTTGTGGACGGGCTTGCCCTGGGCGAAGCGCCCCGCCTTCCACCTGTAGGGGATGACGTCCTCGCCGGACGGGCGGGAAATCGGGTCGCCCCTGCGGTACACCTGCTTGGTCACGGTCAGGACGCCCTGGACGATCTCCGCGTAGACCGGGGACTCCTCGGACCGGAAGACGTTCTTGTACGCGCCGTTCTCGTCCCGGTACACGTACGAGCCGACACCCACCGCGTCCGCGCAGGTCAGCACGTTGACCACGACATCGCTCACGGCGCCGCCGGTCAGGTCGCCGTAGGACACGTCGACCGGGTAGTCGTCGCCGTTGCACGGCTTGAGGTCGCGCTTGACCGAGGCCGAGACCGCGGGGTCGTGGCGCAGCAGCGCCACCGCGTCCACCCGCCGGTAGGAGTCGGACGGACTGGGCGGCGGGGAGGCGCCCGCCACCGCGGAGGCGTGCGCCGGGCCCTCGTCCCGGGCGCCGGTCCCCCCGGTGCCGCAGGCGGCGGCGAAAAGGCCGAGGGCGGTGACCGAGGCCGCCGCCGCGATCACCGCCATTGAACTGCCTGGGGCCCGTTCGGGCCCGGCCCCGATCAGGCCGCGCAACGCTCCCGCTCCTCACGCTCCAGCGCGCGTGCGTCCAGATCGCGCGCCTCCAGCTCCTCGCGGAGCCGGGCGAGCGCCCGGTGCAGCGTGCTCTTGACCGTACCCGCCGACATACCGAGGGCCGCGGCCGTCTCCTCCGTGGACATCTGCTCCCAGTGTCGCAGCACCACGACACTGCGCTGTTTCGGTGCGAGCACCTTCATGATGTCCATCAGCAGGGCCCGGTCGGCGTGCTGCTCGGTGGCGTCCTCCACGGAGGACTCCGGGAGCTGCTCGGTGGGGACCTCCTCCAGCTTGCGCGCCCGCCACCACTCGGTACGGGTGTTGATCATCACCCGGCGCAGGTAGGCGTCCGCGAGCCGCTTGTCGGCGATGCCGTCCCAGCGGCCGTACGTCCGCACCAGGGCGGTCTGCAGCAGGTCCTGGGCGTCGACCGGGTCCGGGACGAGCCGGCGGGCGCTGCGCAGCAGCGCTTCCTGCCGGGTGCGGACGTACTCCTCGAACTCGAGCACCTCACCCTGCGCCATGATCGACCGCCTCCGTTCCCCGTGTACTCCGGCCCCGTGCCGGAAGTCCCGCCGTGCTGCCTGCCCGTTGGTCCGCCGGGCACGGGAAGAAAGCTACGGAGCGGTTGTCACGAGGCTGTGCGGAGCAGCCTGCGGCCGGCAATCGGCTGTCCGTCGGTTGTGTAACGGAAGTAGGTACGGGGTAAGGAACGCGGCGCTTATGTCCTGCTATTAACTGTTTCGTCGGCCGGAGCCTGTTGCAACGAACGCCGATCGGCTGTGACTTGGCTGTGCGTCAGGTCAGCGGCAGCCGGTACAGGGCGCCCGGCAGCGGCTCCACCAGACCGTCCGTGACGAGCCCATCGAGCGCGCGGGCGCGCTGCACCGGCTCGTGCCAGACCCGGTCCAGCGCCGCCTGCGGCACCGGCGCGTGCGCCTCCCGCAGTACGGCGAGGAGCCTGCCGCGCACCTGGCGGTCCGTGCCCGCGTACGTCTGGCCGCGGCGCGGCGGGCCCTCGTGCTCCGGCTTGCCCGCGAGCCGCCACGCGCACTGCGCGGCGATCGGGCAGCGCGGGCAGCCCTCGTTCTTCGCGGTGCACACCAGCGCGCCCAGCTCCATGGAGGCGGCGGCCCAGCGTGCGGCCGTCCTCTCCTCCTCCGGCAGCAGCTCCCGGGCCAGCCGCCGCTCGGCGGCCGTGGTGGCGTTCGGCGGGTACTGAACACCCGTCACCGCCCGCGCGAAGACCCGGCGCACGTTCGTGTCCAGCACCGGGTGGCGCTGCCCGTACGCGAAGGAGGCGACCGCCGCGGCCGTGTACTCGCCGATCCCGGGGAGCGCCAGCAGCTGCGCGTGATCCGTCGGCACGTCACCGCCGTGCCGTTCCGTTATGGCCGCGGCCGCTCCGTGCAGGCGCAGGGCGCGGCGCGGGTAACCGAGCCGGCCCCAGGCGCGCACCGCCTCTCCGGGGGCCTCCTTGGCGAGGTCGGCGGGGCGGGGCCAGCGTTCGATCCACTGCTCGTACACGGGGAGCACCCGGCTCACCGGCGTCTGCTGCAGCATGAACTCGCTGACCATCACGCCCCAGGGGCCCGCATCCGGGCGGCGCCAGGGGAGGTCGCGGGCGTGGGAGTCGAACCAGGCGATCACGGGGGCGTGAAGCTTCTCAGTCATGGCCTTCCGATCCTGCCACGGCTCGGCGTGTGGTGGCCGACGACGGCGCGGTCGCGGAGCGTCGCGTCGCGTGGCGGTGAGTGAAGAAGCCCTTCGTCCGCGGGCAGTTGCCGTGATGATGATCCGGAAAAGTTGTCGTCCGGACGGCGGGTGGCGCGAGCCGGAGCGGTGATCTCTCGTACAGTTTGCGCCGTGGGATCTCTGCGCAATCCGGTCGGGCCGCTTCCCTCCTCCATCTACTGGCGACGGAGGGTCCTCATGCTGTCCGTACTCGCCCTGTTGGCGCTGCTGATCACCTGGATGGTGACCTCGGGCGGCGGGGGCGGCAAGAACGGTGCCGACGGGCCGAACGGCAAGAATCCCGCGTCCACCATCACGCCGGGGCCCTCCTCGTCCGGGCCGGCCTACAGCCAGCACCCGGGCGGGCGTGACGAGCCGGGCGGCGGGGACACCGGCGGGAGCGGTTCCGGCTCGGGCGACACCGGCTCGGATGACAAGGGCGGCTCCGGCGGTGGCTCGGGCGGCGGCTCCGCCGCAGGCGGCGGCGGGGTCGGTACCGAAAACGCGCTGCCCGCGTCCTCCTCGCTGCCCAACTGCACGCCCGGCGCGGTGACGTTGACCCTGCGCAGCGTGCACAACTCCTTCTCGCCGGACCAGACGCCGGAGTTCGAACTCGTCGCGAAGAACTCCTCGTCCGGTGACTGCAAGGTCGATCTCGGGCCCAAGAAGGCGGTGTTGACCATCACGCCGGCGGAGGGCGACGACGCGTACTGGTCGTCGGCCGACTGCCCGAAGAGCGCGGCGAGCCTGCTCTTCCGGGTGAGCGCGGGTCAGAGCATCACGTACAACGTGAAGTGGGACCGGAAGCCGAGTGCGCCGGAGTGCGCCACGCCTCCGGCGGGGTCGGCGAAGGCGGGGACGTATCTGCTGGAGGCGAAGGCGCCGGGGTTCGCCAAGGCGCGGGCCTCGTTCGTGCTGTCGGCCGACTAGCGCGGCGCATTGTCGCTGTCGTGGCGCCCTGGGCCGCGGCCGGGCACGGACTGTTCCGCTTGCCCGTGCCGCGTCGGCGGGATGCCTTCCCCGCCCGCCCGTGCCGCCTCGGCGATACGCGTGCCCGCACTTACGCGGCCACGTCCGCGCCGGTCAGACGTACCGCTCCAGGATCGACGACTCGGCCAGGCGGGACAGGCCCTCGCGGACGCTTCGCGCCCGGGCCTCGCCGACGCCGTCCACCGTCTGCAGGTCGTCCACGCTCGCGGCGAGCAGCTTCTGGAGCCCGCCGAAGTGCTCCACCAAACGGTCGATGATCGCGCCCGGCAGCCTCGGCACCTTCGCCAGCAGCCGGAAGCCGCGCGGGGAGACCGCGGAGTCGAGGGTCTCGGGGGAGCCCGTGTAGCCCAGTGCCCGCGCCACCGTGCCCATCTCGAGGAGTTCCGCGTGGGTCAGGGCGTCCAGCTCCGCGAGCGCCTCGTCCACCGTGCGGGACCGCTTCGCCGTGGGCTCGGGGACGTAGTCCCGGACGACCAGTTCGCGGTCGGGCTCCACCCCGGCGATCAACTCCTCGAGCTGGAGCGCGAGAAGACGGCCGTCGGTGCCGAGTTCCACCACGTACTCGGCGATCTCGGTGGCGATGCGCCGGACCATCTCCAGACGCTGGGCGACCGCCGACACGTCCCGGACCGTCACCAGGTCCTCGATCTCCAGCGCCGACAGCGTGCCCGCGACCTCGTCCAGGCGGAGCTTGTACCGCTCCAGGGTGGCCAGGGCCTGGTTGGCGCGGGAGAGGATCGCGGCGGAGTCCTCCAGCACGCGGCGCTGGCCGTCGACGTAGAGGGCGATCAGCCGCATGGACTGGGAGACGGAGACCACCGGGAAGCCGACCTGCTTGGAAACCCGGTCCGCCGTGCGGTGCCGGGTGCCGGTCTCCTCCGTCGGGATCGTCGGGTCCGGGACCAGCTGCACGCCGGCCCGCAGGATCTTCGACAGGTCGGAGGAGAGCACGATGCCGCCGTCCAGCTTGCACAGCTCCCGCAGCCGTGTCGCGGCGAACTCCACGTCCAGCACGAAGCCGCCGGTGCACATCGCCTCGACGGTCTTGTCGGAGCCCAGGACGATGAGCCCGCCGGTGTTGCCGCGCAGGACCCGCTCCAGGCCGTCACGCAGGGGCGTGCCGGGAGCCACGGCGCTCAGTGAGGCGCGCATCAGGCGATCGGAGCCGGCGCTCCCACCGGACTTTCCGGGAGCTGCTGCCCGGTCGTTGGCTGCCACTGCACTCCTCCGGTCGCAGGTTCTGGGGCGCCGCCGTCGCACGCACTATGTTCGTACGGACGGGCGAGACCTGGGCAAAGTCTACCGGCGGTCTTCCGCCTCCTGTGGGGCCTCTCGGCGACGGGAGCGCGGCAGCACCCGGAGCGCGTCCCCCATGTCGGCGACTTCCAGCACCTTCATCCCGGCCGGGACCTTGCCCGGATCACCCGGCACGAGGGCGTGTGTGAAGCCCAGCCGGTGCGCCTCGGCGAGCCTGCGCTGCACGCCCGTGACCCGTCTGACCTCGCCCGCGAGCCCCACCTCGCCGATCGCGACGAGGTTCTTGGGCAGGGGGGTGTCGCTGGCGGCCGAGGCGAGCGCGAGGGCGATCGCCAGGTCGGCGGCGGGCTCCGAGAGCTTCACTCCGCCCACCGTCGCGGAGTAGATGTCCCGCTTGCCGAGCGCGCTGATCCGCCCGCGCTGCTCCAGCACCGCGAGCATCATCGACACCCGGGAGGTCTCCAGACCCGAGGTGGTCCGGCGAGGAGAGGGGATCTGGGAGTCCACGGTCAGCGCCTGCACCTCCGCCACCAGCGGGCGGCGGCCCTCCAGGGTGACCGTCAGGCAGGTGCCCGGGACCGGTTCGGCACGACGGGTCAGGAAGAGCCCGCTCGGGTCGGCGAGGCCCGTGATGCCCTCGTCGTGCAGCTCGAAGCAGCCGACCTCGTCCGTGGCGCCGTAGCGGTTCTTCACGCCCCGGACCAGGCGCAGGCGGGCGTGCCGGTCGCCCTCGAAGTGCAGGACGACGTCCACCAGGTGCTCCAGCAGCCGGGGGCCCGCGATCGCGCCGTCCTTGGTGACGTGGCCCACCAGCAGCGTGGACATGCCGCGCTCCTTGGAGGCGCGGATCAGGGCGCCTGCCACCTCGCGCACCTGGGCCATGCCGCCGGGCGCGCCGTCGATCTCCGGCGAGGCGACCGTCTGCACCGAGTCCAGGATCAGCAGGGACGGCTTCACCGCGTCCAAGTGGCCGAGGACGGCCGCCAGATCGGTCTCGGCGGCCAGGTACAGATGGTCGTCCAGGGCGCCGATGCGGTCGGCCCGCAGCCGCACCTGGCTCGCCGACTCCTCACCCGTCACATAGAGGGTGCGGTGCTCGTCACTGGCCGACTTGGCGGCCACGTCCAGCAGCAGGGTGGACTTGCCGACGCCGGGCTCGCCCGCGAGCAGGACCACCGCGCCGGGCACCAGACCGCCGCCGAGCACCCGGTCCAGCTCCGGCACGCCGGTCGGGCGGGCGGTCGCCTGACGGCCGTCGACCTGGCCGATGGGCAGCGCCGAGCTGGTGACCCGGCCCGGCGCCGTCGTACGGACCGCGGGCGCGCCGTACTCCTCGACCGTGCCCCAGGCCTGGCACTCCGGGCAGCGGCCGAGCCATTTGGCGGTCTGCCAGCCGCACTCGGTGCAGCGGTAGGACGGTCGGTCCTTGGTGGTCTTGGTACGGGCAGCCATGCGGAAACCGTAGCCCGCGGCACTGACACCGCCCCCACGGGCCGCCCGGTACCGGTCAGGGCCCGTCGGGTCCGGGCCGTGGAACGAAAGGTTCCTGTCCCCTTATGAGGGATCGTTTCACCCGTACGAATTAAAAGAGCTCAAGGCGCCGGAAGGAGCACTGCGCCGCCGCCTACGGTCGCACGGGTGATGAGCAGCAGTCCGGAGACGACGACCCGCACCACCGGCGCACATCGGACGCACCGGGAGGCGCGCGACCGAGCCGCCGCGCGCACCCTCGCGCAGCGGCCGCCGGCGCGCTACGAGCCGTACCTGGACGGTCTGTTCACCTACTGCCTGTCGGTGCTGTGCGACCACGACGCGGCCACCGCCGCCCTCGGGGACGTCCTGGCGCTGGCCGAGCGGCGCGGACAGCGCGTCCCGGAGGCCGTCGACCAGCGGGCCTGGCTGTACGCACTGGCCCGCTGGGCGTGCCTGCGGGGGCTCGCCGAGGCCCGGCAGAAGCGTCAGGCCACCCACGCGTCGGGCCGCCCGGCCGCCGCGAAGCGGGAGGCCGATCCGCCCGTGGCCCCGGAGGTCCTGGAGCAGCGGCGCGGTGAACTCGCCCTGCTCGCCTGGCCGGAGGCGGCCGGCACCTCCCCCGAGCAGCGCGAGGCCCTGGAGCTCGCCGTCCGCCACCACCTCGCCGCGCGCGAGGTCGCCGCCGTCCTCGGCATGGCGCCCGCCGCCGCGCGCGAGCTGCTGGCCACCGCGGCCTGCGAGGTCGAGCGAACCCGCGCCGCGCTCGCCGTGGTCGAGACCGGCGGCTGCCCGAGCGTGGCCCACCTCACCGGAGACAGCCGGCTGGTCCTCAGCACCACCCTGCGCCGCGAGCTGGTCCGGCACGTCGACGACTGCCCCCGCTGCCGCCGCACCGCCGAGCGCGCCGTCCCCGGCCGCTGGCCCGGCGCCACGGTCACCCCGGCCGAGCTGCCGGTTCTGCAGGCGCCCCGCGCGGCCCTGCACGTCGCCCTCGCGCACCACCCGCGCGCGCGTGGCGCGGCCGCGCCACGCTTCGACCGGCGCGGCTTCCCGATGGACCCCAAGGACCGCGCGGCCCGCCGCGACCGCCTCCGCGCGCGTGCCGTCACCACGACCGTCGTCGCCACCGTGGTCGCCGCCCCCGTGCTCGCCCTGTGGGCCGCCTACCGGGGCGCTCCGGCCCCCGGCGAGGACGGCCGGCCGGGCGCCGCCAGCGAGGCGCAGGGCCCCGACGCGTTCGGCGGCGACACCGGCGGCGGTTACGAGAACGCGGGGAACGCCCGGGTGAAGCCGTCCGGCGTCCCGGCCGAGAAGGGCACGTCGGACGTCTCCGTGAAGGTCGTCAGCGTCGGCGGAGGCGGCGGGAAGGGCGCAGGGGAGCTCGCGGTCGGCGCGCGCACCGACGGCGACATCACGCTGATCACGCTCACCGCGTCCGGCGCGGGACCGGTCCGCTGGTCCGCGTCCACCTCGGCGTCCTGGCTCTACTTCAGCCGGTCCGCGGGCACGCTCCGGCCCGGCGAAACGTTCACGATCAAGGTGTACGTCGACCGGCTGCGCGAGCCGTCCGGCCACTGGCACACCCAGGTGGCGGTCGCACCGGCCGGCGCCGTGGTCACGATCGACGGCTACGGCACCGCCCCCGGCGGACCCCCGGCCCCGCCCTCGACGCCCGCCCCCGACCCGAGTCCCTCGACCCCGGCCCACACCGACCCGCCGTCCAGTCCGCCCCCCTCGCCCTCGGACCCGCCGTCCACGCCGGCCGACCCGACACCGTCCGATCCGCCGAGCTCGTCCCCGCCGCCGCCCACCGACGACGGCGACCCGAGCCCGTCGGACGACGGCTAGGCAGGCCCCGGATCCGCCGGATGCGGAGCCACCAGCGGCAGCTGCGAGGCCAGCCGCTGCTCGCACAGCTCGGCCAGGCGGTCGTAGCCGGCCTTGCCCATCAGCTCGGTCAGCTCCGCCCGGTAGGAGACGTACACCGGCTCGCCCGCGCCGTGCGCCGACGTCGCCGAGGTGCACCACCAGTGCAGGTCATGGCCGCCCGGGCCCCAGCCCCGGCGGTCGTACTCGCCGATCGACACCTGCAGCACGCGCGTGTCGTCCGGCCGCTCGATCCAGTCGTACGTCCGCCGGATCGGCAGCTGCCAGCAGACGTCCGGCTTCGTCTCCAGCGGCTCCCGCCCCTCCTTCAGGGCGAGGATGTGCAGCGAGCAGCCCGCGCCGCCCGCGAAGCCCGGACGGTTCTGGAAGATGCACGACCCCTGGAAGGGCCGGGTCTGCCGGGACCCCTCCTCGTCCTCGGAGGTCCAGCCGTTGCGGACGCCCTCGTCGTGGTGCTGCCAGATCTCCGGCGTGAGCCTCGCCACGTGCCCGGCGACCCGCTTCTCGTCGTCCTCGTCGGAGAAGTGGGCGCCCAGCGAGCAGCACCCGTCGTCCGCGCGGCCCGCCTGGATGCCCTGGCAGCCGCTGCCGAAGATGCAGTTCCAGCGAGAGGTCAGCCATGTCAGATCGCAGCGGAAGACCTGCTCCTCGTCCGCCGGATCGGGAAACTCCACCCACGCGCGCGCGAAGTCGAGCCCCTTCTCGTCACTCACCTTCGGGGCCTTTCTGGGCGTCTTGCCGGACTTGGACGGCTTGTCGTCCTTCGCCTTTTTCGTCTTTGGCACGCGTCCAGGGTAAGTGGCCCGGGGCCGCAGCGGGGACCGAGGACGGCGGATCTGGCAGTAGCGTTCCGTACATGAGACTCGGGGTCCTGGACGTGGGTTCGAACACGGTGCATCTGCTGGTGGTGGACGCCCACCCCGGCGCACGGCCGTTGCCCGCGCACTCGCACAAGGCCGAACTGCGGCTCGCCCAACTGCTCGACGACAGCGGTGCCATCGGCGACGACGGCATCCGCCAACTGGCCGACGTGGTCCGGGACGCGCTCCAGGCCGCCGAGGACAAGGGCGTCGAGGACCTGCTGCCGTTCGCGACCTCCGCGGTCCGGGAGGCCACCAACGCCGACGACGTCCTCGCGCGCGTGGAGGACGAGACCGGCGTACGGCTCCAGGTGCTCACCGGCGCGGAGGAGGCCCGGCTCACCTTCCTCGCCGTCCGCCGCTGGTTCGGCTGGTCCGCCGGCAAACTGCTGGTCCTGGACATCGGCGGCGGCTCCCTGGAGATCGCCTACGGCATGGACGAGGAGCCGGACGCCGCCGTCTCCCTGCCGCTCGGCGCCGGCCGCCTCACCGCCGGCTGGCTGCCCGGCGATCCGCCCGGACCCGACGACGTGCGCGCCCTGCGGCGCCACGTCCGTACGGAGATCGCCCGTACCGTCGGCGAGTTCAGCCGCTTCGGCGCCCCGGACCACGTGGTAGCCACCTCCAAGACCTTCAAGCAGCTCGCCCGTATCGCCGGTGCCGCCCGCAGCGCGGAGGGCCTCTACGTCCAGCGCGAACTCAAGCGGGAGTCCCTGGAGGCCTGGGTGCCCCGGCTGTCCGGGATGACCGCGGACCAGCGCGGGGAACTCCCCGGCGTCTCGGAGGGCAGGGCCGGCCAGCTCCTCGCCGGCGCCCTGGTGGCCGAGGGCGCGATGGACCTGTTCGGCGTGGAGAGCCTGGAGATATGTCCCTGGGCGCTGCGTGAGGGCGTCATCCTCCGCCGTCTCGACCACATGGGCTCGGACTGAGTGCCCGAGGGGTGCGGAACCGTATCCGCACATGCCCGGCGCCGCGCGTGCGAGCGGCCCCGGCATGCCGTGCAACTACGCGGATGGCAAAGCTCACAATGGCGAACCGGCACCCCGCGTCCGGGCCGCCCGACCCCGTAAGGTGACGGACGTGGCTGAACCAAGGGACGTAAAGGTCGCCCTGTCGACGGCCTCGGTGTACCCGGAGTCGACGGCGACGGCCTTCGAGATCGCCGCGCGCGTCGGCTACGACGGCGTCGAGGTCATGGTGTGGACCGACCCGGTGAGCCAGGACATCGAGGCGCTGCGCCGGCTGTCCGACCACCACGGCGTCCCGATCCTCGCCGTGCACGCCCCCTGCCTGCTGATCACCCAGCGCGTCTGGTCCACCGACCCCTGGACCAAGCTCCAGCGCGCCCGGGCGGCCGCCGAGAAGCTGGGCGCCGACACGGTCGTCGTCCACCCGCCCTTCCGCTGGCAGCGGCAGTACGCCCGCGACTTCGTCACCGGGGTGTGGCGGATGGCGAACGAGACGGACGTACGGTTCGCCGTCGAGAACATGTACCCGTGGCGCTACCGCGACCGCGAGATGCTGGCCTACGCCCCCGACTGGGACGTCACCAAGGACGACTACCGGCACTTCACGATCGACCTCAGCCACACCGCGACGGCCCGCACCGACGCCCTCGCCATGATCGACCGCATGGGCGACCGGCTCGGCCACGTCCACCTCGCCGACGGCCGCGGCTCCGCCAAGGACGAGCACCTGGTCCCCGGACGCGGCACCCAGCCCTGCGCCGAACTGCTGGAGCGGCTCACGCACACCGGCTTCGACGGCCACGTCGTGATCGAGGTCAACACCCGGCGGGCGATGTCCAGCGCCGAGCGCGAGGCCGACCTCGCCGAGGCCCTGGCCTTCAGCCGGCAGCACCTCGCCTCCGCCGTGTGGGTGCCACGGCGATGACCGGCACCACCTCGCGCCGGAGGGGCCGGCCCCCGCGCACCGAGTCCGCCGGCACCCGCGACCGCATCCTGGCCGCCGCCCGCGAGGAGTTCTCCGAGCGCGGCTACGAGAAGACCTCCGTGCGCGGCATCGCCAAGGCCGCCGGGGTCGACTCGGCGCTCGTCCACCACTACTTCGGCACCAAGGAGCAGATCTTCGAGGCGTCCATCGCGGTCGCCTTCGCGCCCGCGCTCGAAGCGCCCGACGCGATCGCCGAGGTCCCGCTGGCCGAGGTCGGCGAGCGGCTGACCCGCTTCGTCCTCGGCGTCTGGGAGAACCCCACGACCCGTACGCCCCTGCTCGCGATCGTCCGCTCCGCCGTGAACAACGAGACCGCGGCGGCCGTCTTCCGCCGCCTGGTCGCCACCCAGCTGCTGCGCCGCGTGGCCGCCCAGGTGGACCTGCCGGACCCGGAGCTGCGCGCCGAGCTGGCCGCCGCCCAGCTCGTCGGCGCGGCGCTGATGCGCTACGTGATCAAGCTGGAGCCGCTGGCGTCGGCGGACCTGGAGCAGATCATCGCGCGGGTCGCGCCCGTGGTGCAGCGCCATCTGACACAGCCCTGACCCCCGCGGCCACGCCCTGACACCGTTGCCCGGCCGGCCCCGGCACCCGCGGCCGTGAAACACGCGTCCCGCATTCCGGACATGCTTGTCCATCCCTTGGAGCGGCGGCGTACGCTCGGAGGAGTCAGAACTCTCTGGCAGAAGGTCTTCGAAGGAGCGAGCGACGATGCCCGAGCTGAGGTCCCGCACAGTCACCCACGGCCGCAACATGGCGGGCGCCCGCGCCCTTATGCGCGCCTCCGGTGTACCCGGTGCGGACATCGGCCGGAAGCCGGTCATCGCCGTCGCCAACTCCTTCACCGAGTTCGTGCCCGGCCACACCCACCTCCAGCCGGTCGGCCGGATCGTCAGCGAGGCGATCAAGGAGGCGGGCGGCATCCCGCGCGAGTTCAACACGATCGCCGTGGACGACGGCATCGCCATGGGCCACGGCGGCATGCTCTACTCCCTGCCCTCCCGCGACCTGATCGCGGACTCGGTCGAGTACATGGTCGAGGCCCACTGCGCCGACGCCCTGGTCTGCATTTCCAACTGCGACAAGATCACCCCGGGCATGCTGATGGCGGCCCTGCGCCTGAACATCCCGACGGTCTTCGTCTCCGGCGGCCCGATGGAGTCCGGCCGGGCCACGCTGGTCGACGGCACGGTCCGTACCCTGGACCTGGTCGACGCGATCTCCGACGCCGTCAACGACAAGATCTCCGACGAGGACATCCTCCGTATCGAGGAGAACGCCTGCCCGACCTGCGGCAGCTGTTCCGGCATGTTCACCGCCAACTCGATGAACTGCCTGACCGAGGCGATCGGCCTCTCCCTGCCCGGCAACGGCTCGGTCCTCGCCACCCACACCGCCCGCCGCGCCCTGTACGAGAACGCGGCCCGCACGGTCATGGACCTCACCCGCCGTTACTACGAGCAGGACGACGACACCGTCCTGCCGCTGAACATCGCCACCTTCCAGGCCTTCGAGAACGCCATGGCCCTGGACATCGCGATGGGCGGCTCCACCAACACGATCCTGCACCTGCTGGCCGCCGCCCAGGAGGCGGGCGTCCCCTTCGGCCTGGAGCAGATCGACGCCGTCTCGCGCCGCGTCCCCTGCCTCGCCAAGGTCGCGCCCAACGTCGCGAAGAACCGCACGTACTACATGGAGGACGTGCACCGTGCCGGCGGCATCCCCGCCCTGCTCGGCGAACTGCACCGCGGCGGTCTGCTCAACGAGGACGTCCACGCCGTCCACAGCCCCTCCCTGTCCGACTGGCTGAAGACCTGGGACGTCCGCGGTGGCTCCCCGTCGCCGGAGGCCGTCGAGCTGTGGCACGCGGCCCCCGGCTGCGTCCGCTCCGCCGAGGCCTTCTCCCAGTCCGAGCGCTGGGAGGCCCTGGACGACGACGCCGAGGGCGGCTGCATCCGCTCCGTCGAGCACGCGTACTCCAAGGACGGCGGTCTCGCGGTCCTCCGGGGCAACCTGGCCGTCGACGGCTGCGTGGTGAAGACCGCCGGCGTGGACGAGTCGATCTGGACCTTCGAGGGCCCGGCGGTGGTCTGCGAGTCGCAGGAGGAGGCCGTCCAGCGGATCCTCACCCAGGAGGTCAAGGACGGCGACGTCGTCGTCATCCGCTACGAGGGCCCCAAGGGCGGCCCCGGCATGCAGGAGATGCTCTACCCGACCTCGTACCTGAAGGGCCGCGGACTGGGCAAGAGCTGCGCGCTGATCACCGACGGCCGCTTCTCCGGCGGCACGTCCGGCCTGTCCATCGGGCACGCCTCCCCGGAGGCGGCGTCCGGCGGCACCATCGCCCTGGTCCAGGACGGCGACCGCATCCGCATCGACATCCCGAACCGCACGATCGAGCTGCTGGTCGACGAGGCCGAGCTGGCCCGGCGCGACCAGGCGCTGGCCGGGGCGTACGCCCCGAAGAAGCGCGACCGCAAGGTCTCCGCCGCGCTGCGCGCCTACGCGGCCATGGCGACCAGCGCCGACAAGGGCGCGGTGCGCGACGTCAGCAAGCTGGGCTGACCCGGAGTTCCCCGAGGGGCCGTCTCCACCGGGGGCGGCCCCTCGAGCCGTCTCACCAGGCCGCGGGGTCCTTCGCGGGGACGGCGAAGACGGTGCCGTCGGGGGCGGTGGCGTAGACGCGCGGGCCGATGAGGACGGGCGCGGAGGGCGCGCCCACGACCTGGGCCGGGTCCGACCCCAGCCGTGCCGGTGTCTGGCCGATCAGCTTCCCTCGGACTGCGTCCACCGCGAGAAGCCGTCCGTCGGCCAGACTGAAGTACACCCTCCTGCCGTCGGTGACCGGTGCGGAGACATGGCTTGCCGAGGTTTCCAGGCGCCACAGTTCTTCTCGTGCGTCCATGTCGACGGCGGCCAGTGAGCCGGTGCTACCCAGGAGGTAGACGTTCCGCCCCCGCACGGTGGCTTGGGCGTCGTCGAGCGGGACGGGCAGTTGGACTCGGTGCGTCTCCTGTGACGCGGGTCTGTAACGGACGACTTCTTCGGCTCTGCCGTAAACGCTGTTGACGGCGAGGAAGAAGACCGAGCCGCTCTGGGCGCCGACCGGCTGCAGCGTCCCGGCGAGTCGCCCATCCCAACGCACCCGCCCCGTACGTGGATCCACCGCGCTCGCCCAGGTGCTGGAGCCGTCGGTGTTCGTGCGGACCGTGTAGACCAGTGGGTCTCCCGAGAAGGACCGCACGGTCGGCGTGCCTTGTCCGGGGAACGCACGCCGCCACCGCGTGTCACCGGTGGCGGCGTCCACGCCGGTGACCGTCCCGTCGGGGCGGATGAGCAGGACCATGTCGTCCGCGCGATGAACAGTCGTGCCGGGGGGCAGCGGACGTCGCCAGACCTCTTTGCCCGTGGCGGGCGCGAGAGCAGCCAGTCGATCTCCTCTCGTGTACGTCTGCACGAGTCCCGCGGACACGGCGGGCGGTTCGCTCGACGCCTGCCCTGCCACCGGGTGCCGCCACAGCAGAGCGCCGTCGTCGGGAGACAGCGCGAACACCGTGCCGGGCCGGGCGCAGAGCAGTCGCCGCGCACCGTACGAGCACTGGGGCATGCTCTTGCCCGCGCCGGTCGGCCTGGCTGTCCACGCGGCGGACGCCGGCGACATGCGCGGGCTCTTCGGACCAGGCGTGTCACGCGGGCCGTCGAACACGTGGATCGCGGCCAGGGCGCCGAGCACGGCCAGACCGACGCCCGCGGCGCCGACGGCCGCCGCGCGGCTTCCGCGGCGGCGCGGTGTTCCGGACCGCGGCGCGGCCGGCTCGTCGGGCACGTGCGGCTCGTCGGGCACGTGCGGCTTCCTGCCGTCCTCGCTCGTCCGCTGCGCAGGTATGAACGCCTGCGTGTCGTACGAGGCGGCCAGGGACCGCAGCTCCCGCATCAGCTCGTCCGCGGTCGGACGATCGTCCGGCTCCTTGGCGAGACAGCGGAGCACCAACGGAGCGAGGTTCTCGGGCACTCCCGTCAGATCCGGCTCGTCGTGCACCACCTGATAGGCCACGACGTAGGGACTGTCCGAGTCGAACGGCCCGCGGCCGGTGGCGGCATGCACCAGCACCGAACCGAGGGCGAAGATGTCCGCCGCCGGACCGACCTCGCGGGGCCGCCGGAACTGCTCGGGCGCCATGAACGGCGGCGTACCGATCAGTTTGCCCGTCTCGGTGCGAAGTTCACTGTCCTTCGGCCGGGAGATGCCGAAGTCGATGACCTTCGGCCCGTCCTCGGCGAGCAGGACGTTGCTCGGCTTGAGATCCCGGTGCACCACGCCCACCCGGTGGATGTCACGCAGGGCCTCCGCGAGCCCGGCCATGAGCCGGCGCAACTGCGCCGACGGCATGGGGCCGTTCCGCTTCACGTGATCCGAAAGAGTCGGACCGGGGATGAACAGCGTCGCCATCCAGGGGCGTTCAGCGTTGGGGTCGGCGTCCACGACCGGCGCGGTGAAGGCGCCGCTCACCCTGCGAGCGGCGGCCACCTCCTGCCGGAAACGACCCCTGAACTCGCGGTCCCTGGCGAACTCGGCGTGGACGACCTTCACCGCGAGCTTCAACCCGGAGTCACTGCGGGCCAGATGGACCACACCCATGCCGCCGGAACCCAGGTGTGACTCCAGGCGATACCGGCCGGCGTACTCGGGAAGTTCCGCTTCCGCGCCCGCTCCAATGCTGCGCTGCGGCGCCATGGACCACCCCCGTGCTGTTCGTCCGTGCGCGCGACGCACGGAGCCTAGTCGATGACTCGTGCGAGACAGAGGCGGCTTGCTAGCCTCCGCGTGCGAGTCGCGGACACGTCGTCCGACTCGCCTCAAGGGGATGGAAACGCGACCCCATGACAGCGATGGGGACGAACGGGGGAGGCAATCGATGTCTGTCGAACGCGTCGAGGAGACCGACGGCGGTGGTGCGGAGGAGGCCGCGGTCTCGACACAGGCACTGCGCTACTACTCGGTGGCGCCGGGAGTCCGTCTCAACGTCCGAAACGGCCCCGGCACCGACTACGGAATCGTCCGCGTCCTGACCGAGGGAGCCAAGGTCCCGGTGTACTGCCAGTCGCCGGGTACGACGGTGACGGGTCCGTACGGCACGTCGAAGATCTGGGACAACATCAGCAACGGCCAGTACGTCTCCGACGCCTACGTCCAGACCGGCAGCGACGGCTACATCGCCCCGCGCTGCGGCTGACCCCGCCCGGAGCCCGCCCGCGTCCGGAGCCATAATCGTCACGTGAGCGACGACACCGGCACCCCGGAGGACCAGGCGGGCTCCGCGCGCGGCGAGACCGCGGGCGGCGGGCCCCGGCCCGAACCCCTCCGCTTCTTCGGCACCTCCTGGGTGGAGCAGGACCACGGGTACGCGGCCCGCCGGGCCGGCGTGGCGGCGGGCTCCCTCGCCGCGGCCGTCGTCTCCTGCCTGGTGCTGCGCTTCGCCTACGACGGCCTGCAGATCGCCGGCACCGGCGCCTTCGTGACCGTGCTGATCATCGCCATGTTCGCGATCTGCAGCGCGCTTGCCTTCCGCAACACCTGGGAGGGGTTCGGCAGGCGCCACGACCCCCAGCGGCAGGCCTCGCTGCGCGGCCTGCTCGCCATCGGCTTCGTCGGCTCGCTGCTGGCCTACTTCTTCCGCGCCCTCACCGAGGCCCCGGGCGAGAAGCTGCACCGCGAGGAGTACGACAAGGCCCGCGAGGAGTACGCGCGCCGGACCTCCCGGCGCACGGGCAACCCGTCGAAGCGGAAGCGCCGCGGCTGACCCGGGGCCGGCGGCACGGCTCGGCGCCGCCGCGCCCCTGAAACCGTTTGTGTCCCCGCCCCCCGGCGTGGACAGCATGGCGGTATGACCACGTCCCACACCGCGGAGCCGTCGCGCGGCCTGCGCGCCCACTCCTTCAACGCGGCGGCCGCCCAGTACGCCGCCAACCGTCCCTCCTACCCGCCCGCCCTCCTGGACGCGGTGGAGGATCTGGCCGGCCGCCCCCTGTCCGGCGCCCGGGTCGTGGACGTCGGCGCCGGCACCGGTATCGCCACCGCCCTGCTGCGGGCCCGAGGGGCCGACGTCCTCGCGGTCGAACCGGGGGAGGGCATGGCCGCCGAGTTCCGCCGCGCCCTGCCGGACGTCCCCGTCGTGCGGGGCGACGGCAACGCCCTCCCCGTCGCCGACGCCCACGCCGATCTCCTCACCTACGCCCAGGCCTGGCACTGGACCGACCCCGCCCGGGCGGTGCCGGAGGCGCTGCGCGTGCTGCGTCCGGGCGGGACGCTGGCGCTGTGGTGGAACACCGACGCCGTCGACGTCGAGTGGATCGCCGAGTCGGCCGAGCGGACCGCCCGCTTCGTCGGGGTCGACATCCCCGCCGAGAAGCGCGGGGCCGGCGACCGCGCGCAGGCCGACCCCACCGGGCGCCTCCGCTTCACCCGCCGTGACATCCGCTGGAGCCGCCGCGTCCCGCTGGACACCCACCTCGCCAACATCGGCAGCCACTCGGCGCTCCTGGTCGCGCCGGCGGAGCGCAGGGACGCCTTCCTGGAGGAGGAGCGCGCCCATCTGCTGAAGGTCTTCCCGGGCGGCGTCGTCGAGGAGACGTACGACGTGCTCCTGCTCGTCGCCACCAAGCCCTGACACCACATCACCGACGAGAGGAAGCGGCGGCCGGTCACACCGGCCGCCGCTTCCGCGTCCGGGAGCACACGAACGCGCCCCTTGACGGCACCGGCTCGCCGGACGATTATTCATCGCGTGATGAATTATGTGTCCGATCCACCCCGGCCCACGGCACCGGACGCCGTGCGCGCCGACGGCCTCACCGTCGTCCGCGGCTCCCGCACCGTCCTGCGCCACCTCGGCTTCACCGTCGCGCGCGGCCGGATCACCGGCCTGCTCGGCCCCTCCGGCTGCGGCAAATCCACCCTCATGCGCTCCATCGTCGGCACCCAGGCCAAGGTCTCCGGCACCCTCGACGTCCTCGGCCGCCCCGCCGGACACCCCACCCTGCGCAGCCGCATCGGCTACGTCACCCAGGCCCCCTCCGTCTACGACGACCTGACCGTCCGCCAGAACCTCGACTACTTCGCCTCGGTCCTCGACCCCGGCCGCACCAGGCCCGACCGCCGCGACGACGTCGCCCGCGTCCTCACCGACGTCGACCTCACCGGCCACGCCGACGCCCTCGCCGGCAACCTCTCCGGCGGCCAGCGCAGCCGCGTCTCCCTGGCCGTCGCCCTCCTCGGCGCCCCCGAACTCCTCGTCCTGGACGAACCGACGGTCGGCCTCGACCCCGTCCTGCGCCGCGACCTGTGGAACCTCTTCCACGCCCTCGTCGCCGACCGGGGCGTCACCCTCCTCGTCTCCTCCCACGTCATGGACGAGGCCGAACGCTGCCACCGGCTGCTCCTGATGCGCGACGGCCGGATCCTCGCCGGGGGCACCTCCCGGCCGGAGGCCGGGGGAGACACCCCGGACGCCCTGCGCGCCCGTACCGGCACCGACACCGTCGAGGCCGCGTTCCTCCGCCTGGTGGACCAGGACGCCGCCGCGGACCGCACCGAGGAGACGACACGATGAGCACGACACCCCTGGCGGCCGCCGCCCCGACCGGCGCCTTCAACGCCACCCGCACCACCGCCACCGCGGCCCGAGTCCTGCGCCAGCTCCGGCACGACCCGCGGACCATCGCGCTGATGATCCTCGTCCCCTGCCTGATGCTGGTCCTGCTGCGCTACGTCTTCGACGCCAGCCCCCGCACCTTCGACAACATCGGCGCCTCGCTGCTCGGCATCTTCCCGCTGATCACGATGTTCCTGGTGACCTCGATCGCCACCCTGCGCGAACGCACCTCGGGCACCCTCGAACGTCTCCTCGCCATGCCCCTGGGCAAAGCGGACCTCATCGCCGGCTACGCGCTCGCCTTCGGCGCCCTCGCCGTCGTCCAGTCCGCCCTCGCCACCGGACTCGCGCTCTGGCTCCTCGGCCTGGACGTCACCGGCTCGGCCTGGCTGCTCCTGCTCGTCGCGCTCCTCGACGCCCTGCTCGGCACGGCCCTCGGTCTCTTCGTCTCGGCCTTCGCGGCCTCCGAGTTCCAGGCGGTCCAGTTCATGCCCGCGGTGATCTTCCCCCAGCTCCTGCTCTGCGGACTCTTCACACCCCGTTCCGACATGCACCCCGCCCTCGAGGCCGTCTCCGACGTCCTGCCCATGTCGTACGCCGTCGACGGCATGAACGAGGTCCTCCACCACACCGACATGACCGCCACGTTCCTGCGCGACGTACTGATCGTGGCCGGCTGCGCCGTCCTGGTCCTGGTCCTCGGCGCGGCGACCCTGCGACGGCGGACGGCGTAGGGCCGGTCGTGGCAGGCGGTCCGCGTTCCGTCAGCCGGACAACGGCCCGCACCCCACGGCCCCGGTGCCAGACTGAACCGCATGAGCCAGAAAGTCGCAGTCCTCGGCACCGGCAAGATCGGCGAAGCCCTGCTCAGCGGAATGATCCGGGCCGGCTGGGCCCCCGCCGATCTCCTGGTCACCGCCCGCCGCCCCGAACGCGCCGAGGAACTCCGCGCCCGCCACGGAGTCACCGCGGTCACCAACACCGAGGCCGCCAAGACCGCCGACACCCTGATCCTCACGGTCAAGCCGCAGGACATGGGCGCCCTCCTGGACGAACTCGCCCCGCACCTCCCCGCCGACCGCCTGGTCATCAGCGGCGCCGCCGGCATCCCCACCTCCTTCTTCGAGGAGCGCCTGGCCGCCGGCACCCCGGTCGTCCGGGTCATGACGAACACGCCCGCCCTCGTCGACGAGGCCATGTCCGTCATCTCCGCGGGCAGCCACGCCGGGGAGGCGCACCTCGCCCACGCCGAGGAGATCTTCGGCGGTGTCGGCAAGACCCTGCGCGTCCCCGAGACCCAGCAGGACGCCTGCACCGCGCTGTCCGGCTCCGGCCCGGCGTACTTCTTCTACCTGGTCGAGGCCATGACCGACGCCGGCATCCTGCTCGGTCTGCCCCGCGACAAGGCCCACGACCTGATCGTCCAGTCCGCCATCGGCGCCGCGGTGATGCTCCGCGACAGCGGCGAGCACCCGGTCAAGCTGCGCGAGAACGTGACCTCCCCCGCCGGTACGACGATCAACGCCATCCGCGAGCTGGAGAACCACGGCGTACGCGCCGCCCTCATCGCCGCCCTGGAGGCCGCCCGCGACCGGAGCCGCGAACTGGCCTCCGGCAAGAAGGACTGAAAGAGAACGACCGCACCCGGGGCGGCGGGACACCGATTTCCCCCCACCGCCCCGGAGCCGTCCGGCTTCCCTACGGGGCCGAGTCCGGTGCGGGCTCGGACACGGCCGGCACCAGACCGATCGCGCGATAGGCGGCGTCGACGGTCGGCCGCGCCATCGCCCGGGCCTTCTCCGCGCCCCGGCGAAGCACCCCCTCCATATAGGAGGGGTCCGCGCACAGCTCCCGGTGCCTTTCCCGCACCGGCCTGAGCACCTCCACCACGGCCTCCGCGGTGTCCTTCTTCAAGGCGCCGTACGAGTCGTAGTCAGCGGCAAGCGCCTGCGGGTCCCCGCCCGTGCAGGCGCCGAGGATCTCCAGCAGGTTCGCCACCCCCGGCCGCGCCTCCCGGTCGTACTCCACGTCCCGGCCGCTGTCGGTCACGGCCCGCATGACCTTCTTGCGCACCACGTCCGGCTCGTCGAGCAGGTAGACGATCCCGGGCCCGGAGTCGTCGGACTTCCCCATCTTCGACGTCGGGTCCTGAAGGTTCATCACCCGGGCGGCCACCTCCGGAGGAGTGGCTCTGGGCACCACGAAGGTCTGCCCGTACCGCTGGTTGAACCGCACCGCCAGGTCCCGCGTCAGCTCGACGTGCTGCGTCTGGTCCTCGCCGACCGGCACCTCGTCGGCCCCGTAGGCCAGGATGTCCGCCGCCATCAGCACCGGATACGTCAGCAGCGACAGCCGTACGCTCCCGCCCCGCCCACGCTCGCGCGGCGCCTTCTCCTTGTACTGGATCATGCGGCGCATCTCGCCGTCCGTCGCCACGCACTCCAGCAGGTACGACAGACGCGTGTGCTCGTCGACGTGGCTCTGCAGGAACACGGTGCACAGCTCCGGGTCGAGTCCCGACGCGAGCAGCAGCGTCGCCGCCTGCCGGCTCAGTCTGAGCACCCGGGCCGGATCGTGGTCCACCGTCAGGGCGTGCAGGTCGACGACGCAGAACAGGGCGTCCGACCTGTGCTGGTCCACCTCGGCCCAGCGGCGCATGGCTCCCAGGTAGTTGCCGAGGGTCAGATGCCCGGTCGGCTTGATCCCGCTGAAGACCCGTGTCATCTCCGCTCCATTTCCTGATCGAGACCGCCGTTCCGACCGGCCGGCCCCCGGAGTCCTGGAGGAGATACGAGAACGGCCGCCGAAGCGGCGGCCGTTGAGTGCATACGTGAGTCGGCCGCCGTCAGGCGGCCCACCAGAGCTGGCTACACGTATGCGTGGTCATGCCGTCAGGGTACGCCTCACCTGTGGCCTCGGGGGTGAGTTGACACACCCCGGCCCCGTGCGTAGTGTTCTCCGAGTTGTCCGACGTGAGCGCCGACCTCGGTCGGTCCCCGGACAGCGATTCCGCAGGTACCAGCCACTTCATCGACGTTCCGCGTCGGCTGTTTTGGCGTGCGTATTCGCGAAATGAGGAATCCACGTTCGAAAGGACGCGGCCCCCGATTAGCTCGGGAGCCGGGAATCCGCTAAAGTCTCACTCGTCGGAACGGCCCAACAGCCGCGAAGACAAACCCGCCGACCGGGAATCGGACGCCGAAAGGATCTGATAGAGTCGGAACCGCCGGAAAGGGAAACGCGAGAGCGGGAACCTGGAAAGCACCGAGGAAATCGGGTCGAGAAAAGATCTGATAGAGTCGGAAACGCAAGACCGAAGGGAAGCGCCCGGAGGAAAGCCCGAGAGGGTGAGTACAAAGGAAGCGACCGTTCCTTGAGAACTCAACAGCGTGCCAAAAATCAACGCCAGATTAGTTGATACCCCG